>NZ_JBBMMC010000002.1:0-341841 GCF_037936805.1 Nocardioides epinepheli | reverse complement strand
CATCCTGCTCGTCCACGACCTCGACGTCCGCGTCATCGACGCCGCCACCGGCGAGCTGCTCCGCGAGCTCGTCATCGATCCCAACCGCGACTACCAACCCACCGGAGCACCCCGCGGACCCACCCGCACGACCCCGAAATGACCACTCCCGGACCTACAAGTTGTAGGTCCGGGAGTTTCCGATGTCCTGAGACATCACACATTGTAGCGGGGGCAGGATTTGAACCTGCGACCTCTGGACGAGATCGGCCACTACGGAAATGATCGGAGGATCGTGGGTCCCCTCGGGTTTACACGGGAAGACCTCACAGTCCACTTTGGAGTGTAACGGACCAGCATGGGATTGTGACCGACCATAAGTGGCCGGTTCGTGGCCACCTATCGAATCCCCATCTGTCGAGGGCACCCACTCGTCGCAGGAGCAGTCTGCCGACCACGACGGTGATCAAGGGCGGCACACCTGCGTGGCACGACGCTCCTTACAGAACCCGACGAGCTGGTCCCTCCCAGCTCAGACGAGCTCGGACTCGGGCCGGCGGCGCGCTAACTGTGATGCCCAGGCACGTTGGTCGAGGACCTGCGACGACACGGTCTGACTTGTAGATGGGCGAAGGCCTCCCGGTGTGGAGTGGAGCTGTCTAAGGAACCGCTCCGCCACCAAGGAGGCCTTCGTGTCCCACGCTACCCATGCCAACGCCGCCCTGACCCCGCGCGCCCGACTCCGGCTTGCACGACTTATCGTCGACGCCGGCTGGTCGCCCGCCCGCGCAGCCGAGCGCTACGACGTCTCCTGGCGCACCGCGAAGAAATGGGCCGACCGTTATCGCGAAGAAGGCCCGGACGGCATGCTCGACCGGTCCTCAGCCCCACACCGACAGCCGAATCGAACACCGGCACCGGTCGTGCGCAAGATCGTCCACCTTCGCTGGAAACAGCGACTCGGACCGGTCGAGATCGCCGACCGGCTCGGCATGGCGTCCTCGACGGTCCACGCAGTCCTCGTGCGCTGTCGAATCAACCGGCTCAGTCACATCGATCGTGCCACGGGCGAGCCGATCCGCCGCTACGAACACGAGAAGCCCGGCGACCTGATCCACGTCGACGTGAAGAAGCTCGGCAAGATCCCCGACGGCGGCGGCTGGCGCTACGTCGGTCGTCAGCAGGGCTACACGAACCGCGCTGCGACGGTCGAACGGACCGGCAAGCCGCGCAACAAGTGGCGCGACCCGGTGATCGGCACCTGCTACCTGCACACCGTCATCGATGACCACTCCCGAATCGCCGACGTCGAGGCCCGTGACGACGAGACGAAGGAGACCGCGACCGAGGTCCTCAAGAACGCGGTCGCCTGGTTCGCCGAGCGTGGCGTCACGGTCAAACGCGTGATCAGTGACAACGGCAGCTGCTACAAGTCGAACCTCTGGAAGCAGACCTGCACCGACCTCGGCATCACGCCGAAGAAGACCAGGCCGTATCGGCCGCAGACCAACGGGAAGATCGAGCGCTTCCACCGGACCCTGGCCGAGGGCTGGGCGTTCAAGAAGTTCTACAGCTCCGAGTCAGCCCGACTTGCGGCTCTGCCAGCATGGGTCCACGAGTACAACCACCACCGGCCCCACTCAGCAATCGGGAAGGCCGCACCCATCACCAGGTTGAACAACCTGGCTGGGCATCACAGCTAACTCGCCACGTCCCAGCCTCGACTACCAAGTACCGGCTCAACCGCCGGTAAGTTCAGAGGAGTGGGAGACGTGACCGAAGTTCCGCCACCGGATTGGGCGGCCCTATTTCAGAAGCATCGCGGCGCGATGTATGGGGTCGCCGCACGCACCCTGCGGGGTGCAGGCCGGGCTGTCGATCCCGCCGACGTCGTCATGATGGCGATGGAGTCCCTGATGAAGAAGCCGCCCACGGGGGTCAAGAACTGGGAAGCGCTGATGGTCGAGACGACCAAGAGGCGCGCTCTGGACGTCCTCAAATCCGCCGCCGTGCAGCGCACGTCTGCGAGCGAACTTGAGGACCACGATGGAGCATCCCCCGCGACTCTGGAAGATGACGTCCTCGACGCGATCACGCTGAGGGAGAAGGTGGCGCTCCTCGACGACCGCCACCGCCATGTCGCATGGGAGTACATCGCCAAGGGACGCCCCCGTGAGGAAGTCGCTGCTGGCCTCGGCGTCTCACCCGCCCGCATCAGCCAGATGGCGACCAAGGCATTGAAGGAACTGAAGGAAGCCCTAGAGAAGGAGGGAGTGAAACCATGACGGACGACCGCTGGGAGGAAGAGTTTGCCAAGCTGGTCGACGACCACGTTGCCGGCTTCAAGCGCTCCCGAGACAACCTTGCGCCTGCTCTCGTCCCCGAGGCGGTCGAGTTGCTCGACATCGCCGACCTGCTCTGGGAGGCGGCCCACGGCGCACCGCCGTTGGAGCAGGACCCTGTAGCGGCCATGCTCGGGCTGGTGCCGGATAGCAGCCGCTCGCTGAGCGACAGCGCTCTCAAGCAAGCCATGCAGACTGCCGGGCTCAAGCCGAGTTCCCTCGCCGAGAAGCTCACGGATCGCGGTTGGGAAGTCGCGACCCGCGATGTCTTCAACTGGCAGAACCGGGGTGACGTATCCGTACCTCCTGCCCTCATCCAAGCGATCGCCGAGGTGACCGGAACGACAGCCGACAAGCTGACGGTCGATCGTGGCGAATCGCCCGCACACCGAGCCCTCCAGTCAGTGACCTCGTCGCCTGCGTTCAAAGCGCTGGCCGAGCGTTGGGCACTGCTGCGCGGCACGACCATGAATCTGGGAGCCTCGGCGCTGGAGGCCAGGCTGGCCGCTTCGGTCTTCCGAGGTAGCACGCCGAGCGAAGAGCAGATGCTCGCGTCGCTGGAAGCACTGGTCGAAGCGCTGGAGTCGCGAAGTGACGAGGGTCGTTGAAGAATGTGCCGCGATTGCCCTCGCCGGGCTCGCGGACGAGATTGCTGCCCGCTTCGCCGGCGATCCTCTCGGCACACTTCGCAATGACATAAAGCTGACTGTCCGGGCAGTCGACCACCTCGACGACGCCCGGGCCGACGGCGGGGTCTGCGATGGAGTCTCCTACCTCAACGACGGCGTCATCCTCTACCGCAGCACAGGGAACCGTCGCGAGAACTTCACGCTTGCCCACGAACTCGGGCATTGGTTGGTCGACCAGGCCGACGCCATCTACGACGCGCTCGCCGACCTCGATGACGCCGCCAAACTGCTGGAGTCCGTGTGCGACCGGATCGCCCGGCTCCTCCTTCTGCCCGACGACCGGCTCACGAGTGTCGTGACCACCACCGCCGTGGAGGCAAGACACGTCACCGACCTGTATGACGCCACCAACGCCAGCATCCACGCATGTGTGATCGCCTTGAAAGACCGCCTGCCCGGCCTGGGCGCTGTCCTCGTCACCAGATGCGGCGAGGACGAGGTCCTCTATGCGAGCGTCCGACCGGACGACGAGCACGGGTGGCCCAAGGTCTACCCGTGGCCCGGGCAGCCGCTCCCCACAGCACACCCGCTGCGCAACATCCGCCCGGGCGGAACCCTTCGCCAGCGAACCTTCTGGACGATGCCCTGGGGCGAGCGCGCCGACTTCTACATCGACGCCGTCGCGGACTCCCGCCGGACGATCGCCGTCCTCTCCGCCGATGATCTCTGGCAGGCGGTGCGGTTCCACCCCACCACCAGGCGCGAGTTCGACCAGCGGCCCGAGTTGGCGGTCAACTGCTGCGGGCAACTGCACAAGTTCCGGGGATGGCCCTGCGGCACATGCGGCGAAGGCTACTGCCCGACGTGCGGCAACTGCCGGTGCCAGAAGCAGATGGCGGCCGAGGTTCTCTGCGCCGGGTCCTGCTTCATGCAGTACCTGCCTCATCTGCTCGATAAGAACGGGCTCTGCGAGGCCTGCCGCTAACTCGACCCCACGCCACCTCGACTACTAGGTGGGAGGACGCCACGACGTTCGGGCGGCTCTCGGAATCGAGGTGAGAAGCACATGGCGAAGAACACCGGACGCGGCCACCGCGTCGGTGCGGTGAAGGGGCGCAGCGAGTTCAAGGTCGGCCAGACCTGGTTCAAGCGCGACACCTCCACCGGCCGAATCATGAACGGGAGCACCCAGCAGCACAAGGGCGTCCGCAACGAGAAGTAGGCGTCCGGCGGTTAGCGGCCCTTGTGCCGCTAACCGCCACCGCCGACCGTCCAAAGGCACGCGGAAGGACTCAGCATGACCATGCACCCCGCAACCTCGACCAATGTCCTCAGCGTCGGGTACGAGCCGACCATGCGCACCTTGCGAGTCCAGTTCCGCGGCGGTGGCGTTTACGACTACTACGGAGTCGACCCTCACCTCTTTGAGCAGATGCTCTTGCCGAATCCGTGGCGGCGCATCGGGCGACTGGTCAAAGCACACCCGTACGCCAAGGTCGCCTGACCAGCGACAACACCATCAAGGAGCCCCAATGTCCCGGTCCCCGATTCTGTCGGACCCCACCCCTAGGGTTGGAGCCATGAGCATCAGTTCCACCATCGTGGAGTCCTCGCGCGCCTCTACGCCACTTGCAACCCTGGTCAACTCCGGCTGCAAGGCTGTCGGTGGCATCTTCCGCCTGGACTACGCCCGAGCCGTGGTTCTGACCGACGACTGGCGCAAGACCCAGGCCGGCGGCGTGCCGCACGGCGCTTTTCTCCTGGCGGCAGCCGGTGCGCAGACAGCGGAGGGCTTCGCACTCGACGATGAGGAACTGATCTTGCTGCGCGTCAGCGGCACCGCTCCTCTCCCCAACGAGTCCGACCTCGTCCAGACACGGCTCGCCGTCGTGCGCGACGCCGGTGACTCGGGCAAGGGCTTCGACGAGGTAACCGACGAGCTGACCCGCAACGAGCTCCAGCAGTCAGCGTTCGACTGCGACGTCATCGGCACGTTCTACGTCGACCGCAACGAGACGAAGATCCAGTTCGGCTCCGACATCGACAACGTGGTCTCGTCTGCGCGCTACCAGGTGTTCCTGCCCTCGCCAGACGTCCTCTCGTGGATCGCCTCGTACCCCGAGCCGGACGGCGACGACCTCCTCACCCTTGGGGCCGTCCGCTTCGCGTCGACGCGGCGTCGTGCTCGCGAGTCTGGGACCGACAACGCCGCTGTCCACGTACACATCGGCGATTTCGTCTCGCGCAAGACCGCCGTCTTCGGCATGACCCGCACAGGCAAGTCCAACACGATCAAGACCCTCGTGACAGCCATCGCGACCCAGGCGGCGAACTCCGGGACGTTGGTGGGACAACTCATCTTTGACCCCCAGGGTGAGTACGCGAACGTGAATGAGCAGGATCAAACCGGCCTGCGGCTGCTCGGCGATGAGAACAGGGTGAGGATTTACCGACTTGGCGCGAACGGCTCCGATCCGCAGGTGCTGCCGCTGGCCATGAACTTCTTCGACCCGGCCAACTTCGATGCCGTCGTCGACTTCGTCAACTCCGTCGTCAACGACCAGTTCGGCACCTACGCCTACGTCAAGACCTTCACGTCGATCAACTGGACCGAGCCGGATCGCGTTGCTGACCGTGGCGACTGGATCACTTGGACGAAGGCCGTCCTGGGGATGTACGGCTTGCTCGTAGAGTGCGGCATCTCGGCGCCCTCGTTTGCGGCGGGCGGTCTTGAGTTCGGATGGACCGACCCCCTATATCAGGCTTTCAACACGGCCAACCCTGGGCTTGTGGTCAAGGCAGGTAGCAACTACCGCGCCACGACTCCGGAGGCTGCGAAGCGCGTCATGCTGCACATGGCGAATGACGGCAGTTGGAATCAGCGCTCGACGGGTGGCGACACTCCGTTCAAGTTCATCGCCGACTTCAACAACCGTGCCAGTGGCAAGGCTGCGATTCGGCAGCTTCGTGAGTTCCATTCGACCAGCGCGACGCAGCGCGTGGAGGAGCAGATCTGGGACGACATGCAGGCAGGGCGTCTGGCGATCGTCGATCTTGCCCACGGCACCGGTGACGTCTCGAAGACGATCTCAGAGAACACGGTGAACTTCTTGTTGTCCCGCGCCAATGAGCGTTTCCGGTCGGGCCAGGACGCGGTGCCCTTCCAGATCGTCGTGGAGGAGGCCCACAACCTTTTCGAGCGTGGCGCAAAGGACGTGGCCGGTAACCCGTGGGTCCGTCTGTCGAAGGAGGCAGCGAAGTACCAGATCGGACTGGTCTACGCGACGCAGGAGGTCTCCAGCGTCGACCAGCGGATCTTGTCAAACACGTCGAACTGGCTCGTCGCGCACCTCAACTCAGACAACGAGACGCGCGAGCTCTCGCACTATTACGACTTCAAGACCTGGGCTGAGAGCATCCGCCGCGTGGAGGATCAGGGCTTTGTCCGAATGAAGACCTACTCCGGCAAGTACATCGTTCCGGTGCAGGTTGCGAAGTTCGACCACGCGATGATCAACGCTGCCCGTGCCGCCGCGGGCCTTCCGGTAGTTGAGGTCAAGTAGCGTGCCGTATCCCTCTGAGCGTGCCTCACGGCTGGGCCACGTCCCCGTCGTCAACAGTCAAGCTGTCCACGATGCCTTCTCACGGTGGGAGGTCGCACAGGCGACTCCTGCTGACGAGAACCGCGTGACCTCGCTGTGTCGCCCCGTCGAGGAACTCGACAACGCTGGGATCTCGGACGGCGTTCGGTTCGCTATCACGGTCGACGGCTCGGACACCGAGGTCGAGGCGACGCGCGAGCATCCGACCATCAAGGTCGGGTACGTCCGGGTCGCCGCATCTTTCGTCGACTTCGAGAAGCTCCATCAGGCCGGCGCAGGCGACTTCGTTGACCCGCATCTCTTGCGCGAGTCGCACCAGCACGCGGCGTTCGACCGTGCGTTGCCGGGCTCCGGTCTCGTCATTCCGGGGTCCACGGGCGTCGACACATGGAGGCAGGAGTTGGACCGTTTCCTCCATGAGACGAAGTTCGATCAGGCATCCGACCAGACGCTCGCCGACATGCTCTTGGCACTCCACGGATCGCCGAATGCCCCAGCGACTACTGCACCACTTCGGCGCTGCCCTTCGTGCGGCGCGAAGGACGCGCAGCTCTCCGGCGGGCAGATCGACATCCCCAAGGGCGGGACCAACTGCCCCGAGTGTGGGCAGAAGATCTACCTCGGTGACGTGCTCCGCACCGAGGAGGAGTACATGCCCGAGGGGTCCAACCGCAGTTCGCTGACGCGCATGATGCTGGTCGCCGAGCGCTTGACGTCACTCGGCTACATGCAGTTGCTGTTCGAGGACCCGCACAGTTACGACGTCTTAGGCAAGACGCTGTTCATTACAGACGGCCCCTTGGGCCTGCACGGCACCGTTGCCCCTCTGAAGCGGCGCTTCCAGGACTACCTCGCCGAGTTTGCGAAACAGTGCGCCGCCAACAACCGTCCTGCTGCGCCGCTGGTCGTCGGCGTCGAGAAGTCCGGCACCTTCGTTGAGCACGCGCAGCTCATCTCGCACCTGATCGGGCCGGGACACGTCATGCTCCCGACCACCGAGTACATCAACCGGATCACGGGACGGCCCGCCAACACCGTATGGGTCAGACGAGTTCTATGGCCGTCGCTTCATCTACCGCACCCATAGCGGCGGCATCATCGTGTTCACCGTTCCTCCGAAGCCGGGCGTCACGCCCTATGGAGACCCCGACGGCGAGCTCTGGTCGAGTTACCCCACGCTCCGTCCCGTCTGCGAGGTGCTCGACCATGTGCAGACACGGCTCTACGAGAACGCGGTCATCCCGGTGGCACTCGCCCACTCGGCCGCCTCGCTGCCACTGGGCGTCGGCCAGTCCGTCCTCCGTGCGCTGGTACAGCAGTCTCTGGGGCTGCCCACCCGCAGTCAGATTCGGCAGACCGGACCGTTCGTCGGGTCGCGCTGACCTTCAGATGAGTGCGTCAGACACGGGGTTCGACAGGACGATCAGCTCACTGGCTGCCGTGCGTTTGAGCTCGTCCTTGGTGCCCCGCAAGTGCGCGGAGTACAGCAACCGGAACTCCGAGACATCCCGAGCCTTGTAGAGGCTCCTGATCAGGTCGGCGACGTCGTACGTCAGAACCCAGTTAG
Source organism: Nocardioides epinepheli (assembly GCF_037936805.1). Taxonomy (NCBI): domain Bacteria; kingdom Bacillati; phylum Actinomycetota; class Actinomycetes; order Propionibacteriales; family Nocardioidaceae; genus Nocardioides; species Nocardioides epinepheli. The sequence goes on along the minus strand of NZ_JBBMMC010000002.1, from coordinate 333,722 downwards.
TGTTCGCGTAGCCGTTCAGGACCTTCGCGAGCGCCATGTGGTCGTCTTCCTTGAAGGCGCTCATGTAGAGCGAGCTGCCCTTCTCGACGTAAGGCGGATCGACGTAGGCGAAGACGTTCTCCTTGGGGAGATACTCGCGAAGGCGCGCCGCTCCGTCCTGTTTGGTGACGCGGATCTTTCCGCTGAGCTCGGCAATCTTCTCGATGCGGCCCCGGAGAACTTCCTTGTCGAATCTGGCGTCGATCTTGTAGAACCCCGCCTGGGCGAACCCGCCAATCACCCCGGCCCCGAGCACCCCGGAGCGGCTCGTGCGGTTGAGGTAGAAGGTGGCGAACCCCAAGGCCAGGGGGTCGACCTCGGCGTCGTCACGACGGCGGTAGACCTCGCGCTGCGCCTTCCACTCGTCGATCGTCAATGGAGCACGCTCGAGTAGGCGGAGGAACGCATCCGAGTCCTTCACCATCGCCTTCCAGCAGGCGTGGATCGCGGGGTCAAGGTCGTTGATCACGACCATTCCCACAACATCCTTGAGGAGGAGTTCAAGGCCGGCCCCCGCCCCTCCGGCGTAAGGCTCGATATAGGTCGGCTTGTGGAGGCCGAGCGCGTTGATGGTGGTCTCGAAGAAGCCAGCGAGCGTCGCCTTGCCGCCTGGGTATCGCAACGGGCTGGCGTGGGAGCCGCGCCGGGCGATGACGTCGACCACGGTACCCCCTTCTGACTGACTTGGACGGTCTTCGTGCAGTCTAGGGAATCCCTCCGACCGAAGAGTGGCCGCCTCGGCCGGACGCGTAGCCCATCGTGACGAACTGATAACGCCGACGCAGCGACCGCTCCGCCAGCTGTGCCCGAAGCAGCAAGCAGACACTGACCGGGGCCATGACAGCGAACTTGAGGGTGTTCCAGATCAGGACGAGGACCACGATGTTGAGCCAGCCCGGCGAGCCGCGCGCGATCAGGGCGGAGGTGAAGCTCGCCGCGAAGAGGTAGGTGGGCACCAGCACCAACGCAGCAGGGATGCCCCACTTGTGACCGCGCCGGGTGCGGATGGCGTCGAGTGCAATGTTGCTGGGTGCGTAGCAGCGCAGGAACCAGCGGACTCGCGTGCTGAGGTTCACAATGAGCCGGAACATTGGACAGTCCTTTCGTAGGGTCCGGCAGCAAGAACCTTGAAGGACCATCCCGACTTCGGAGGGTCAATGCCGTCGCTGTGAGAGCGTCGGCGCCGCGTGAAGGCTGCCTCGTCTACGACGATACGCCACCCTGCCGACAAAGTGCGAGAACCGGGGTGACGCGCCGCTACAGGCCGATAGTGCGACTTGCGCTCGTCGTTGCCTGTGGGGACGTCTTGCGTGCGATTTGGCTGGCGCGCTCGGCAGCGGACCGGGTGCGGGCAGCGTCGTTACGCTGTGCCTCGTTCTGGGGCTGTGGTCCGAGCATCGAGGGGCTGGTGATGCCGTAGCGATCCCGGTAAGCGGCAACCGTGGCGACCTGCTGGAGCCAGCGGCGCCGCGCGCGCGAGTTCACAGGCGGCTGACCGAGCTTGTGCAGCCAAGGCGCTCGAGCAGCGACCGCACGCTCCGCGAGTTCGTGCGCGCGGGTCTCGATGAGTTCGCGTCGCTCGTCGAGCGCGGTACGCATCTCGGAGGTCATTTCACCCTGCGCTTCGGGGATGAGCCCGGCGATGAGTGCGGGCGTCTTGCGGCGACGGCCACCGGGCGGCTGCTTGGCGGCACGCTCCACGCGGTGCTGGAGCACAGCGGCTACGTCGACGGCACCGTCGAGGGAGCGTCGTGCGACGAGCTTCGGGAGGAGCTGGTCGACGTCGTGCCCGATGGCCTCGGCACGACGGAGCGCAGCGGTGAGCGGCCCGAAGGCATCCGAGGTGAGGACTGCTTCGACGTGCTCAGGTGGGAGGTTGCTGGCCCGCACGAGCCGGGTCCAGCGGTCGCGCTGTGCGGCGGCTGCGATGGTGTCGTACTCGGCACCGATCTGAGCGATGGAGGTCTTGGCTTCCTGCTCGGCTTCGATCATCTGGTGGGCCGACAGTTCGACGCCGGAGTGCTGGAGCACGCCGTAGAGAACAGTGCGGGCGTTCACGTCGTCGGGGTACGGTGCGGCGTGGCTGTCGTCGGGCTTGTCGAGGGCGACGTAAGCAATGTTGGAGTCCCGGCCTCGGGTCATGGAGACGTAGAGGTTCTCCCGAGTGGTGGTCGCGGACACGACCACATGAGCGGTGTCGACGGTGATGCCTTGGGCACGGTGGGCAGTGATGGCGTATCCGAGGTCGACGTGCTCGGCAACGTAGTCGGCCGGCAGGGCGACGGTGGCTGCCCAGCGGAGTCCCTGGCGTCGCACGACGAGGGTGCCGTCGGGACGGACATCGGTGACCTTCCATCGGTCGCCGTTGCGGACCCAACCTCCACGAAGCGACCGCAGGCGGCGATCGTTCTGCCTGGTGATGACCAGATCACCGACAGAGGCCCGGGCACCTTCGGCGAGGACGGCTTCGCGGGTGGCGTCGGTTTCGCCGTCGAGGATTCGTTCGGCCCGCGCTCGGGCGTTCAGGGCTGCGACGGCTTGGCTGGACTCGGTGACCAGCACGCTGGCGAGTCCGGCTTGTGAGTCAGCGCGCCAGGCCAGGTAGGCGGCGTCGATCATCTCGTCGGTCGTACCCTCCCGGAGGCGCTTCTCTCGGGAGTAGGTGCCGATTGCCTCGACGCGTCCGTCGCGCAGGTCGAGGGAGGCGGTCTTCTCCCATTCGTGGGCGAAGCGGTGGATGTCGCGCAGTTCAGGGGTGTCGTCGCGGGCGGACGCGAGCAGCGCGAACGCGCCTCCGGCGTCCACGGACTGCAACTGCGCCCAATCGCCAACCAGCAGGAGCTTGGCTCCTGCCTCGGCGGCGACGGCAGCGAGCCGGTCGAGCGTACGGGTGCTGGCCAGGCTCGCTTCATCCACGATGACGAGCTGGTCCTTGGCGAACCCGGCGCGGTGGTTGTCGTACTCGTGGAGCCACTTGGCGGTGTTCTCACACGCGATGCCGATGTCATCCGCGAGCACCTGCGCCGCTGCTGCCGAGGGCGCAAGACCAACGATGCTGTTGGTGCCGTGCTCCGTGCTCCATGCGCCGCGCAGGGCACGCATCGCGGTCGTCTTCCCTGCCCCGGCAGGTCCGACGAGCAGGTCGATTCGGCGGCCGGAAGTAGCGATCGCGGTCAAGGCAACCGTTCGCTGGTCGCTCCGTTGCTGGCCGTCGGCCGGGCGAACTGCGACGGCCCGCACGACCTTGGCCGGAACGACAGCGGCGGTGCGGTCCTCAGCACCTGCCAGCAGCCGATCCTCGGCAGCCAAAGTCTCAAGCGATGAGTAGACGACCGAGTGGCGGGGACGGAAGACGCTGGTCCCGTCCTCGCGGCGGAACTCCGCCGGACTGAGCGCGAGCTCGCCCGGTGTGAGCGCGATGGAACCCGCCTCGGCAGCCTCGACGATCATGGCCGTGATCGCCTCGCGGTCCTCGACGCTGGCGAACCGCCAGCCCATCGTCTGCCGCGCGGCCTCTGCCCACAGGTTCCAATGCCGCCAGGTGGCGCGCTTCTCGCTCACCGTCGAGACGACCCGCGTACCAACGTCTCCGATAAGGTCGAGGGGCACGTCACTGGCACGCAACACCTGCGGCGCCGATCCTGACAGGGGTCCGGTGGCGAGGTTGCGTGCCCATTGCGTCGGGTCTTCATCGAGCAACCGTGCGGCCCGCGAGCGCCATGCTCCGGTCAGTTCGGCGAGTGAGTGGACGTGCTTCTCAGGCCGGGTGGCGAGGGTGGCCTGGGCGCGGAGCTTGATGACGGTGGTGCGTGAGGGTTGCCGTCCGTAGCGGGCGACGTACTCGGCGATGCGGCGGTCCTTCTCGATCTCGATAGCCCGCCCGCGTGCGGAGAACTCGGTCACGAGCCGGTCAGGAACCCCGACGATCTCCCACGACGGGTTGCGGTCCTCACCACGGGCACGCTGCTCCCAGCTGATCCCGAAAGTGCCAGTGAGCCGGTCGGCCAGCACCGCGTTGTAGTGCTCCGAGAGAGCAACGACGGCGGCGTGCATCGGGCGGCTGTCCAGGCTGCGCCACTTGCCGTCCAACAGCGTCTTCACCTTGTTGCTGATGACGACATGGGTGTGCAGTTGCGGGTCGCCACAGCGAGAGTCCCAATGGTCGTACGCCGTCGCTGCGACACCTGCCACGTCGACCTGTGCAACCGCCCCATCGTGGGCTACAACACCCGCGCGAGTGGCGGCAACCTCGCGCTCCAGGAACGCAACGACCTCTGCAACCGCGGCATGGTGGGCCTCGACCAGCATCTCCTGCGTACCGGCGTCTGCGACGCCCCACAGCACCGAGACCGACTTCGGGACCGAGAACGTGTAGTCGTAACCCGCCACGGCACGGTTCTTGCCCTTCTCGGTCTCCTCAGCCTCGATCCGCGCCATCTCGACATCGCGTTCCTCGCCGCTCAGCCCCGAGTCGAGTTCCGCGACTCGCGCGGTGATCCGGTCGGCAACGGACTGGTACTTCGGGAACGCCCGGCCCAACTGATCGCCCGTGATCGGGTCACGGCCCTGCCCGAGCAGCAGCGCGAGCTGGTCCTCACCAACCGTCGCACCGGGCGTCAGTTGGCCGTCACCGAAGGCGTGAACACCCGTGCCGAGCCAGTAGCCGGGAGGGGTTCCCGCCTCCTCGTAGTACCGCGTCAACGGCGTCGAGAGCGAACGGTTCCCGTCCCCGGCCACGACCGAACGCAGCAGGTACTCATAACCATCTCCAGCGCTCATCACGCGCATCGAAACCGTCACGAAGCTCAGGTGCGCACTGAACCCCCCTCGATCTGCCAGACGTTTGGCGGGGAGGATGAGGTGACAGCACGGCCGAAACCAGCTCGGCGAGAGAGGGATAAGTGCGACAATCAGCACCCCGATTGGCCCAGTAGAGGAGCGGGGCAGCACGATATTGCAGGTCGCTGACTCCAGATCACCGCATACAGCAAGGCAGGCGTATGCCGGTCGCGGACACTGCCCCCAAAGCGCTCGGCGGACAATTGACCAGCGAACGCTTCGTCCGGACGGGACTCACCCGTCACCTTCCTACCCGGCTCCAGCAGTCGAGCAGCGGCTACCGCTGCCGCGGTGACGGTTGCCGTCACCAGATTCCCACCACAGCGCGGCGCACAGGACGGCCTGCCCCGCGCTTGATCGCAGCACTCCCTCCAGTGGCGCCCATTGAGTGGTGGTATCAGGACCAAGGCCGGGCGGCCGGGTCAGCGCCCAAGCAATAGCTCCGTCACGGGCGCCACGGGGCGCCGCCAAAGCCCAGGCCCGGCGGCCGTCCTAGCGACCCTTGGTCGTTATAAGCGGCCCTTGGTGGCTATTGGGGTATCAAGTGCGAGACCGGTGGGCGTCCACGCGATGCCCGCATCGACTCCGTCGGCCTCATCCCCATCAGTGCCCGCGAAGGCCAACCTTCCAACTACTTCTAATCCATGCCACTAGGACCAACCTCATCCAATGGACCGTCATCAACTCGGCAAGGCCGGATCACAAAGCCGTTGATCAGCAAGACGGCTAACCACATCTACCGTGTGGGGACCGCGAACAACTACCGCAATGCTCGTGAGGACCCGTCTCGGCGTTCAGATGGGGTGACTCCGAATCGTTGCCGAAACGTGCGGCTGAAGACCGATGGATCCCTGAATCCGTTTTGAATCCGGATGTCAGCAATCGAGGAGTCAACGCGCAGCGGATCAGCCAGTTCTTCCCAGCACCGAGTCAAGCGAGTTTCGCGCAGCCATGCGCTAAATGTGGCGTCTTCCGTCGAGAAGACGCGGTGAAGCTGCCGTACTGAGATTGACATTGCGTTGGCCACGGCGGCGGGGTCCAGGGTTGGGTCTGCGATGCGGCTCATGGCGTATGTCTTGCTTCGCCGGAGAAGCTCGTCCGTTTCGATTCGCGGATAGCGGATGTCTTCGGAGCGAAGACTTGATCCGAGGAGATCGATGGCGACCTGTCCAAATCTTCCGCGTTCGGAATCGTCGTAGAGGGTCTCCATTCGAGCAAGGTTGATGAGATAGGTGGCGACCAGGCGGCCGCGGCTAGTGTCGCCTCGCACGATCCGCGCGCTGTCACGCAGACTCTCGACACCGATACTCGTCAAATGGTGACGTGAAAGTTGGAACACGAGGTGATCAAAGTGGGGACCTTGGAAGTCCACCCGATAGGGCCGCTCGCTGTCGAATAGGGCGAAGTCACCCGGCTGCAGAAGGATCTCCCGTCCATCTTGAAATCCAACCGTGCGGCCCCGCATCTGCAGTGCAACCAAGAAATCGTCGCTGTCGCTGAGACGAATGTTGCCAGGGGTCCGGGCAGCAATCATCGGGTCACAGGCAATGCGGGTTGCTCGAAGATCCCCGTAGGTGCGGGTTCGGACCATTCCGCGGTAGTCGCGCAGAGTGTCGTGGGTGACTTCGAGTTCAACGAAACTGCGGCAGACCACCTTTCGCCAGAACTCGTTGCGATCGCTCAGGGGCACTTGCCCTGTTGACAGAGTGATCTCCATCACTCGACGGTACGGGGTCGTGCTCAGCGCGGACAACTCGTCGTTGACTTTCCGTGCCAGAACCGTTGCGCTGCAGCGCCAGCACCCTTGAGGCGGCCCGAGTCGTTCCAATCATTGGGCAACACTACGCTCAAGGAGGAACGGACATGAAGGTACGGGCAGGCATGCTGGCCGTGGATGCTGCGACACGATTCGGGGCTTCTACCGCCCTGACGTTCAACGGAGAACACACCACTTTCTCCGAGCTCGATCGCGCGGCCAACCGGGCCGGCAACAGATTGCGCCACGTCGGCCTGGCTGAGGGCGAAGTGGTCGGTGTCTTGATGTACAACCGCCCAGAGGCGGTGCACCTGTGGCTGGGTCTCGAGCGAGCTGGATTGCTGCGCGTCACCCTCCACAGCCACTTTGAGATGCAGACCCACGTGGACCTGCTCACCCACTTGGGGTCGTCGACAATTGTGTTCGACTCACGATTCACATCATTGGTCGAGTCCTGCCTCGACCAGCTCGAAGGCTTCCGGCTGATCGCTGTAGGCACCGATGCCCCCGATTGGGCCACTCCGTGGGACGAGGTGACCTCCGCGGGAGACGACGAGCCGTGGTACTTGGAGGTCGACGAAGACACTCCCGCATTCATCCAGCCAACCACTGGCACCACCGGCACACCGAAACCGTGGATCGTAACCCATCGGTCTTGGGCGGCAGTGGTGAACCAAAACCTGCTGCACCTAGACACCTTTGATGGCGATCTGTCCAGTCTCGGCCCGAATGACGTGTGGATGCATGTGCACGCGCTGCAGTGGGCCACTGGGTTCCAGTTGTTGTACCCGCCCATGCTCCGCGGAGCACGCACTGTCCTGGTCGATGACTCCGACTTCGACCCCGAAGCCGTCCTGGACGAGATCCTGGCCGAAGGAGTGACGGGCCTGTTGTTGCCGGCACCGATGCTGACCCCCATCCTCGATGTCATCGAGGCCCGAGGCCGCGTGGAGCACACGATTACCCGCCTGGTGATCTTCTTCGCCAGCCCTGAACTTCTGGATCGTGTGACAAAACTGCTGGGCCCTGTGTGGTGCCACGGATTCGGATCCACCGAGCAGGGCGCAGTTACCACCCGGCTACTCCCCAGCGAGGTCACCGACCATCCCGTACGCCTGGGAAGCGTTGGCCGGGCGGCATCTCCGTTCTTCGAGGTCGCTATCTTCAACGACCGTGGCGAACGGGCATCTACCGGGCAACTGGGCGAGATCGTGGTCCGAAGCGCCATGTCGACCAGCACCTACTGGAACATGCCGGACCGCACCGAGCGAGTCTTCCATCCCGGAGACTGGTTCCGACCTGAAGACATCGGCTACCTCGATGAAGACGGGTTCCTCTACTATGTCGACCGAGCCGTCGACTCCATCGCCACGCCCGAAGGCACGGTGTACCCACACTCGGTCGAGAACGCAGTCCTACGCCACCGCTCGGTTGCCAACTGCGGCGTGGTCAGCGACGGCAACGGAGGCGTGATCGCCGCGGTCGCCCTCAAGCCCGGCACCGCTAACACTGTGGAGCTCCGCGAGGAGATCAGGGCTGCCGCGGCGCCGGGCCTGAAGGAGCACGAGGTGCCCCGGATCCTGGTCATGGACGAGCTGCCGACCGTCCTGGGCGGAGCGAAGGTGCAACGCGGACTTCTCCGCGAACAGGTCGCGGGCACTCGATGACAGCCACCTCTGAGGCTCTTGAGGCTGCCGGCGACAAGGTTCTGCTGTTCGACACCCACGGACACTCCCGAACAGGTAACGAGCTGCTGGAGTCGGTGGGAAAGGTCGCGGGGGCCCTGCATGATGCGGGCCTGAGCGAGCGTGCCATCGGGTACTGGTACACCAACAGTATCGCAGCGTTCGAGGCTGCCCTGGCCATCGAGTGGGTAGGCGGCACCCGGGTCCCAGTCGACCCGGGCGCCGCCGTCACCGAGGCGCAAGCCATCTGGTCCGCCGCCGGAGTCATGGGCCGTATCTCAGATGCTGCCCACGCTAAGGGCATACCAGTCGACGTGATTCACGACGACGACACACCGGCACACGGTGCTGCCCGGGGGCCGCTGAAATCAGTCCCGAGTCAACGCACCTACCTGCTCTACCCCCGAGCCGTGCAATCCGGGGAACTGCTCGCCGTCCCAATCTCGTACGGGAACTGGGAAGCGACGATGATGCTGAACACGGCACTGTACCGCTCCGGGGCCTACGGTCCAGGCTTTGGTGAAGACGAGTGCTTCCTGACCGTGCAACAGCTGATGCACGGCACAGGGCTGGTCGGGTCGTTCCCATTCCTGCGGATGGGCCTAGCCCAGTACGTGTTCGAACAGTTCGACGCCGACCATGTGCTCGACCTCATCGAAGACGGATCGATCACCTCAACCATGATGGTGACCGCAATGGTCGAGAGGCTCGCCGACAAGCTAGACGAGCGCCCGCGGAGCCTCGGCAATCTTCGAAGATTGCTGTACGGGGGCGCGCCGATGCCGGCCGAACGGCTCCAGCATGTGTCCGCGCTCATGCCGGACGTTCTCGTGCAGATCTACGGCCGACTTGAGGGTGGCTGGCCTCTTGCTGTCCTCGACCAACAAGCCCATGCAGCGATAGCTCAAGGCGATCCGCGCGTCACCAGTTGTGGGCAACCAGTGGCCGGCCTAGAGCTCGCCTTGCGAAGCGGCGGCGAGGTCGCGGTGCGCTCAGCCATGGTGGTGGACGAGTTCGCCGATCCCGACGGGTGGTGCGGCCTCGGCGACGTCGGCATGCTCGATGACGGACACCTCTACCTGCGCGGGCGACTCGATCGGATGATCAACACCGGCTACCACGTCTACCCCTCAGAGATCGAAGCGGTGATCCGAGAGATCGACGAGGTCGACGACGTGCTTGTGCACGGAGAACCCGATCCGAAGTGGGGCGAACGAGTCGTTGCGGTCGTGGCGTCCGGGGAGGCAGATGCCGTCGCACTCAAGGCGCGTCTCGATGCCCATGTGCGGTCACGACTCGCTGCCTACAAGGCCCCTCGCAAGTACGTCGTTGTCAATCAGCTGCCTGCAACCTGAGGATAAACGGCCGGCGGCAAGACCTTCATGTACGCCCATTCGCACGCATCGGCTGGTCCGGAGCACGTCTCCCGGACCAGCCGATACACGTTTCAAACCAGGCTTTGATCGGCGTCGCCAGCGACTTGACCCACAGTGCCGAACTGATTGACCACCGGTGCCGCGATCCTCTCAAGGACTCCATTCAGCGCCATCGTTGCCAAGAACAAGGCCACAGCGATGGCAACTGCTTCGAACATGACCGCCGCGAGGCAAAGGATGGAGTTGGAGAGATGAAGGCACTGCGTTACTACGGTCCGAAGGACTTGCGCATCGACGAGATCGAGGAACCGGAGGTCCGTGAAGGGCACGTGAAGATCCAGGTCCAGTGGTGCGGCATCTGCGGCACCGACCTGCACGAGTATTTGGGAGGTCCCATCCTGATCCCGGGCTCCGAGAATCCCCACCCGCTGACCGGTGAATCCCTCCCGGTGACCATGGGACATGAGTTCACCGGTATTGTGGTGGAGATCGGCGAAGGCGTCGAAGGGTTTGCGGTCGGCGATTCCGTCATTGTGGAGCCGACATTGCGCGACCACACCTGCTACCAGTGCCGGCGCGGCGCACACAACCTCTGCCCGCAGATCGGGTTCTACGGGCTCTCGGGACTCGGCGGCGGACTGGCCGAGTATGCGGTCATTGACGCTCGCAACCTCTACGTCCTGCCGGAGTCCGTGCCCACCGACGTGGGCGTGCTGATCGATCCCCTCGTTGTCGCGTGGCAAGCCATGCGAGACTCGGGCTACAAGCCCGGCGACACCGCGCTCGTCGTGGGCGCAGGTCCGATCGGTCTCGCACTGCTCCTTACCCTGAAGGCAAGCGGAGCACGCTGGGTCGGCCTCAGCGAAATCGCGGAGAGCCGCAAGGAACAAGCCGTGGCATTTGGTGCCGACGCGGTGTTCGACCCGCGTCAGGTCGACGTCGCAGAGCAGGTGCGCGAGCACACTGATGGACTCGGCGCCCACGTCGCCTTCGACGCTTCCGGGCTGCCACAGACCCTGGAGACCGCGATCCACGCGGTACGCCCTGAGGGCACGGTGTTCAACGTCGCCATCTGGGAAGAACCAGTCGCGATCGACATGAACCTCCTGGTCATGGGTGGAAAGAAGATCGCCTCGACGCTGGCATTCGCAGACGTCCACACCAGCGTAATCGCAGCACTTGCGGACGCCCGGATCCGGCCCGCCGACATGATCACCAAGCGCGTCGCGCTCGAAGACGTCATCGAAGACGGCTTCGAAGAGCTCATCCGGAACAAGGACGAGCACATCAAGATCATCGTCTCCCCCTCCGGCCTGGCCTGAGCCGGGCAGAAGCTTCTGGAAGGAGTTCCTATTGTGAGTCCCACCAGTGCCATGGCCACAGCCGCCGGCTTGCTCGCTGGCTTGTCAGTGCCGCTCACCTCGGCACTCGACGTGCCGACCTGGCTGGTCTTTCTTGCCTGGTCCACCTACTTCTTCTGCGGTACAGGCACCGCAGCCCTTCGCGCACAGTTCGCCACTAACAGTTGGGGCATCCTGCTCGGTGCCGCCACCTTCGCGATCATCGTCCATTTCGAGGCGTCCACCTGGGGATCGGCGGCCGTAGTGGCAGTCGCTGCCTTCTGCGTGGCCCAGTCAGGCCGGATCCCCGTCTTCAGCGCGGCGCCCGGGCTGTTCATCGGATTCGCGATGATCGCTGCCGCAGTACAGGTCGCCGACGTCTCCATCACCGCTATCAGCTGGGACAACCCCCTCGTGCTCGCCCTGTGGACCGTTGTCCTGGGCTCGGTATTCGCGGTCGTCACCGAGTTCATCGCTAACACGTTGGCCTCCGACGACCAGGACCACGCGGCCCCAGAAATGGCCAGCGAGCCCTGAGCGGTCCACCACCCCGCACCGAATTTGCGGTCCGCCCGGTGGCGCCATCTGTCGTGGCACGCCGGGCATCCGTGCCACGAGCCGTGCGGCCTGGTGATGGAGCAGCGCGGTTAGTACCCAACCACGACCGAGGCCCGGTTGCTTGTCTCGAAGGCAGATCCGTGTGGGCTAGGCGAGACACCAGGTCGCTGCTACGTCAAGGAGAGGCGATTGGAGTTGGTTGGAGTGGTCGACCGCACTCGTCGTGATTGGGGTACTTACGAGCTGGACGACCTAGGCGTAAGCAGCGCGTAGGAGGAGGTCTCGGGATAGTTGACCATCGGGTCCGGTCCGTCTCCAAGATGAGAGCGTTAGCCCCCCCCCCCCCCCCCCCCCGAGTCAACGGGTCAAACCTTAACGGTGTTGCTCCTGGTGGCCCCGCGGCCCGGAGCCCGATCTGGCTGAGTTTGGAGGCCGCAGAGCACTTTCCCTCTGAAAGACCACCGATCAGGGAGTCAGGATGACAGTGAGAGGCAGCAGAGTCCGCATACCCGAGTATGACGCGAAACACGAGAGCTACCTCGCCGGTCCGTCGGCAAGGTGCCATCTACATACCGCGCCAGGAACTCTGGCGGATGGCCGCTGGATCCCGGTTATGAGACTCAATCGAATAGCCACACGCGTAGCGGCGGCAGCACTGGTTGTCGTCGCTATCGGTGCGTGTTCCGACGACGGCGATGATCCCGGAGCGAGCGGGAGCCCTACTCCAAGCTCGCCGGCCCCGAGCGTGACTGAGTCAACGCCGCCATCTGAGTCCGAGAGGGCTTCAGAGGCGGCGTCTGCCGTCCTGCGGGAGTACTTCGCGACGGTCGATCGCGTTCGGAAGGACACCTCCGTTCCCGCAAGCGCCCTAGATGCCGTCGCATCGAGCACCCAGCTCACCGCTCAGCAGAACCTGCTCAAGAGCCAGCGATCTGACGGTCTCAGCCAGATCGGCGATACGAGGATTGTCGAGGTGAAGGTCGAGTCGATCAGTCTCGACAACCCGGCGACGGCGCTCATTGACCTGTGTTGGGACGTGCGCGGAGTGGACATCATCGACTCAAACGGCAAGTCCGCTGTGTCGCCCGAACGCAAAGATGTCGGCTGGACTCGATACACGGTGACCAACGACAGCTGGCACTCGGACCCCGAGGACGGCTGGCGGGTGTCGGGCGGCGCCGATCTGGAGCGAGAGCCATGCGCCGGCTCCTGATCGCCGTCATCGTGATCACGGTCCTCGGCGGGGGGCTGGTTGTGTTCAGCGCTGTCCCGGCGCAGGCTGACACCGTTTGCGGGCAGGTCGACCCCACATCGGGCAAGTGTCTGATCTGGATCGAGGTCCCTGCCACCCCGGGAAATCCCGGCGATGACCCCGACGACGGCCCCAAGGACACCGGCTCGGGGAAGTCGTGTTGGTGGGACGGTCGGCCGCAGAACATCCACAACCCGCCGCCCGGTCCTGTTCCGTGCAACAGCGAGTACGGCTACTGGTCCAACACCTGGAACTGCTATATCCAACTCCTTCACCCTCAACCTCCGGCGGGCGATCCAAGCCGGCAGGGTCACGAGCCCGGTGACGGGGCCGTCTACCAGTGCTATCAGCACTATCCCGACCTGCTCATCTGGATCTGGTCGGCGGACCCTCCGCCTGACTCCGGTAACGGTCCGACGCCACGCGAGGTCGCCCAGATCGCAATCGAGCAGATGGATCTCCGCGCAATCGACATCGGCATCACCCCCAGGCCGGGCGACGGCAGCGTCGGCATCGTCGGGATGCCGGTGTGGATGTGGGCAGCCAACCCGGACAGTCACACCGTCGGTCCGATCACTGCTTCCGCATCCGCAGGTGGCCTCACAATCACCGCCACGGCGCGGCTGCACAAGATCACCTGGGACATGGGTGACGGCACCAAGGTCATCTGCACCAAGCCGGGCAAGCCGTACAAGGCGGCGTACGGCGACATGAAGTCGCCCGACTGCGGCCACGTCTACACCACGTCGAGCTCGTCGAAGCCTGATCACAGGTTCGCGGTCACGGCGACCTCGGACTGGGTCATCGACTGGGAGGGCGCAGGGCAGACGGGAACCATCCGGCTGAACGGACTCGTCCGGGAGGCCCAGATCGCCATTGGAGAAGCGCAGGTGCTCGTGCAGTAACCGGCAGAGGAAGGCAGCGAAGTATGAGCAAGACAGCCACCCGAGACGACAGGACACTCGACCCCGAGTCGAGTCCCGCCGCCAGTAGCCTTGTGCCGCCACCGAAGCTGCGCCGTCGGCCCGCTCTCGTCGTCGTCGCGGTTGCCTCCGTGCTGCTGGGTGCCCTGCTGGCGGCGTGGGCGTGGACGTCCACGACGAACACACAGGAAGTCCTCGTTGCCCGGCACACCATCGAACGGGGCGCGGTCATCGGGGCCGATGACCTGGCTCGAGTTCGGCTGAGCGCGGACCCGGCACTCAAGCCCGTGGCGGCGAGCCAGTTCGATCAGGTGGTGGGGCAGCGCGCAGCGTACGACGTCGCCGCAGGCGCGATGCTCACTCCTGACTCGATCACGACGGCGGTCGAGCCCAGCGGCAACAACTCCATCGTCGGCGTCGCCCTGAGTCCTGCGCAGGCACCTGGACTCGAACTGGTCACCGGCGATCGGGTGCGGGTCGTCGTGACTCCGCCGCAGGGCGCGGAGTTGCCTGCGGGTTCGCCGACGTTCAGCGACGCGACCGTGGCCGGCGTCCACGTCTCGGTGGAGACCGGGCAGAGGATCGTTGACCTGCTCGTCCCGCACGCCGACGCCGCCGTGCTGGCCGCCCGCGCGGCCACCGGCAACGTCTCCTTGGTCCTGGACTCGCGGGAGCGCTGATGGCTGTCATCGCACTTGCTTCGGCCTCGGGGTCGCCCGGCGTCACCACGACGGCACTCGGTCTCGCGTTGTTGTGGCCCCGTCCTGTGCTGTTGGTCGAGGCCGATCCCACGGGCGGGTCAGGTGTGCTGGCGGGCTACTTCCGAGGCACCCGCGAGTACCAGGCGGGGTTGATCGAGCTGGCGCTGACCGCGAGCAGCATCCACGACGGGCTGGCCGAGGTATCCCAACGGATCGACGGAACAACTGTCTCCTTCGTCGCGGGCACTCGGTCCCACACGCAGGCGCCCGCCTTGCGAGACCTGTGGCAGCCATTGGCTGAGGAACTGGCGGACTTGGAGAGCACGGGTCAGGACGTGATCGTTGATGCCGGGCGGCTCGGACTCGTCGGTTCCCCGGAGCCGCTGCTGACGAACGCCGATCTGACGCTCCTGGTGACCCGGACGACCCTGCCGGCGCTGTCGGCGGTGCGGTCATGGGCCGACTCGATCCAGCGGGGCACGTTCGACTGGCAGCAGTCAGGTGTCGTGGTCATCGGCGAGGGCCAGCCATACAAGGCGGGCGAGGTCGGCGGTGTGCTGGGGCTCCCCGTGGTCGCCACACTCCCCGATGAACCGGCCGCGGCTGCGGTGTTCTCGCGCGGCACCCAACCCCCGAAGCGGTTCGAGACCGGCCCTCTGGTTCGTGCTCTTCAGGCGGGTATCGCCTCCATTCACGCGACCGTCTCCCGTCGGCGTAGCGAGCTGGTCGAAGGAGTCCGCCCATGACGAGCGAGAGCGTCGACGAGACATCAACCGACCGGGCGCATCTGACCGCGCTGCCGTTGTTCGCCCAGCCGCTTCCCACCGGCACTCAGCCCGGCGCGCACCGGAGCCCGACCGTGCCGCGACTGGTCCAACCCCTCGACCCGACAAACGATGCCGCCTCCGCGACCGGCGTGGACTGGTCGCTCGTGGCGGCGCTACGTGCCCAAGCGTCCGATCAGTTGAGTCAGGCAGTTGCCGCAGACCGGGCTCGGCTCGATAAGGCCGCGCAAGAGGAGCTCGGCCGCTCGATCGTGCTCGACCTCATCGAGGCCGCCGTGGCGGATCGGGTGAACGCCGGGAACACCGCGTGGCCGACGGCCCAGCAGGACGGGCTCGCCCGTGCGGTGTTCGACTCGCTGTTCCGGCTGGGACGCCTTCAACCATTGGTCGACAACGACGACGTGGAGAACATCATCATCGCCGGCCACGACAACGTGCTCCTGGAGCTCATCGACGGGTCGCTGGTCGACGGTCCGCCGGTGGCTGATTCGGACGAAGAGTTGATCGACTTCCTGGTCTTCCTCGCCTCCCGCTCGGAGGTGAACGCCCGAGGCTTCTCCGAAGCCCAGCCCCGGCTACACCTGCGACTGGATGGTGGGTCGCGTCTCGCGGCGGCCGCATGGGTGACGCCGCGCCCTTCGGTCGTGATCCGGCGTCACCGGCTGATGGAGATCACCCTCGATGACCTCGTGGAGCGGCAGATGCTCACCCCGGTTGCCGCATCCTTCCTGCGGGCTGCGGTCAAGGCACGCAAGAGCATCGTGGTGGCGGGCAGCCAGGGCGCAGGCAAGACAACGTTGGTGCGGGCGTTGTGTGCGGAGATCGACCCGATGGAGGCGATCGGCACCTTCGAGACGGAGTACGAGCTGCACCTGCATGAGCTGAAGCGGCATCGGATCGTCCATCCGTGGGAGGCCCGCCCCGGCTCTGGCGAACGCGGCCTCGACGGACGCATGGCCGGTGAGTTCACCCTCGACGACGCCCTGGTCGACTCCTTCCGGTTCAACTTGTCGCGCCAGATCGTCGGCGAGGTCCGCGGCAAGGAGATCTGGGCGATGATCAAAGCGATGGAGAGCGGGACGGGCTCCATCTCGACCACGCACGCCTCCGATGCGGTCGCTGCGGTCCGCAAGCTGGTGACCTGCGCGATGGAGGCCGGTCCGCACGTCACCCACGACCTGGCCACCAGCAAGCTCGCCGCGACCATCGACCTGATCGTCCAGCTCGATCTGCGCACCACGACCGTCAATGGAGTCTCACAACGCAGGCGGCGGGTCGCCGAGGTCATCGCGCTCGCCCCCGGTGAACGGGAGACGGGCTATGCGACGACCCACATCTTCGCCCCCGACACCGACGGCACCGCACATCCAGCCGTGCTGCCAGATGAGTACCGGTCGCTGGAACGGTTCGGGTTCGACCTCTCGGGTTACCTCATGGGGCAGGAGACCCGGCCATGATCGCGCTCGTCCCTGCGCTGGCGGGCGCGCTGGTCGTCGCCGGGATCATCGGCCTCTTCCTTGGGCTACGCCCCGCGCCCGTCCGTGAGAAACGACCTGCAACCAGACGGATGCGACGGCTCGGCGACCTGAACCGGAGAACGCGGATGCTCGTACTCGGCGGTCTCGCGGGAGGTGCGTTGGCGTGGCTGGTCACCGGCTGGGTGCTCGCCATCGTGGCAGTTCCTGTGGCAGCGGTTGGCCTGCCGATGCTGCTGTCGTCCGGGTCGGCCTCATCGCGGATCGCGCGGCTGGAGGCGATGGAGGAATGGACTCGCTCGCTGTCTGGGGTGCTGACCGTGGGAGTTGGGCTTGAGCAGGCCCTCGTGGCGACGCTGCGGTCCACCCCGGCAGCGATCGCACCCGAGGTCACCCGGCTGGTGGCGCGCTTGCGGGCGCGATGGGGCACCGAAGACGCGCTGCGGGCGTTCGCCGACGAACTGGACGACTCCACCGGCGATCTGGTCGCGGCGAACCTCATCCTCGGAGCCCGTCGTCGCGGCGCGGGCTTGGCGTCGGTGCTCGAAGGTCTGGCCGAGTCAGTGGCAGCCGACGTTCGGGCGCGGCGTCAGGTCGAGGCCGACCGAGCCAAGCCAAGGGCCACGGCCCGGTGGGTGACCCTCATCAGTGCAGGCGTCCTGGTGATCCTCGCGGTGTCGGGGACCTACGTCGCGCCGTACAAGAGCCCGCTCGGGCAGGTCATCCTTGTCGCCCTGCTCTCGGCCTACGTCGCCACCCTGATCTGGATGAAGCGCATGGCGATGGGCCGCAACCTCCCCCGCTTCCTCGACCGTTCACCTGCCCATTCACCGACCCGATCATCGGTTGGGGGTGTGGCGTGACGACCGGGCTCCAGCTCGCCCTCGCTGCTGGAGCACTCGTCGCTCTTGGCGTGGTGCTGCTGGTCGTGCGACTGATGCCAGCCGAGCCTGACCTCGCCGAAGCGCTGAGTCGGCTCACCCCGACCCGTGGCCGCGCCAACACCCTCGGCCCGGCCACGGCCAGTGGCGGCAAGGAGCGGCTCGGGGTGTGGGCGATGAAGGCCCTACCGCCGGCGATGTGGGTTCGGACCCCGACGCGCGAGCTGGCGTTGCTGCGTGTCCCGCTGGCCCGGTTCTACGGCGACAAACTGACTTTCGCGTTCCTCGGGCTCCTGATCCCGCCACTCCTGGCATGGTTCTTCGGCCTCATCGAGCTCGGGTTCCCGGTCGCGATCCCCGCGCTCGCCTCGCTCGGGCTGGCCGTCGTGATGTTCTTCCTGCCCAACTACAACGCGGTCGATGACGCGCGCAAAGCCCGGCTCGAGTTCACCCGGGCACTCGGCGCCTACATCGACCTCGTTGCCCTGGAACGTCACAACGGCTCCGGCGTCAGACAGGCAATGGAGTCCGCCGCCGAGGTCGGCGACTCCTGGGTCTTCACCCGACTGTCGGAGGAGTTGACCCGCTCACGCTGGTCAGGTCTGCCGCCGTGGGACGCCCTGCACACCTTGGCTGAAGAACTCGGACTACCCGAGCTCGACGACTTCGCCGACATCATGCGGCTATCTGGAGAGGAAGGAGCCTCGGTCTATGCCAACCTGCGTGCCCGCTCCGCCGCCATGCGCACCGCGATGCTCAACGACGAGATCGCCGAGGCCAACGCCGTCGGCGAACGCATGACCATCCCCGGCTCCCTGCTCGGCGTCATCTTCATGGCCCTGCTCGTCGCCCCATCGCTGCTGCGGATGTTCAGCAACACCTGACAACCAAGAACCCCTCACTCAACAACCGGGAAAGGGAACCCATCCAGGAAAGGAAACACCACCATGAAACGACTGCTCGCGCTCCTACTCACGACCCATCTCGGATTTCACGCGCGCCTGCGCGCGCGAAGCGAACGGGGCTCGGTGACCACCGAGCACGTCCTCTGGGCGGTCGCGGTCATCGCCATCGTCGGGATCGTGGTCGCCGCGGTGAAGGCTTATGTCGAAAGCCAAGCCGGAAACATCAAGTAGCAGGCCGGGCGTGCGAGCAAGGGACGAGCGCGGCTCGGTCTCCATCCAACTCGTCATCCTGCTGCCTGCCCTGTTCGCGGTGTTGTTCCTCGGGATGCAGGCCGCGCTGTTCTACCACGCCCGAACGGTGGCGATCGCCGCCGCACAAGAAGGCGCGAGGGCCGCTGGCGGCGAGAACGGCAAGGAGTCCGACGGCGTACAAGCCGCCGAGGCGTTCATCGCTGAGGCCGGCGGAGATGACGTCCTCACCGGCGCGACCACCACGGCGAACCGGACCGGCACGACAGTGACCGTGGTCGTCCGGGGCCACTCATTGAGCGTGATCCCGGGTTGGTCGCCTGTGGTCCGTCAGGTGGCATCCGTGCCCGTCGAGAGGCTGACCGCACCGTGATCAGATGGCGGCGACTGGTGAGGGATGAGCGGGGCTCGGCTGCAGTCGAGGCCGTGGTTGGCGTGCCCGCCTTCGTGCTGTTCGTCGGGCTCATCATCTTCGGGGGAAGGACCGCGACCACCCATCAGTCCGTCGAGACCGCCGCCGCCGATGCTGCCCGCGCCGCGTCCATCGAACGCACCGCGACCGTCGCCAAGAACAAGGCCGTCGCGGCAGCGACCACCAGCCTGTCCAACCAAAGCATCAACTGTCTGGACATCGACGTGACCGTGGACACCAGCCAGTTCAGCCGCACGGTCGGCGAAACAGCAACCGTCACAGTGACAGTCCAGTGCCGCCTCGACCTCTCTGACCTGTCCGTACCCGGGGTGCCTGGCAGTCGCCTCATCAAGGCCACCACGACCAGCCCGATCGACACCTGGAGGGAACGCGGATGACACCCCAAACCTCTACCCGCGCCCGCAACCGCCACCGCCACCGCCACCGCCACCGGGACGAGCGTGGCTCCATCTCGATCTGGCTCGTCACCTCCAGTTTCGTGATGATGATGCTCGTCGGGCTCGCCGTCGACCTCGGCGGCCAGGTCCACGCCAAACAGCGTGCTCACAACATCGCCGCCGAAGCAGCTCGCACGGGCGCCCAGCAAGTGCAGGCCGCCCCAGCCATCCAAGGCCAGTACGTCCGCGTTGACGCCGCCGCCGCCCGTACCGCCGCAGAGCAGTACCTCGCCGCCGCCGGCATCGAGGGCACGGTCACGGTGACGGGCGGAGACACCATCCATGTCGCCGTCACCGACACCTACACGCCCACGTTCCTCTCCTTCATTGGCATCGGCGACCTCACCGTCACCTCGGATGCCTCTGCTCGCATCGTCCGCAGCCTGGGAGGAACCGAACAGTGAGCGCCACACGCAACCGCCTCTCCGGGTTCGGAGCTACTCTGCTGATCGCCCTGTTCGTCATCGGGTATCCACTGGTACTGCTTGCCATCGGCGTGGCCCCGTGGCATGAGAGCCTCAGCGACATCGGCACGCTGTTGACCAGCCCGGACGACGGCACGCTGGCGCTCCTGGTGGTAGCTGTCTTCGCGTGGGGACTGTGGGCGCTCGGGACGGCCCTGTTCGCCGTCGAGACCGTCGCTGCCATCCGCGGTGTGTCCGCCCCACGGCTCCCCGGCCTCGGCCTGCCGCAGGCATACGCCGGGAACCTCGTGGCTGTGGCTGCTCTGCTGTTCGTTGCGGTCCCAGCTATCGCACCAGCGTTCGCGCCACAGCCGGCGCAAGCGGCCCCCACCATTCAGGAGCCGGTTGCGACCCTGGCACCTGTGGCTGAGCTGGCGGCGACTGCCGAGCCTGAGAACGCGCTCGTTCTGGCCGCCAAGGACACGGAGTCGCGCACCGTCGACTACACGTTCCGACGTGGCGAGAGCCTGTGGAAGGTCGCAGAGAGATTCCTGGGCGATGGGCGACGGTACAAAGAGCTGCACGCTCTCAACCGTGACGTCCTCGGAGACAACCCGGGCTTCATCCTGCCTGGAACGGTGATCCGCGTCCCCGTTGAAGGCGATGAAGCCGTTGTCGGGAGCGCCGAATCCCCGGCATCGGGCGAGCACATTCGCGTCGTGGCACCCGGTGATTGGCTCTCCACTATCGCTGCGGAGGAACTCGGCGACGCCAAGCGCTTCATGGAGATCTTCGACGCTTCCAAGCACCTCATACAACCCGACGGGGACAAGCTCACTGATCCCGACCTCATCCGTCCGGGATGGCTACTCATCATCCCCGGCGAGGTGGTCGATACGCCTCCGCCAGTTGAGCCGCCGGTTGATATCGAACCCAGCACCCCAGAGATGGAGCCAGAACCTACCGAGCCCGGCCAGCCGACCCCGGACACGGGGAATCCCAAGACCCCGGAGATCGAGCCGGCTCCCGCTGATGTCCAGCCGGACGGGACTGAGAACGATCAAGCCGAGAACGCATCACCAGGTTGGCTCGTTCCCGGATTGGCTGGCGCCGGCGCAGTCCTAGCTGCCGGGCTCCTCACCGCGCTCCGTCGACGCCAACGCACCCAGCTGCGTTACAGGCGGCCCGGGCACATCGTCGTACCTCCGCCTGCGCCGCTGAACGACCTGGAGAAGACCCTCCAGGTCGAAGGGTCCTCGATGGCCCCGCAGATCGAGGCCCTGGACCACGTCCTGCGGCAGATCAGCACCAGCCCTCGCGGTCTGCCCGACGTGATCGCTCTCGGTCTCTCGGCTGCCGGGGTCACGCTCCACTTGGGCGTGGACGACGAGGATGCGATGCTGCCCGAGCCGTGGACGGGAACCGGCCGTACTCGCATCGCTCCACTCCGCAGCGACAGTGCGAAGCCAAGCGACCAGAGCCCACCGCCGTACCCACTCCTGGTCGCGGTCGGACAAGACGACGACGGGACGGTCTGGTTTCTCAACCTCGGTCACGCAGCACACATCGCCGTCACGGGCGCCGTCACCGGAGGCGAGGACTTCCTTCGCCACTTGGCTGCCGAGCTGGCGCTCAACCCTTGGTCAGCCGAGGTCGACATCGACACGTTCGGGCTCTCACCCACGCTCGTCGACCTCGACCCACTCCGGCTCCACCATCACGACGACACCCGACTCCTCGACAAGCTCAGCGCGGAGCTCGGCCAACCCGGCATCCCCGGGCTTGCTCCAGAGCGACGGCGAGCCCTCCTGCTGGAGCGCACCTACGCGGACACCGATGCGTCGCACGCCATCACGTCGGCCAACGACTCCCATTCGGCTCGCGGCATCACCGTAGTCACGGTCGGCGACCACCTCACCGAAGAGTCGCTGGTGTTGGAGGTGGACGAGTCCGCACGGCTCACCATTCCCATCCTTGGCCTCACGGTGGCGGCGGCAGGGCTGAGCGACGAGGAGGCGTCGTCGTGCGCTGCGATTCTCGACGTCACCCGCGACACCACCCTCGCGCCGGTTCCGGTGGACGAAGCGGCGATCGGACGCGACCGGCTGGTGGACAAGGCTGGCGCGCTGCGTGACGAGTTCGTGGAGTCACGGCCAGTGGGGGCAGCAGGGGGCACGGCCCTTCTCCCTCGGCCGACCAGTGAGTATGCCGATCTCGCGGCGACCACGCCTGAAGATGTCGAGGCGCTGGCGCCCGTCGTCCCCGAGGCCACGCGCACCGCTGTCGAGGACGCTGACCCGACCTTGGATCAGGAGGTCGCATGGTGGTTCGACCCCGCCTCCCGACTCCCACGTATCAGCGTCTTGGGACCTGTGCATGGACGTGCGCACGGGGATGCGGCGGACGTTGCCGGCCGCAAGCCCTTCTACACCGAGATGCTGGCGTTCCTCGCCCTCCATCCTGACGGGGTGACCTCTGCGCAAGTCGCCGACGCCTTCGCCATCACGCCCAAGCGCGCCCGTGTAGACATGAACGCGCTTCGCTCATGGCTCGGCACGAACCCTCACACCGGCCGACCACATCTCCCGAAGGCGGACGAGTCGCGGGCCGCCCGGCAACGTGGCGGGCACTTCTATCAAGTCGATGACGTGCTGCTGGACGCCGACCTGTTCCGTCGCCTACGCGCACGGGGACAGGCGCGTGGCGCGGCAGGCATCAACGACCTTGCGACCGCCCTGAGACTGGTCACCGGCCAGCCGTTCGGGCAACTCCGAACCAACGGATGGGCCTGGGTCCTGGAGAGTGACCGGCTCGACCACATCCTCACCTGCGCCATCGTGGATGTTGCCCACATCGTGACGACCCACGCCCTCGCCGAGGGCGACTTGGCGATGGCCCACGAAGCCGTCGAAGTTGCCCATCACGCTGCGCCGTACGACGAGATCACCAACCTCGACCTCGTGGCGGTGGCCTCCGCTGAAGGACATGAGGAACTGGCCGAGCAACTCCTCAACGACCGGATCTACAACCGCAGCGACGACGATCTCGGACCTGTCGAACTGCCACCGCGAACCCACGACATGACCAGCAAGCGCTCCCAGAACGGCTCCCAGCCGAGCGGAAACCGCCCCGTTGCGGCCCCACGCAAGGGCTAGCCCGAAACTTTCTTCAACTTTGTGGGGAACCCCCTGCTGACCTGCAGAAACGCAGAATCCGGTAGGGGGTTCCCCCGAGGGGCAACCCTGGGGGAACCCCCTCGTGGGGGAACCCATCCGGTAACCCCCCGCGACCAACGTCGAGCATATGAACAGCTCGACGCGAGAACTCCCGGCGTGGTCACCGGACCTGCTCGCCGGCCTCGGCGACGCACCCAACTTCGGCACCGCCGCGCGCCACCTGGCGCGGGCCGGCGTCCCGGTCTTCCCGTGCGTTCCTCTGGGCAAGCAGCCGCTGACCCGCCGGGGGTTCCTCGACGCATCCACTGACCCGGGTCGAGTCGCGGAGTGGTGGGGGCGGTGGCCGGAGGCAAACATCGCGATGCCGACCGGGACTCCCTCGGGCATCGTCGTCGTGGACGTAGACGTCCACGCCTCTGGCAGCGGCTTCGACGCCTTCGAGCGAGCGCGCTCGGCCGGGCTCGTCGACGGCTGGGCCTGGATGGTGCGCACCCCCTCGGGTGGTCTCCACGTCTGCTACCCCTCCAAGCCGGGCGTGGACCAGCGCTGCTGGCAGGTCCCCAGCCAGCACGTCGACTGCCGGGGCGACGGCGGCTATGTGGTCCTCCCACCGTCCCGGGCAACCCTGCCAAGCGGGGCCGTCGCCGAGTATCGCGTCGCCTCGATCACCGACCGCCGCCCCTCGCCCATCGACACCACGACTCTGCGTCGATTCCTCGAACCCCCGCGCCCCGCCCCGGCATCATGGCCACTGCCCCTGGCCACAGCCAACTCCAGTCCGGACCGGTTGGCGGCATGGGTCGCGTCTCGACCCGAAGGAGCCCGCAACCAAGGGCTGTTCTGGGCGGCGTGTCGGATGGTTGAAGCCGGTCACAACTTTGACGCCTCCCTGGCCGTGCTCGGAGACGCCGCTCGCTCCGCCGGCCTGACCGAACGCGAGGCGGAGACCACTATCCGGTCGGCATACCGCACCACGTCCCCGAGTCCCCAGCGAACCCCGGCTGCCGGGACGACGCCGATAGAGGTGACCGGCCTGTGAGCACGAAACTGACAAGCACCGGGTCGATGAGTTCGGTCGTCGCCACCGCCGTCTCCGGGACGGTGCTGATCGCCGCTGGTGCGTTCTGGCTGTCGTTCACATCGCTAGCCGATCTGGCTCGGCGGTCTGGCATCGCGCCCGAGCAAGCGTGGGCATGGCCGCTCATCGTCGACGGCATCATCGTCGTCGCCACCGTCGCCGTGGTCGCCCTTTCCCCGGCTGCCCGGCCACGGGCGACGTGGTATCCGTGGCTCCTCCTCGCCTCCGGCGCAGCCGTCTCGGTCGCGGCCAATGCGCTGCACGCGGTGATCGCCGCCGACGCATCCGTGCCCGCCGTCGTTGCAGCAGCCGTTGCGTCGGTGCCGCCTGTGGTCTTGCTCGCCATCACTCACCTGACCGTTCATCTGACCCGCAACGTCGACGCTGCAACCCATCCAGACCCCAGCGAGCTACCGCCTGCGCCCGCGGCACCCACGTCCGAGGCGAGCCCCGTCGACCAGCGCGCCGAGGCGGAGCAACTGCGGCTTGACGGGATGAGCAACCGCGCCATCGCCCGCCACCTCGGCGTCCACCCGTCGACCATCGGCCGCTGGCTGGCACCCACCGGCTCGACCCCCGAGTTATCGACCGCGCCCATCACAAAGGAGCAGCAATGAATCACGACCCCCATGAACACCGGACCGACAGGACCCTCGACCCGGCGTCGCGGACAACTGAGGCAGCAGAGGCCGAAGTCTCGGCACTGGCCGTCCACCGCGATCCATCCCAGAGTCCGGCCGCAAACCGAGGACAGGAGCCGACCAAGGCCCAGAAGACGATCGCCTGGGTACGCCCGTCCGAGCTGGTGACGACCCTCGGCTCTGACCGGCTGCGTCGGGGCCTCGACTTGGAGGCCGAGTTGGCCCGGCGGGCTCGCCGCACTCCGGCACAGGCAGCGTGGAAGGTCCGGCGCCGGATCACCCGCAACGCCATCGGCAGGCCCGCGGCGTCCGCGCCGACCGTCACCGAGCAAGGGATTGGGCTGTGAAGCGGCCTGCGGACACCCGTCCGCCGTTCACCGACTCCGAGGTACTACGTGCAACGTTGCACCGCCTGCACTCTGCCGGTGAGCAGAGCTGGCGCGATGACCCCGAAGCGGCCGAGCTGATGCGCTACGCGATGGACAAGTACGGGGCACTCGCACGCAAGCACCGCCTGGAGCCCGAGGAAGCAGCGGTCGCTGCATTCGAGGTCATGCGTACCCGCGCCGCACGCGACGCCTGCGATCCCTGGGCCGTGGTCACCCGTGCGGTGCAGGTCACGCTGATCGCCGAAGAACGCGCCAACGGGCTCCTGTGCTCCACCCACCAAGCACGCCGCCCGCAGGTCTCCGCACACCACGACGCCGAGCGGTTCAGCGACCGAGACGTGGCGCTGATCGACTACCACCCCGCGTTCAGAGACAACCTCATGACGGCCCTGGCCGACGGGCTCAACGAGGACAACGAGCCGACCAACGCCTTCTTCGCACTCGACGACACCGTGGAGGTCTTCATCGAGCTGGGGTGGCCGACCGAGATCGCACGCAGCGGCGTCGAGTACATCTGCAACCGCCTCGGCCGCTCGGACAACCGCCAGGCTGCGTTCGAGGCGTTGCGCCGCGACCGCCACCCGCTCGCTCTGCTGGACATCGACCAGAGAGCGTGGCTTTCGATGCTGAGGGCCGTTCTGGGCAACCAGAGCAGCGTCCGTGCCAAGACGAACGCGGGCCGCGGAGTTCTTCTACTACTGCTCATCGGATACGACGTTGACGACGTTCTCGACATGCCGGAGATTGCGCGGACGATCCTCGCGGCCGCCGATGCCCTCGTGCCAGGAGCGAGCCGTGTCTGACCAGAACGGGCACATCGAACTGGCGCGCACCGTCGACTCGATCGTCATCGGGTTCCGGCACCGCCAAGACCTCGGCGACATCGACGCACTGATGCGGTCGATCGAGCAGCATGGCCTGTTGCAGCCCATCACGATCACGCCTGACGGAGTGCTCGTCTGCGGTCGACGGCGGCTCGAAGCCGTGAAGCGGTTGGGCTGGCGCACCTTGAAGGTATGGGTACGTTCCGGCCTCTCCGACGTGTTGTCGCGCATCCTTGCGCAGCAAGACGAGAACGAGCAGCACAAGCCGCTGACGCCGTTGGAGGAAGCAGCACTCTTCGACGAGCTGTCGAGGGTGCTCGCAGAGGATGCAGCACGCCGGCAGGAGGCGTCGCGGTTCGGAAGTCTGCCGACTCAGGACGGAGTGAACGGCGGTGCGGACTCCGCACCACCGGAAATCATCGGGGAAGTGAGCGGTGGTGCGGACTCCGCACCACCGTCTGGCCCAGGCAAGACCCGCATCCAAGCATCGCAACTGGTGACGAGGAAGCAGTCCCACCAGCGCTTGGAGCAGATTCTCGCGGTACGACGTGCGAGTGAGGATCACGGCCTTCCGTCCCTCGTTCGCGAGCTCGCAGCTAGGGAGTTGCGGGACATCGAGAACGGCGCCGACGTGTCACCGGCGTTCCATCGGGTCAAGGCAGCGATCGAACTCGCTGGAGCCGACTTTCCTGCGGAAGCGTCGACAACTGCCGAAGCACTTGAACAACTCCGGGACGAAGCCGACGAACGAGCCAGGCAGGACCGCGCACGAGGCGGCGGCAGACCGCGCGCCAAGAGGAACAACCCTGCCACCTCGCGGTCGCTGCGCGCGTTCGTCTTGACCTGGAGTGACCTCGACGGCTGGTCGCGCCACTACAACGCTGCCGACATCGCGGCCCAGCTCAAGGACTCCGATCTGGAGATGTTCGAGCGAGTGCTCGCCGAGACCATCGCCTTCGCTGACGCGGTGCGCTCAGCCCGTGCTTCCGCCGACGAGGCGATGAGCGCCTGAGCACGACCGCCGGGGACGCGCGGGCACCTATGTCGTGTCCACCCAAGTCCCCACCGGAAGGAAACCCAATGCTCCGCGAAGCCCCGGACCAGTTCCCGACTCGTCGTGTGCTCGTCGCCGCCATCGTCCTGCTCGCGCTCCTCGCGGCGCTCATCTTCGCCACCGTCTCCTTCCGATCCGGCACGCCCAGCGACCCAGGACTGGTCCCGACGACCGAGCTGCACGGGTCGGGGTCGTGGACCCTCGGGGCGACTGAGGACACGTCAGGAGTGCTGCGCCCGTTGACACCGACCACTGATCCCGAGACCTTCGCGCGTCGCGTGGCAGCGGGGCTGTTCGATTGGGACACGACCAGCGCCACCAGCAGGAACACCTACGTCGAACGGCTGGTCGCCGTTGGAGATCCGAGCGGCGAGTCGACACCGGGGCTGGTCGCCGACATCGCCGGGTATCTGCCCAACGACGAAGCATGGCGACAACTGCGCAGCTACTCCACCCGCCAGCGAATCGAGCTCGACAGCCTGAGTGTGCCGACGCTGTGGGAGCAGGCTCTCGCCGAGGCCGGACCCGATGGGTTCGCGCCGGGGACGACGGCCTACACCGTGACCGGCGTCCGGCACCGGGCGGGTATCTGGGAGAGCGAGCCGGTGGCGAGTTCGCACGATGTCGCGTTCACCGTGTTCATCGTCTGCGGCCCGACTTATCCCGAGTGCCACCTGCTGCGCCTGTCCCGGCTCGACGAGCCGTTGGACTGAGACGGCAGAACGAGACGGCGAGGCGTGTCATGAACAAGACCCTTCTCGCTGGCGGCGCGGCGCTGGCGACGGTGATGCTCGGGCCGGCCACTGTCCTCCTTGGACTCGCGGCCCTCATCAACCCGGCACAAGCCGCGTGCGTGCCCACCACCTCGACCGCTGCCTCCACCACAAACGGAAGTCCGGCTGGTGCGGATACTCCGGCCGAGACGAGTCGCGTGGTCTTCCCGCTTCCCGCCGGGACGTGGGTCAGGACAAGCGGCTACGGGATGCGCGTCCACCCGATCACCGGGGAGCGCAAGCTCCACACTGGGGTCGACTTCGCTGCTCCTGCCGGTACGCCGATCCTGGCTGCGGCCGACGGGCGAGTGGCCTTTGCCGGTCCAGCGACCGGGTACGGGCATCTCATCCTCATCGAGCACACCGTCGAAGGTCAGCTCGTCGCCACCGGATACGCCCACATGTACGCCGATGGCATCGGGGTCTCCGTGGGAGATCGGGTTCACGCTGGGGACCACATCGCCGATGTGGGCAGCGACGGCTATTCCACTGGCGCTCATCTGCACTTCGAGGTCCGTCCCGGCGGGGCGTGGGCCGCAACGGTCAACCCCGAGCCCTGGCTCGCCGGTCACGGCGCCGCCGAGGTCGACCAGAACAACAGCACGACCGTGATCCCGGCTGGCTGCGGGGCCGACGACGTGGCGGCCCCCGAAGAGTTCGACGGATCAAACCCCGACGCCCTAGTCGATGACCCCACCAGCAACGGCAAGATCACGGCGCGAACCGCCTATGTCCTTTCCCAGGTCCGGGCTCGGTTCCCTGAATCGTCCTGGGCCTGCTGGTCGCCCCGGCCCGGAACCAAGTCCGAGCACCCGCTGGGCCGCGCGTGCGACGGCACCTTCGGGAACTCCATCGGGCAAGCCGCGAAAGGGCACGCCTTGGAGTACGGCTGGGAGGTCACCAACTGGCTGAAGGCCAACGCGACCAAGCTCGGCGTCGAGTACCTCATCTGGCAGGGCAAGATCTGGAGCGTCGCACGCTCCAGCGAAGGATGGCGCTCCTACAACGGCGGTGGAATGCACGATCCCGCCGGCATCACCGGAGGGCACTACGACCACCTCCACTTCACCATCGCCACCGGGGTCCGGGCATGAACCGGGTGATGACTCTCGCGTCCGCGTCTGTCGGGCCGGACTTCGGTGCGCTGGGCGGTGCCGGGACGTTGCGTTCGATGGTCGGCGCGCTCTTGACCTACGGCCTGCTGACCTCGGCGTTGATGGTCATCATCTGCGCGGCGGCCTGGGCGATCGCGTCCTCGTCTGGGAGTTGGCAAGCATCCGCGAAGGCCAAGACCGGGCTCTTCGTCGCGCTCGGCGGCGCGGTTCTCACCGGCGGGGCGCTGGCGTGGGCAAACTGGCTGCTCGACCTTGGAGCGTCGCTGTGAGCCGCTACGCGGAGGCCGAGGGACAGCTTGCCTTCGACATCGAGGGCATGATCCACGCCGCAGAGGTCGAAGCCGCCCCGCCGTGGACTGGAGCGCCGCTGCACTTCACCGTCGACTACTACCGACCCAGCGATCTCGACGCCGCCTTCGCGCATTGGCAGTTCCTCAATCATGGGGTCCTCGGCTCCTACGCCGCGAGCCGGATGTGGCACCGCGCCATCGCGGTTCCCGGCAACGTCCAGGTCGGCGATCACGGGTTCGAAATGTTCACCGCCGACCTGCGCTGCAATGACGACGACCACCGTCACGGGAACTGCTCGTGCCTCGGCGACCTCATGTACCAGTCAGTGTGCGAGCCCTGCGACTGGCACGCCATCACCGACGGCGAGAACAAGGCCGTCGAGGCATGGCACGACCACGCGATTTCCGGCTGGCGCGAACTGCCGATCGTTCCAGCGCGCATCAAGATGTGCGACTCCAGCATGAGGCCCAGCAAGCAGGCCCGTGAATGGGTGGAGGAACACTACCCCGAAGCCATGCGGTTCCCCGGCGCGCCGGTCATCACCGAACGCCCCAACCTCGGGCACCGCCACGTTCCGGGCAGATCACCGTGGGCGGGCTACGACCTCTCCCACACCGCCGTCGATCCCGACCGGGTGATCGCCACCGCCACGAAGGTCACCAAGAGGGCCGCTCCGGCTCGGCCCGCACAGCCGGCTCGCGAGGCCGGGCGGGCACCCGCCTCCTCGACCGGTCTCGGCATCGGCGACTGAGCGAACAAGCTCGGGACGACGAGAGCACCTTTCCAGCGCAACCACCCATCGCGCTGAATCAGGAGACGCTCATGCTCAACCTCGCCAATCCGCTCATGTCGCTGTCCGCTCTCTCGAGTGGCGTCGTCGCGGTCCTGCCCGCCGACATCGACATCTCGCCGAACTCCAACGGGCTTCCGGGCATCGGGCAGCTCCGAACCATCGTCGGAGCCTCGATGACGGTCGGGCTCATCCTCGCTGTGCTCGCGCTCATCATCTCCGCGATCGTCTGGGCGCTCGGAGCCAACAGCAGCAACCCGCACTTGGCCGGACGCGGCAAGACCGGCGTCCTGATCGCCCTGGGCGCAGCGATCATCACCGGCGCCAGCGTCGCGCTCGTGAACTTCTTCTGGAACGTCGGCCAAGCGGTCTGACCCGCCAACCAAGTGACGTTGAGGAGAGGACACGACGATGGTCGACGTATGCGACGTACCCGTCATCTCCGGGGTCTGCGACGCAGCCGGTGATGCCGCAGCCAGCCTGGTGACCGCACCCTTCGACTGGCTGGCACAAGCGATGGGTGGCGCAGCCGCGTGGATGTTCGAGTCGATGTGGAAGGTCTTCGACTCCACCACGATGGTCGACGTGACCAGCACGCAGTACGTGCGGGTCTACAACCTCCTGTTCGGCATCGCGGCGGTCATCATGGTCGGCTTCTTCATGCTCCAGGTCATCGGCGGCATGGTCCGTCGTGAACCCGCCGCTCTGTCGCGTGCCCTGCTCGGACTGGCGAAGTCGATCCTCGGATCGTTCGTCGTGCTCGCTCTGCTGACGACCGCGTTGGAGATCACCGACCAGATCTGCGTCGGCATCGTCCACGCGGCCGGCACCAACATGGAAGACATGGGCGACCGGATCGCCCTGCTGGCCGGTGGACTGGCGACCCTCAACATCGCGGCTCCTGGCGCGGGCGCGGTCATCACCATCTTCATCGCCGGCCTTGCCATTGGTGGCGCGGTGATCGTGTGGATCAGCCTGCTCATCCGCAAGGCCCTGCTCTTGATCGCCATCGTGTTCGCACCCGTCGCATTGGCGGGCGCGACGTGGGACCACACCCGGGGATGGGTCAGCAAGTGGGCCTCCTTCGTCATCGCCCTCATCGTGTCCAAGGTGGTCGTG
Organism: Nocardioides epinepheli; assembly: GCF_037936805.1. Classification (NCBI taxonomy): domain Bacteria; kingdom Bacillati; phylum Actinomycetota; class Actinomycetes; order Propionibacteriales; family Nocardioidaceae; genus Nocardioides; species Nocardioides epinepheli. Next base: position 302,434 of record NZ_JBBMMC010000002.1, on the reverse strand, counting down.
GTGGTGATCTTCCTGCTCGCCACCGCCCAGGTGTCCGCACCCATCGACGCCGACCTGCAATCAGTCAGCGAGCCCATCGCCGGAGTCGTGCTCATGCTGATCGCAGCATTCGCGCCCTACATGGCCTACAAGGCGATCTCGTTCATGGGCTTCGACATGTACCACTCGATGAGCATGGAGCAGGAAGCCAAAGCAGCACTCAACCGCCCCCTCCCGATCCCGACAGCCCGGCGCGGCGGGCAGGAGCCCCAGAAGGTGCTCGAAGGGGGCAACGGAAGCGGGGGCTCCAGTTCCTCCAGCCCTGCACCAACGCCTTCTTCATCGGGTGGGGCCGGATCGGGCGGCGCCACCGCTGGGGGCGGGTCGTCTGCCGGGGGCGCCAGCGCCGCAGGCGGAGCGGCCGGTGGCGTCTTGGCCGGGGCCGTTGCGGCGAAGGAGGCTGCTACGGCCGGGCCTCGTATCGGCTCCAAGGTTGGGGCAAGCGCCGAGGGCCACGCCGACGGTGCGAACCAGTCGGGCCAGCCTCACCCGCAGGGCAGCGGGAGTCCGCCGCCGCCCGCGCCGATGGTTCCCCACGTTGCTGATCCGACTCCTCCGTCTCGCGCTGGTCGGCCTGGGGGTGAGAAGCGATGAGTACGACGACAGGGCAGGGCACCGAGGCTGGTCTGACACCGGTGAAGTTCTCCCGGCTGTCCAAGCGCGGCGTACTGCTCGGGCTGTCCGGCTTGCAGCTCGTCGTTGTTGGCCTCGGTGCGGTCGTGCTGGTGCTCTCGCTGTATCTGGGCGGCGGCATCATCCTCGCCTACACGGCACCAGTCCTGATCCTGTGCGCCGCGCTGGCGTGGGTCGGCATCGGTGGTCGCAAGCTCGTGGAGTGGCTGCCGATCCTGCTCCGATGGGTATGGCGGTCCACGGGTGGGCAACTGATCTACCGTCGCCGTGTCCTCAAGCCCCGCCCGGCCGGAGTGCTCGCCCTGCCCGGCGACGCGGCCAGCCTGCGGCAATGGGTCGATGCCGAGACCGGAGCGGTCATGGTCCACGACCCGCACGCCGCGACGTTGACCGCACTGGTCTCGGTAACCCATCCCGCGTTCGTCCTGCTCGACCCGATCGAGCAGGAACGGCGGGTGACCAGTTGGTCGCGTGTGCTGGCCACCGCTTGCCGTTCGGGGCGGATCGCCTCGATGCAGATGATGGAGCGCACCCTGCCCGACTCCGGCAAAGGATTGGCCGAGTGGTGGCACCGCCACGGCCAACAGGACGGCTCCTGGGCGGCGACCACCTACGGCGAACTGATCGACCGCGCCGGCCCCGCCGGTGAGCGCCACGCCAGCACCATCTCCATCGCACTCGACATGAAGACCGCCGGGCGCGCGATCCGTGCCGCCGGTGGCGGGATGCGCGGTGCCGCCGCCGTACTACGACAGGAGATGACCACCATCACCGCCGCACTCCGTGCTGCCGACCTCGCCCCCTCGACGTGGCTGGAGCCCGGCGACCTCGCCGTCATCCTGCGCTCGGCCTACGACCCCCAAGTCGCAGCCACCCTGGAGCGTCACGGCGACCTCGGCCGCGACCTCGCCACCGCCGGACCGGTCGCACTCACCGAGACCTGGAGCCACCTGCGCAGCGACTCCGCGCATCACTGTGTCCTGTGGATCAGCGAGTGGCCCCGGTCGCTGGTCTATCCCGGGTTCCTCTCCTCGATCCTCCTCTCCTCCGGCGTGCGCCGCACCTTCACGCTGCTCTACACCCCGATGCGCGCTGACCACGCCGCCCGCGATATCCGCAAACGCAAGACCGAGCACGTCTCCGACGCCGCCCAACGACAGCGCATGGGGCAGATCGACGACGCCCAGCAAGACGCCGAGTACCACGACGTGCTCCGTCAGGAAGCCGACCTCACCGCCGGCCACGGAGTGCTCCGCGCCACCGGGTTCATCACCGTCAGCGCCACCACCCCCGACGAGCTGGAACAGGCCGTCGCCGCCATCGAACAGGCCGCCATCCAAGCCTCCTGCGAGACCCGCCGGCTCTGGGGCCAGCAGGCCCAAGCGTTCGCCACGGCGGCGCTCCCACTGTGCCGGAGTGTGTGAACGTCACTCAGACGGGTCCGAAGGCGGACATGTGCTCTCGAACTCGGTTGGCGAAGATGGGGCATCCGGCACGCTCCAATGCGGACGCGATGTCGGTGCTATCGGGCTTGGACGTCCAGTAGGCGTGTTGTTCGGCGGCGACGTCGCTCACGATCGCGGGAGCCACGTCGTCCACGAGCACGAAGAACGAGTCGCAGGTGTGGACTTCGTATGGGAGTTGCTCGATCGCATCGTCCGGCAGGTCGGTGAATCCCGAGTCGTCTGTGAGCAGGATGCGGGCTCCGGAAGCGACCGCTGCGGCGTGGACATGGGCGTCGTCTGGATCGTCGCCGGGAAACGAGCCGTCGATCTGGAAGTCGGTGATCCGATCGTCGATGTTCGCCACGACTCGATCGTGAATCCCTGAAATGAAGGCACCGGGTTTGCTCGGGTTGTCGCGGCGGAGCCGGTAGAGCACTTCGGCGATGATGTCCTCAGTCGCGTAAACCGTGAACATACCCGCTTCCGAGCGGAGCTTCAGCAGGAACAGCCAATCGCGCAACGTGCGTGAGTAGAGCACGTTCGCGTCGACCAGAACACCGAGAGCCACCACTTGAGGTTAGCGGTGGCGGTCTCAGGACTGTTCGAGCTCGTCTTCGAGGCGGCGCAGCTCATCGAAGGCAGCGCGCTGCTTGGCGAGCCGATCACGCTTGAGGGCCAGCACGTCGGCCGTCTTCAGCCGGTGGTGCGCGCCGACCTTGTGTGCAGCGATCTCACCGTCGCGGATCATCCGCATCAGCGTGGGTCGTGAGATACCGAGTTGCTCGGCGGCAACGGTGGTGGTCAGTTCCTCCGGCAACGATCCAATCGTGACGGTTCCTCCGGCAGCCACCGCGTCGAGGACCAGAGCGATGATCCGAGCCAGTTCGGCCGGTACCGACTCGGTGGTTCCGGCCGGCTCGGCGACAGCGAGCCGCTCCGCGTGGCCTTCGAGACGTCCGAGCACATCGTGGGCCTGGCGGCGCTCCAGAGAGTGCGCGAGAACCACGGTGCGCTCTGGGGCACTGAGCGTCATCGTCCTACCTCCATCCATCTCGTGAACACCTACAACTGTAGGGTCGTCCACTTACAAGTGCAAGGGCTGAGGGTTCGGGGCCTGCCGCTCACCTCCCTCTCGACCGCAGGTTGTCGAGATGCAGGAGACGCGGATGCCGACCTTCGAGGATGCCGTTGCTGACGCCGCCGAGGCCCAGCAGGCGATCAGGGGCCTTGCTCACGCGATGCGGGGCATGAGTGATCCGAGTCAGGGCTATCCGGTTCTGGGGTCGCTGACGTGGGGCTTGGCGTCGCTGGAGTTCGCTCTGAGTCAGCTCGCGCGCTTCTATGAGACGACCGCCCAGGAGCAGGCCGCCGTACAAGGCGACCGAGATGCCGGTCGCGCATCCGCCCAGCGGGTGGCCGAGCACCTGCGGGCTTCCAGCGAGTTTGTCGCGCGGGCCGTGGAGTCGGTGACCTACGCCCACAACGCTGACTCCGAGATCACCTACACCCCTCCTTCCGCAGCGCCGCCCGCCCCGCGGCGCACCGCGAGAGCGACCCGACCCAAGCAGGTTGCGCCGCCGACAGCGAGCGCGCCGGTCCGCACGGTTGAGGTGAACGGACCGTGGCTGTGACGGCGCGGGACGGAGAGCGGCTGCACAGCGCTGTCCTGGTTGCTCCGCGCCGAGAGCGGCGCCGTGACCGACGGGCTCGCCGGGCGTCGGCGAAGTCGTTGATGACGGCCGACCGGGAGACCCGCAAGGCCGCAGCCAAGCAGAAGGCCGACGAGTTGGCGGCGGAGCGCCGTGCGACGGTCGTCCTGCCCAAGTCCGGGGAGCCGGGGCCGGCGAGTCTGAGAACGTCGGGACGACTACGACTGCCGCGCCATCAGGACACCTCGGCGACCTGGGGCGGGGCGTATCCGTTCGTCGCCGAGGGCGGGCTCGGGTCGGACGGGGTGTTCGTCGGGCAAGACCTCTACAGCGGTGCGTCGTTCGTCTACGACCCGTGGGTCTTGTACCGCAACGGGCTCATCACCGCCCCGAACGTCGTGGTCGCCGGGATCGTCGGCTCAGGCAAGTCTTCGCTGGCCAAGAGCCTCTACACCCGGTCACTGCCCTTCGGAAGACGGGTCTACGTGGCGGGCGATCCGAAGGGCGAGCACACGGCCGTCGCCCGCGCGATGGGCGGCATGGCGATCGAGCTGGGCCACGGGATGCCCGCGCGACTCAACCCCCTCGACGAGGGATACCGGCCCGTCGGACTCGACGACGTGGAATGGGCAGCCCAGGTCACCTCCCGGCGCCGCGACCTCATCGGCGCCTTGACCGAAACCGTCCTGGACCGCCGCCTGACACCCCTGGAGCACACCGCCGTCGATGTCGCCTTGGCGAGCACCGTCCGTGCTGCTGAGGTCCCCCTGCTCCCGATGGTGGTCGACCGGCTACTGAACCCCGATGCCCATGACGACACCGAGGGCCGGCTCGCCGAGGACGGCCGACTCGTCGGGCACGCGCTGCGTCGCCTCGTCGGCGGGGACCTGGCCGGCCTGTTCGATGGCCCCTCGACCGTGCGGTTCGACCCGACGCTGCCGATGATCTCGCTCGACCTCTCGCGGGTCACCGAGAACGCCACGCTGATCTCGGTGCTGATGACCTGCGCGAGCGCGTGGATGGAGTCCGCGCTGATGGACCCAGCGGGCGGTCAGAGATGGGTCGTCTACGACGAGGCATGGCGGCTTATGTCGCACCCGTCGCTGCTGCGACGGATGGACGCGCACTGGCGGCTGGCGAGGCACTACGGCATCGCCAACATGCTGATCTTCCACAAGCTCACCGACCTCGACACTGTGGGCGACCAAGGTTCGGCGATGCGTGCGCTTGCTGCGTCCCTGCTCGCCAACGCGGAGACCCGCATCATCTACCGCCAAGAGTCCGACCAGTTGGGTGCGACCGCTGATGCGCTCGGCCTGACCGGGACCGAACGGCAACTGCTGCCCACGCTGGGCACCGGTCAGGGTCTGTGGCGGATCAAGGACCGCTCGTTCGTCTGCCAGCATCAGCTCCATCCCGCCGAGTTGGAGTTGTTCGACACCACGGCCCGGATGCGATGAATCCCGACCAGTGCCCTGATCTGCGGGTGCTGTCCTACGGGGGCGGTACGCAGTCGGCGGCCCTTGCTCTCATGTCGGTGGCTGGGCTATTGCCCCGGCTCGATGCCGTCGTGTTCGCCGACACCGAGGGCGAGTTGCCGGAGACCTACGCCTACGCCGAGTACGTCCAGGGCCACTTCGACCGAGCGGGAATCCCGTTCATCCGGGTGTCCGCAGGGTCGCTGGAGGCTGCATTGCTGTCACCTGTGCGAACCACCAGCAAACCCCACACCACCGGCGCACGTCCTCAACCCGGACGGGAGCGCGGGGAAGGTGCTCGGCTATCGCTGCTCCTACGACTTCAAACGCAGGGTCGTGACCCGCGAGGTCAAGCGGCTGGCCAACGAACGGGGCGGCAAGCGTGGTGCATGGAAGCGGATGCTGGTCGAGCAATGGCTCGGGTTCTCCGTCGATGAGATCGCCCGGTGCAAGGAGACGACCGAGTGCCGGTGCGGTCATTCGCGGCTCCGGGCACAGCGCGGCGGAGGCGACGGCCCTGGTGCCGTTGGTGGTCATCGACCGGGCTGTGACCGATGTGACTGTGCGGGATTCGATCCGTGGCAGGTGAACGTCTGGCCGCTCATCAAGGACTTCGGCTTGGCGTTCCGCCGCAGCGACACGATCCGCTGGTTCGCCGACAACGGGCACCCGACGCCTCCCAGGAGCGCGTGTTGGTTCTGCCCGAACTCGCGCAACGCCCGGTGGGCGTCGTTGAAGGACCAGCATCCAGACCTGTGGGATCGCGCCTGCGAGCTCGATGAGCACATCCGCGATGGCGGGGCCTTCAACGCACGCGGAGGCGCAGCGTTCGCCGGCCAGATGTTCCTGCACTCCGCCCGCATCCCCTTGCGCGAGGCCGACCTGCGCTCGGATGCAGAGCGGCAGATCGACGCCGGTCAAGGAACCCTCTTTGACGAGGCCGCGTTGGCGGTCGACTGCATCGGCGGCGCGTGCTTCACCTGACCCTCGCGCGACGGCTCGGGTGGTGCTCGCGCACCTGACGTTCGGAACGAACCGACGGCAGGAGGGCACGATGGCGACGAGGACGCGGCTGACCCGTGCGGAGCAGGATGCGAAGCTGGAGGCCCTGCACGAGCGGCTGACCGAGGCGGTCAGTGGGCTGGTCTCGGGTGAGGACTGGAAGCGAGCGATCGAGTTCGCGGCGAGGTTCCGCTCCCGCTCGTTCAACAACACGCTGTTGATCTACGTCCAGCACTACGCCGCCTTCGAGAATGGCCGCGTCCCTGACCCGATGCCGACCTACGTCGCCGGGTTCAAGCAGTGGCTGAGCATGGGCCGCAGCGTGGTGAAGGGCCAGTCGGGCTATCAGATTCTCGCCCCCGTCACGGCTCGCTTCGCTTCGGCCACTCCCGAGGTGGAGGACTCATGGCGGCGGCTCGGGCGTGGTGAGCGGCCCGCGTGGGGCGAGACCGTTCGGTCCAAGCTGGTCGGCCTGCGTCCCGCCTATGTCTTTGACATCTCCCAGACCGACGGCGACCCGGTGCCCGAGACGAAGCAGCCCACGCTTCTTCAGGGACAAGCCCCGGAGGGGCTGTGGGACGGACTGGCCACTCAGGTCGTCGCGCGCGGTTTCGAGCTGCGGCTGGTCTCCAACGCGCAGGCGATCGGTGGAGCCAACGGTCTGACCGACTACGGGAGCCACGAGGTCTCGGTGCGCACCGACATGGACGACGCCGCCCAGGTCAAGACGCTCGCGCACGAGCTGGGGCATGTGATGCTGCACGGACCTGACAACACCGACGCGGTGATGCACCGGGGCATCGCCGAGGTTGAGGCCGAGTCGGTCGCCCTGATGGTCGGTGCCGCTCACGGGCTGGCAACCGATGACTACACCATCCCCTACGTCGCATCGTGGGCCTCCAGTGTGCCCGGCAAGACTCCGGTCGAAGTCGTGCAATCGACGGCTGAGCGGGTGCGTGGCACGGCGGTGAAGATCCTCGACCAGCTTGAGACGTCCAAGGTCGGCGACGGCACACCACCGGGCTTGGACCGGGACGCACTCGCACAGGCACGCAGCACCGGCCGCCGGGCTCCCGGCGTGAGCACAAGCTCGGAAGTCCGGTCGCCCAGCAAGGCGACGGTTGAAGCGGTGGCACTGTGATGAGCCGCCGCACTCGCGTCGCTGCCGAGGATCGTGTCCACAAGGCACATGAGGCCGACCGGGTGCCGGTGGTCCTCCCACTCCTGTCCATCACCATCGGCGATGCGGGCACGGCCACCGAGGCCGGTGGCGGTCGCTTGGACGTGACGCTCAACGGTGAGCCGCACCCCGTTCCGGCTGGCGCGGGCGAGGGTCGCTCAGCGCTCGGACCGCTCATCGAGCAGGTCACCACTGACCTGGGGTGCCCGGTGCGAATCGAGGTCCGTGAGGTCGACGGATCAGTGTTCACCGAGATCGTGAAGCCACCCCCACCGCAGACGCCGGGGCCGGCACCGGTCCTGGTGGCAGCCGAACCACCCTCCGCCGCGTGGACATCAGTCGAGCCGAGCGCGGTCGAGTACGGCCGACTGGAGGTCGGCGGCAGCGGGTTCGCTCCCGATGAGCAGGTTGCGGTCGCGGTGGTGGTGGCCCACCAGACCGCTGGCCCCGATGGATGTGCTCGGCTGCGGCTTCCTGCCGCGCTGTTGGCATCACGGCCGGGAACGGTCGTCCTGCTGGGTCGCGCTTCCGGGTTCGTCGCTGTCAGTGGGAGCCGGGCGTGAACCCGCGCGTTCGCTCGAGTCGAGGGGTCGACGACGAGCTGGTCAACCTCGGCCTGATCCTGGTCGCCTCCGCTGCGGCGCTCGCGGCGGTGCTCTGGCTTGCCGGGGTCCTGGCCGCCTTCGTGACCGGGAACCCGCTCCCGGCCGGCGGCATCGCTGCCGGGTTCGGTGTCCTGACCCATGCTGGTGCTCCGGGTGTGGCGCTTGGCGTGCCCGGTCTGTCGTTCGGGGTCTACTGGCCTGTCGTCGCGCTCTTGCTGGCCGTGGTTGCCGGGGCGGCATGGGGTGGATGGCGGCTGGTCTCGGGGTCGAGGCAGAAGTCGTCGCGTGACCCACGCCGACTGGCGGGTGTCGCCACTGTCCGTGACGTCGCCAGCGCCGCGGCGGAGAAGGCGCTGCTGAAGCGGGCCAGCACCCTGCGGCCGTCGCTGGCGAAGCCGTCAGCGGCCGACGTCGGCTACCTGCTGGGCCGGTCGCGTGGCAGGGGCGTGTGGGCTTCGGTGGAGGACTCGATCCTGCTTCTGGGGCCGCCGCGTTCCGGCAAGGGGCTGCATGTCGTCATCAACGCGATCTTGGATGCTCCCGGTGCGGTGGTCACCACCGCGACCAGGCCGGACAACACCGCCGCCACCATCACCGCTCGCCAGCGCAAGGGACCCGTGGCGGTCTTCGACCCGCAGCGCCTCGCGGACGGTCTGCCTTCGGGGTTGCGCTGGTCGCCGGTGCGTGGGTGTGAGGACCCGCTGACGGCGATGATCCGGGCCACGGGACTCGCCTCGGCCACGGGGCTGACCTCGGGCGGGGTGGAGTCCGGTGGATTCTGGGAGGGCAAGACCCGTACCGCGTTGCAGGCGCTGCTTCATGCTGCCGCGTTGGACCAGCGCAGTCCTCGGGAGTTGTTCGGCTGGACGCTCTCGCCGTCGTCGGCAGCCGACGCGGTAGCGGTGTTGTCGAGCCACCCCAGCGCAGCTCCCGGGTGGGCGGACTCGCTGGAGTCGATGATCCACGCCGACCCCCGGACGAGGGACTCGATCTGGATGGGAGTCTCGCTCGCGTTGTCGTGCCTGGCCGATCCCCGGGTCCTCGACGCGGTAACACCGAAGCCGGGTGAGGAGTTCGACCCGACCGAGTTCCTGACCTACAACGGAACGCTCTACCTGCTGGCGACCGGTGCCGGTGCTGGTGCGTCGTGGCCGCTCGTGGCGGCTTTCATCGAAGACCTGGTGGAGACCGCACGCCATCTGGCCGCGAGCTCACCGGGCGCCCGTCTCGACCCGCCGCTGCTGCTTGCTCTCGACGAGATCGGCAACCTCTCACCCCTGCCGTCCCTGCCGGTGTTGATGGCCGAAGGCGGCGGGACCGGGATCACCACCATGCCGGTTCTCCAGTCGCTGTCCCAGGCACGCGACAAATGGGGAGACCACGCTGCCGGGGCGATCTGGGACGCCTCCATCGTGAAGGTGATCCTCGGCGGAACCGCATCGGCACGCGACCTGCAAGACCTCTCCGCCCTCATCGGCGAGCGTGACGAGCACACCGACACGATCTCAGTGGGCGACTACGGCTCACGCTCCCTGCAACGCTCCACCCGGCGCGTGCCGGTCATGCCACCGGAGACCATCCGCACGCTGCCGTTCGGCACCGGGCTGGTCCTGCTTCGCTCGGCTCCGCCGCTGGTCACCGACCTGCGCCCGTGGACCACCCGCCCTGACGCCACCTCACTGCGTACTGAGCGCAGCAGCGTAGAGGAGTCCCTGCGCCGACGCTGACCCGGCGTTGGCGCCGGATGACAACGACGGGTGTTGGCGCGCACCTACCTGCCGAGAGCGGCCACCGGCCCGGCGGCCCCGAACAGCAGGGAGTAGCAGTCATGAGCATCCCCACCCAGATGAGCCTCTCGGGGTTCGTCGCCACCGACCCCCAGCTCACCCACACCCGCGATGACGTCGCTCGGTGCTACATGCGCATCGGGGTCGAGCACGCGCGCAAGGAGACCGACGGGACCTTCACCCCGCTCGAGCCCAGCTACCACGACCTCGTGATCTACGGGGCCAGCGCCGTGCGAGCGAACTCCCGGTTCCGCAAGGGCGACAGCTTCGTCGCCTCGGGCTACATCCACGAGTACGAGGTCGAGCGCAGCGGCAAGGCCGTGCCCCGCGAGGAGTTCGTCGCCCGCCGCATCGGTCACGACACCGCCCGCACCCGCTACTCCGTCGACCGGCCCGCCGCGCAGCGGGCCGAGGTGGACGAGCCAAGCCCGAGCGCCCGCCCCACGGCACTGGGCACCAGCCAGGCCATCGGCCTCTGAGACGGGCGACCCGATGACATCGTTCTTCGACACGGCTCCGCCGAGCGACGAGCCCGAGCCTGACGTTGACGGCCACGAGGAGCAGCTTCGGCCCCTCAACTGGAACGCTCTGACCGCCGAGGAGGCCCGGCCCGAGTGGCTGAGCCTCAACAACTGGGTGGAGTGGCTGCGCAAGGCGTACGGCCTCCCGCCAGCGGTGGTGCCTCCGTTCTGGCACCGCCACGACGAGCTGATCTGGGAACTGTCGGCGCTCCACCTGCACTGGTTGTCCTGCTACGACGCGGACTCGTCTGCGTCCATGCCGCTGACCTGGCACAAGGACTTCGCCGAAACACGCGCACGCCTGCGCGAGTGGGTCTCAACGTGCGGCACGCGGCTGGACCATGACCGTCCCACCCGCCAGACGACCTGGCCGGGTGAGTCTCTGCCTGCGCCGGCACCAGAGCGGGAGATCGAGAACCGTGCCGAGGACTTCGTGCAGTTCGTCAACGACGACCTCCAACAGCGCCGTCTGGCCGAGGAACGATTCCACGCTCGGGTCGCGGGACCGGCACGCAACGAAGGCGAATAGGTGAAGGGCGATGGGGCGCGGACGGACGCGATACGACGCCGAGGGCCAACTGACACTCGACTTGTGGGGCGAGGAATCACACGCCGAGGAACCGGTCCCGCAGCTCGTCGAGCAGAAGGAAGTCGAGGCAGCCGATGAACAAGTACGCGCGACTGGCGATGAGTCACTGGCAGCGCTGCTCCCCGAGGAGGGTGAGGGCGTTGGAGGACCCGACGGCGTTCTTCACCGACCTGGGCGAGGAAGTGCAGGGGCAGGTGAGCGATCTGGCGCGCCTGTTGGCTGGACCGGACCCGGCGAGGGAGACTTACCGGGAGAAGGTCGCCCGACTCCAGGCAGCGACCCGGACCGCAGAGGAGGTCGTGATGGCGCAACTGGTGTGGACACCAGCCCCGGAGTTGACCTTGGCCGAGGCCCGGGAGGAGTGGGAGGAGACCCGTCCGACCGACGAGGCGCTGATCTCCTGGGCGGAGCGGATTCAGGACTGCCCGGACCTGATGGGTTCGACAGCGGAGCTGGAGGACAAGGCCAGGACCTGGGCGGTGACGCCGGAGTTCTTGACCTCTTTGGTGGAGGCACCGATTCCCCGGAAGTTCCTCGCCGAGAACCAGGCGACGATGGCCGAGGCAGCCACGCTCCGGTTCCTGCGCGAAGTCCGCTAGACCCCACCCCTGCGCCGAGCTTCGTCCCGGCCAGTCAGGACGACCTCGCACCGTCGGGCGCGAAGGCCCGCTATGCCGCGAACATCGAGGCCATCCGTCTCCTGCGGGTGCTGACTGACGAGCAGCGGCCTGCGACGGCCCAGGAACAGCAAGCGCTCGCCCGCTGGTCGAGCTGGGGCGCGGTGGCCGATGTGTTCGACCCCAGCAAGGGCAACTGGACCGCCCAGCACACCGAGCTGCGCGGCCTGCTCACCGACGAGGAGTGGACGGCGGCGGAGCGCACCACGCTCAACGCGCACTACACCGACCCGTTGGTGGTGCGCCAGATGTGGCGGGCACTCGGCTCACTCGGCTTCACTACCGGCAGCGTGTTGGAACCCGGCAGTGGCGCGGGAACCTTTATCGGCATGGCCCCGGCCGGAGCACGGGTGACCGGGGTCGAGCTGGACCCGCTGACCGCCGCGATCAGCCGTGCGCTCTACCCACACGCCCAGGTGCGCACCGAGTCGTTCGCCGATACCCGCATCCGCACGGGAACCTTCGATGCCGCGATCGGCAACGTCCCCTTCTCGGACGTGAAGCTCCACGACCCGGTTCACAACCCAGGCCACGGTGCCGGTCGGCACAGTATGCACAACCACTTCATCGTCAAGTCGCTCGCCTTGACCCGCCCGGGTGGGTTGGTCGCCGTGCTGACCAGTCACTACACGATGGACTCCCAGAACCCCGGCGCCCGGCGTGCGATGGCGGAGATGGCCGACCTGCTCGGCGCGGTCCGGCTGCCCAACGGCGCGTTCCAGCGTGCCGCCGGGACCACGGTGCTGACCGACCTGCTGCTGTTCCGTCGCCGGCTGCCCGGCGAGCCGGTCCGTTCCCCTGAGTGGGAGAACGTGATCCCGGTCGAGATCGACGGCCCCGGTGGTAGGGACGAGATCAAGATCAACACCTACTTCGACACCCACCCCGACCACATGCTCGGCGAAGTGAGCACCGGGACCAGCACCTATGGCGTCCCGATGCTGCGTGTCACCGGGAACCTTGACGGGTTGGAGGACGACCTCGCCCAGGCGCTCGACCAGATCACGTTCACGGCCCGCCGCAACGACCTGACCATGACCGCCGCCGAACCCGCAGCCGGGATGAGAGGTCCGGGCCACCCCGTGACCGGTGCAGTTGCGGCGGAAGACCTGTGGGCGGGAAGCCTCGTCGCCCAACCCGACGGCACGTTCGCCACGGTCACGGACGGTCTCTTGGAGCCGGTCAAGGTGCCCAAGAACGCCGCCAGTGAGATGCGTGCCCTGCTGGAACTGCGCGATCAAGCCTCCCACCTGCTGACGCTGGAAGGCGCGACCGCTGAGGACACTGAGGAGATCACCGCCGCGCGGGCCACGCTGAGCCGCGACTACCGCAAGTACGTCGGCCGGTGGGGACCGATCAACAGGTTCACGCTGCGCCGGACCGGACGGATGGACGAGAACGGCGAGGACACCTACGCCCGGATCGTGCCGCCAGCGATCCGGCTGTTGCGAACCGACCCGTTCGGCGCGCTCGTGCTCGCACTGGAGCAGTTCGACGACGTGGAGCAGGTCGCCACCCCAGCAGCGATCATGAGTCGTCGGGTCGTAGCACCACGTCCCGAGATCCAGGGCGTCGACACCCCGGCGGACGCAATCGCGGTCAGCCTCGACAAGACCGGAGGTGTCGACCTGCCGATGATCTCCGACCTCCTCGGCCTGGACGAGAACGAGGCCCGTGAGGCATTGGCCGGGCTGGTCTTCACCGACCCCGACACCAAGACGCTGGTCCATGCACCGGAGTACCTCTCCGGGGATGTCCGAACCAAGCTCGACCAAGCCCGCACCACCGCGAAGGAGCAACCGGAGTTCGGGGTCAACGTGGCCGCGCTGGAGGCGGTGATGCCGCCCACGCTGGGTGCAGACGAGATCACCGCGAAGCTCGGGGCGGTGTGGATCAGCGCCGAGGTCCACCAGGCGTTCCTCAACGAGCTTCTGCGGGCCGAGGACGTGAAGGTGGAGAACCCGCTGCCGGGCATGTGGGAGGTCCGTGGCGGCCGCGGTGGCCTGCTCGCCACAAGCGAGTGGGGCACCGTCCGTCGTCCCGCCCCCGACCTCGCCCAAGCGGTCATGGAGCAGCGGGCCGTGCTGGTCCACGACGAGTTCGAGGACATCGACGGACGCAAGCGGCGGGTCCTGAACCCGGTCGAGACAACGGCCGCGCAGGAGAAGGCTGACGCGCTCTCCGAGCGGTTCGCCGAGTGGGTGTGGGAGGAGCCGGAACGCGCACGCGGGCTGGTCACCGAATACAACCGGCGGTTCAACTCCATCGTGCTGCGCGACTACACCGACGCCGGGAACTACCTGACCCTGCCCGGCGTGGCCGAGGGGTTCACCCCGCGCCAGCACCAACGCGCCGCGGTCGCACGGATGATCGCCGAACCCTCGGCCGGCCTGTTCCACGAAGTCGGGGCAGGTAAGACCGCAGAGATGATCATCGGCGTCTCGGAGATGAGGCGCATGGGCCTGGTGAACAAGCCGGTCATCGTGGTGCCCAATCACATGCTGGAGCAGTTCTCCCGCGAGTGGTTGCAGATCTACCCCCAAGCCCGGGTGCTGGCAGCATCGTCGTCAGACGTGTCGGCGGAGAAGCGCCGCGAGTTCGTCGCCAAGGCAGCGGCCAACGATTGGGACGGCATCATCCTGACCCAGACCGCGTTCGCCAAGGTCCCGCTACGTCAGTCCACCCAGGACGACTACGTGCGCGCCCAGGTCGACCACCTCCGTTCGGTGCTGGACAACGCCGAGGCCGGGCAGGCGATGACGGTCAAGCGCATCCAGCGCAAGCTGCTCCAGACCGAGAGCAAGATCGAGTCCCGCATCGACACCAGCCGCGACGACGGCGTGTGCTTCGAGGACACCGGCATCGACTACCTCTGTGTCGACGAGCTGCACCTCTACAAGAACCTCGCCACCGACTCCAACATCCGCGACGCCGCCATCGACGGCTCGGCTCGTGCCGCCGACCTGCACATGAAGCTGGAGTACCTGCGCGCCTCCGGGCGCTCACGGGTGGTCACCGGCGCAACCGCCACCCCGATCGCCAACAGCGTGACCGAGGCGTTCGTGATGCAGCGCTACCTGCGCCCCGACCTACTCGACGCCGCAGGCATCGGCTCATTCGATGCCTGGGCCGCAACCTTCGGGCAGACCGTCACCCAGATGGAGATGTCACCCACCGGCGCCTTCCGGCTCAAGACAAGGTTCGCCAAGTTCCAGAACGTCCCCGAGATGCTGCGAATGTGGTCGGTCTTTGCCGACGTGAAGACCGCCGCCGACCTCGACCTGCCCATCCCCACCCTCGCAGAACGAGACGACGGCCAGCGCGCCGCCGCGACAGTCCCGGTCGAGCCAACCGCCGAACTCGAGCGATTCGTGGAACAGCTCGGCGAACGGGCCGAGGCCGTGGCGAACAAGGCAGTCCGTCCCGAAGAAGACAACATGCTCACCATCTCCACCGACGGCCGCAAAGCCGCCCTCGACATTCGCATGGTGCTGCCCAACCGTCCCTCCGGCCCCACCAAGGTCGACGTCGCCGCCGACGCCATCACCGCCGTGTGGGAACGCACCCGCGACAACGAGTACCTCGACCCACTGACCGGACAGCCCTCGCCGATCAAGGGGGCACTCCAGTTGGTGTTCTGCGACATCGGCACCCCCAACCCCGACAAGTGGAACGCCTACGACGAGCTCGCCCTGCAACTCAACGAACGCGGCGTCCCCGGCGACCGCATCCGATTCATGCACGAGGCCAGCAACGACGGCGAGAAGGCACGGCTTTTCGCCCAAGCCCGCGCTGGGCACATCTCCGTGCTCATCGGCTCGACCGAGAAGATGGGAGTCGGGACCAACGTCCAAGCCCGCGCGGTCGCGCTATGGCACATGGACTGCCCCTGGCGGCCAGCCGACCTCGCCCAGCGCGACGGACGCATCCTGCGGCAAGGCAACCAGAATGAGGAGATCGCCATCGTCCGGTTCGTCACCGAGCGGTCCTTCGACGCCTTCATGTGGCAGACCATCGAACGCAAGGCCACCTTCATCGCCCAGGTCATGCGCGGCCGGATCGACTCCCGCGAGATCGACGAGATCGACCCCGGCGCACTCTCAGCCGCCGAAGCCAAAGCACTCAGCTCCGGCAACCCACTGCTGCTGGAGCACTCCACCCTGACCAGCGAAGTCACCAAGCTCCGACGTCTGCAACGCGCCCACGAGCGCAACCAGAACATGCTCACCCACACCGAACGTCGCGCCGACGAGGAGATCGCACGGTTCACCGAGCACATCGCCGCCCTCGAAGCAGCCGTACCGCTGGTCACCGACACCAGCGGCGACCGATTCCGCATCACCCTCGACGGTCGTAGCTACACCTCCCGAGCCGACGCCGCCCACGCCCTCGACCGCTGGATGCAGGCCAACCGGCTTCAGTGGATGCCCACCTACCGAGGCCAGGAGTACGGCGTCATCGGCAAGATCAGCGGCTTCGACATCGAAGTCAGGACCAGCCCCGGCATGGGCATCCTCAACGTCACCACCAGCCTCGCCGGAGTCCCGCGATCGTCGTTCACGCTCACCCAGCGCGAGTTCCTGGCCGGCGGAGTGGGCCTCGTCCAGCGCATCGAGAACCGCGTCTCGGCCATCCCCACCCTGCTCACCCACGTCCACGAAGACCTCGACAAAGCCGAACGGTCCAAGGCAGAAGCAGCCCAACGCATCGGCCAGCCCTTCAAACACAGCCAAGCCCTCGACCAAGCCGAAAAGCAGCTCGCCACCGTCGAGACCGCGTTGGCCGCGATGCAGGAAGAGCGCCGCGAGACGCCCGCGACCTCAGCGCCGGCTCAACCCTCGGTGCCGGTGACCGTCCAGTCGCTCCGCGATCACGTCCCCGCGAACAAGCGCGTCATGCCGCGCACCCACGCCGAACGCGAGGCCGAAAGTCGTTCCTTGAAGACTCCGCGCCAGAGCGAGCCTGCGTACGAGCCGCCCAGCCTGTGACAAGGAGGAGCGCAACGGCTCGTCTTACCCAATCTCACTGCTCATGGCTCGTCCCTATTCTGCGGGGCGAGCACTTCCAGGATGTCGGCGGTGACTGGATCAACCTGCTCGTCAGGCTGAATGTAGTGCTCCTTGGTGATCTTCGACGACGTATGCCCGAGCATCTCGGCTGCGAGATCGGGACCGCTGGCCCGATCGAGGAATGTGGCGACCGTGCGGCGGAAGGAGTGCGGAGTCACGCCCTGGATCTCGACCTCCTCCAACACCGCCCGCAGGCGACGGCGGACGTTGTTGGTGGTGAGTGGAGTGTGGTTCCGGCTGAAGAAGATCAGGTGCTCCGGCCCCTCGTCCGAGACCACGACCAGCCGCTGACGGAGCACCTCGGCAACGAAGGGCGGCACGGAGACGGTCCGCGTCGACTTCAGCGTCTTGGGGTGGTGTTGGCGATGGGTAGGTTTGCCCTTCGGGGACACGATGGTTCCGCAGATGCGGACCGTGGCCGGGGAGACCGTGACATCAACGTCGCACTTGCGGATCGCGAGTGCCTCGCCGATGCGAGCCGAGGTACCGAGCATGACCTCGATGATCTGCTCCAACTGGCCGTCCGGTGGCGGGCCGGAGAAGCCCGCACCACGACGCCAACTGCGCGCCGCCGTTCGGATCACTTCGATTTGCTCGACGGTGAGCGCCTGGGCTTGCGACGGCGGCTTCCGCAACCGGACGGTGTCGCGGACCGGGTTGCGCGGGATCGCGTCGTATCGAACCGCCAGCCCGAACGCGAGGCTCAAGACCGTGCGGGCCTGCTTTGCGGTGCTGTAACTCTTGGTCGACGCCAGCGTCTTGATGAACTGGTCGACCCTGCGCACAGTGATCTCACGCAGCGTGTAGTTGGCGAAGGCCGGCATGACCAGCTTCTCCATGTTGCGCTCGTAGAGGTCGCGAGTGGACTGCGCGAGCTTGCCTTCCAGGTCGAGGTCGGCGAGCCAGACGTCGACGAGGTGCCGAAACGAGCTACTTCCCGACAACTCCCCCTGTCCGACACTCTGCTCGGCCCGCTCGGCGAGCAGCTCCTTCAGCTTGCGGGCTGCCGCCTGCTGCGTCGCCGCCGTAGTCTGAACGCGCCGGAGCTGGCCGTCGTGGTCACGGAACCGAGCGAAGGCGCGGAAGCGTCCACCGGGTGCCTTCTCGTAGTAGATCTCGCCGAACGTGCCGATCGGGGTGCGGGGCCTAGGCATGGCTCATCACCGTCCATCGCGTCCGCGACCCGGCTCGACCTCGCGCTGTTCGGCCAGCCAGCCGAGAACGTCGCTCACCGCGAAGCGGACTCGTCCGCCCACGCGGATCGCGCAGGGACCCTTGCCATCGGTACGCCAGTCTCGGATGGTCGTGACCGGCACGTCGAGGTACTCGGCAAGAGCCTCGATGGTCAGCAGCGGCTCCAGGCCGCTCAGGTTGGTGTTCGTGTCCATGACCAGTAGGTGCGCCGGCCGTTCCGCGCGCCTCCGTGGCACTCCATGACATCCCATGCCGTTCCCCGCGCTGGGGCTCCGGGAGGGCTCCTCGGCCGAGTTTCTGGCCGGTTCCTGGCTGTCTGATCAAATCTCAAATGCTTTCAGGCTCGGAGATCCACGATCTCCGAGCCTGAAATTCGTAGCGGGGGCAGGATTTGAACCTGCGACCTCTGGGTTATGAGCCCAGCGAGCTACCGAGCTGCTCCACCCCGCGTCGGTGAACAGAACGTTACCGGGTGGGGGTGAGCTACTCAAATCGGGGGGTCAGCCACTGCTCCCGGAGTCCGCCGAGGGCGTGGTCTGGCCGTCGGTCGGCGCATCGGTGGCGCCGTCGCCGCCGGCCTCCTTGTCTTTGATCTGCTGGCGGATCTTCACGACCTCCTCAAGGGCAGCCTGGGCCTCGTCGACGTGGTCGGCGTAGGCGCCGAGGTCGCCGTCGGCGAGCGACTTCTCGGCGGCGTCGAAGGCAGTTTGGGCCTTGGCGAGAGCGGCGTCGAGCTGTTGCTGGAGGCTTCCGGTCGTCCCGCCCTCCGGTGGTGGCGTGGTGTCCGGCGGTGGCGTGGTGTCGGGTGGCGGGGTGGTGCCGCCGAAGGCGTTGTTCAGCGCGGCCTGGAAGGTGTCGCCGATGCCGATGTCGTTGCCGTACTTCACCAGCACCCGGCGTAGCTCGGGATAGCTGGCGCCGGAGGACTGCCGCGACACGTAGACCGGCTGGACGTACATCAGGCCGTTGCCGACGGGGAGCGTGAGCAGGTTGCCGTAGTCGATCTTCGACTCACCGAGGGTGAAGTCTCGTAGGGCATCGCGGACCCGGCTGTCGGACTGGAACTCGTTGGCGACCTGCCCGGGTCCCTTGGCCTGCTCCTCGCCCTCGGTCTCCTGGTCGGCCCCGACGATCTCCTGCACCTTGAAGGTGCCGTAGGCCTCCGGGTCGGTGCCGTCGGAGTCGACGGCCACGAACGAGGCGAGGTTGTTGCGCCCGTAGGGCACGTAGACCGAGCTCAGCGAGTAGCGCTGGGTGTCGCCGTCCTGCACGAACACCCGGTACGGCGCCTGGTAGGTGTCCTTCTGCGGGTCGGACGGCACCTGCCAGCGGTCGTTGTTCTGGTACCAGTCGCTGGCGTTCTCCACGTGGTAGCGCGCGTACTGATAGCGCTGCACCTTGAACAGATCAGTCGGGTAGCGCACGTGCTCGAGCAACTGCTCCGACATCTCCGAACGGTCGAGCACCGTGCCCGGGAACGCCGAGCGCCAGGCCTGGAGCATCGGGTCCTCCTCGTCCCAGGCGTAGAGCTTCACGGTGCCGTCGTAGGCGTCGACGGTCGCCTTCACGGCGTTGCGCATGTAGTTGATCTCGTCGGTCGGCAGCGTCTGGAGGGCGTTGTCGACCTGGAGCGCGTCGCGGGTCATCGTCTCGAAGGAGGCTCGCTGCGAGTTCGGGAACCGGTCGGTCGTGGTGTAGCCGTCCAGGATCCACTGGATGCGGCCGTCGATCACGGCCGGGTAGGCGTCGCTGTCGACGGTGAGCCAGGGTGCGACCTTCTCCACCCGCTCGCGCGGCTCGCGCACGAACAGCACCTGGGAGTTCTCGTTGACCCGCCCCGAGAGGAGGAAGTTCGGCTCGCCGAACTTGATCGCGAACATCAGCTGGTTGAACGTGCTGCCGACCGAGGCGTCGCCCTGGCCCTCGTAGGTGGTCAGGTCGCCGAGGTCGGAGCCCGGCGTCGGCAGGTTCAGCTCCACGTTCGTGTCGGAGCCGTCGGGCTGGCCGACCACGGAGTAGTCGGGGCTCAGCTCGCCGTAGTAGACCCGGCTCTCGAAGTCGCCGACGGCGTTGGACAGGTCGTCCTCGCCGGCGTTGATGCCCTGGGCCCACTCCAGGCGGCCCGAGGAACTGTTCTCCTGGTCGCCGGAGGTGTCGGTCTGGATGCTGTTCTGGGCGTCGCGCTGGTTGGCGTAGGCGGCGATGATCCCGTTGCCGTGGGTGTAGACGGTGTGGAGGTTCGACCAGTTGCGGGCGTCCTCGCTCAGCTTGGACTGGTCGAGCTCGCGGACGCCGAGCACCAGGGCACGGTCATTGCCCTCGATCTCGTAGCGGTCGACGTCGAGCACGTCGGGCACCGAGTAGTAGGCACGCTCCTGCTGGATGTTCTCGAAGGCCGAGGACACCAGGGAGGGGTCGACCAGCGGCACCGAGCTCAGCAGCGTCTGGTAGGCCGCGGGGTTCTCCAAGGAAGTGGCGGGGGTGTACGGCGTGGTCTCCACTCCCCCGAGGTCGTAGGCGTCGCGCGTGGCCTCGATGTTGCGCTTGATGTAGGGCTCTTCCTTGTCGGCCTCGGACGGCTTGACCTGGAACTGCTGCACCGCGGCCGGGAAGATCATCCCGATCAGCACCGCCGAGAGGGCCAGCAGCGCGAGCCCGATCGAGGGCAGCTGCCAGGTGCGGCGCCACACGTTGAGGAAGAAGAGCACCGCGCAGATCACCGCGACGACCATGAGGATGTTCTTCGCCGGCAGCACCGCCTTGTCGGCGGTGTAGTTCATGCCGGTGAACAGGTTGTTCTTCTGGGTGACCAGGTCGAACCGGTCGAGGTAGTAGTCGATGCCCTTGGCGAGCACGAACAGGCCGAGCAGGATCGAGAGCTGCGCCTGGGCCGGCCCGGAGAACCGGTCGTGGGAGGCCTGGAGCCGGATGCCGCCGTACAGGTAGTGGGTGACCAGCGCGGCGATGATCGAGAGCACGACGGTCGCCATCGCGAAGTCGACCACGAAGTGCCACCAGGGCAGGTCGAAGAGGTAGAAGCCGATGCTCTTGTCGAAGTAGGGGTCCTTGGCCTTGACGTCGGGGGCATTGCGCCACAGCAGGAAGGTGCGCCAGTGGCTCATGCCGGAGGCACCGGCAAAGGCCCCGACCAGGATGCCGATGCCCACCACCAGCCAGGTGCGGATGGGCGTGACGGCGTCGCGATAGCGGTCGAGGTTCGACTGCTCGCGCGAGGTCGGCCGGAACAGCGGACGGAACCGGTAGGCGAGGAACACGTTGAGGACCACGGCGCCGCCGAGCAGCAGGCCGAACACCACGAACAGCCCGACCCGGGTCCACAGCAGGGTGTTGAACACCCCGCCGTAGCCGGCCGACTGGTACCACAGGCGGTCGGTGTAGATGGAGGCGAAGCCGGTGAGCGCGAAGAGCGCAACCACGATGACGCCGGCGGTGATCAGCAGGGCACGCGAGCGTCCCGGGCGGCTCCGGGCTGGGGTCGCCCGAGGGTCGTCGTCGAACAGGTCACTCACGGGTTCTCCTCCAGCGGCCGGTCGGCCGTCTCATCTGGCTCGTCAAGGGTGGCGCGAAGCAGGTCGAGCAGGCCCGGCACCAGGTCGACGCCGCCGACCACCGAGGTGTCGTCGTCGTGGGCGCGGAGCCGCAGCGCGCAGTAGGTGGACCCCGAGCGGGTCGCGCCGGCGACGATGCGCACCTCCTGGCGGTCGGGGTGGTCGCGGGCGATCTCCTGGGCGCGCGCCGGATCGTCGGGGAGGTCCTCGTCGGCGCCTGGCGGCAGCACCAGCCGCTCCACCATCGCCGCGACACCCGCCACGCCGGCCGGCCACTCGATCGACTCCAAGACGGTCTCGAGCGGGACGGCGGGGTCGAGCTGGTCCTGCTCGACGGCGGTGAGCGACCCGCGCTCGGCGGCGGCGTCCAGACCCATCGCGGCTGCCAGCCCCGGCTCGTGCGCGATCAGCTCGGCGGTATCGACCAGGGCGTAGAGCCGGGACGGCTGGTCCCAACCGCCCTCGGCCAGGTGCGCCTCGATCTCCAGGACGGCGCTGGCGAGCGCCGGATCGGCGTCGAGGTCTCCCCATCGGGGATCGCCGGTGAAGGTCTCCTCGGTCATCGGCCCGCCTCCGCCAGGATCTTGGCGGCGTCCTTGCACGAGGGCAGGGGTGCCTCGGCGTCGTCGGCGAAGGCCTCGATGCCCACGCGGGCGTCGTGCATGGTCTGGACCATCATCAGTCGCATGTCTCCGGGGTCGGCCCCAAGAGCCGACTCGCAGTTGTCGATCGGGACGAGGAACAGGTCGGCACCCTCGTCGCGCGCGCCGGCGATCTTCTGCTGGATCCCGCCGATGGGACCCACCGCCCCGTTGGGGAAGATCTCGCCGGTGCCCGCGATGTCGTGGCCGCCGGTGAGCGATCCCGGCGTCAGGGTGTCGTAGACGGCGAGGGAGAAGATGAGGCCGGCGCTTGGTCCGCCGATCTCCTCGGGCACGTTGATCTTCACGGTGAAGGGGAACTCGTACTCCGAGATGTCGGGCGTGATGCCGATCTTGGGGGCCCCGTCGCGCTCGACGGGGGTCACCTCGAACCGCATCGGCTTGCCCTCACGGGTGATCTCGATCGCGAGCGGCTTGGTCGTTCCGGACTTCTCGATGACGTCGACGAGCTGGCTCGCGCTCTCGATCGCGGTGTCGTCGATCGTGGTGATGACGTCACCGACCTCGAGCCCGGCCTTCTCTGCCGGCAGGCCGGGGGTCAGGTCGGTGATCGCGATCACCTGCGGCACGTCGATCCCGAGCTCCTCCATCGCGACGTCGATCGCGCTGTCCTGCGAGGTGGCCATCTGCAGCTGGCCGGCCTGCTTGTTGCCCTCGACGGTGTCGGTGGGAGCGTGCACGGCGTCGTAGGGAAGCACAGCGTTGTCGCCGTCGACCCAGGTGCCGAGGAGCGCGGTGAGGCTGATGCCGCGCTGGTCGGGCGACTGCGCCGGGGAGACCCGGACGGTGGTCATCCGCAGCTCGCCGTCGTCGCGATACGACTCGTGGCCCTCGATCTCGATGACCGGAGTGTCGTCGTCGGTCTTGCCGAGGATGTCGACCGTGCCACCGGGCTGATAGGTGGCGTACGGCAGCCGCGCCAGCGAGGCGAACAGCAGCAGCCCGAGGACCGCGGGCACGGCGAGGCACGCGGCGATCAGGCGCTGGCTCATGACCCACAGCCTCTCATCTGCGACCAACTCGCGACTCATGCGGTACGGGGAGTCCTGGAGGGCGATCGCCCGGTTGGTGCGGGCCTGCTCGCCGGTGCGGCCGGCCGCACGGACCGGAGGGCTCTTCCTCGCTACCTCACGAGGCTCGGCGGCGCTCCTCGACAGAGGCCTGGGACGACGTCGTGGCGGGCCGGTCCGGCGCTCGGTCGGGGCGCCGGATCGCCACACCGGAACTGCGGTCTCGCGGCGCCTGCGGTGCGGCGTAGCCCTGGACGGCGGGGCGCCGGCGCAGCACGCCGCGGCGTCGTCCGTCGAGGACGGCACCCAGGCGACGCAGGGCGACCTCGCGGTCGACCTCGCCGCGGCCCTCACGCCCCAGCCACGACACCCACAACATCGCGGCCACGGTGACCACGATCGGCGGGACGAGCCAGAGCAGGACCATGACTGGAGCCTAGGGCGGCCACCGCCACGGGCAGTGGATCTCCTACGGCGTGCCGACCCACTCCTCGCCGCCGTCGGTGAAGCGCTGGTGCTTCCAGATCGGCACCCGGTCCTTGAGGGTGTCGATGAGGTCGCGGGAGGCGTCGAAGGCCACCCCGCGGTGGGCGGCCGCGGCGCCGACCACCACCGCCAGGTCGCCGATGGCCAACGAGCCGACCCGGTGGATCGCCGCGACACCGTGGACCTCGTGCCGTGCGGCGACCTCCTCGCACACCTCGCGCAGCCGGTCGAGCGCGCTCGGGTGGGCGGAGTACTCCAAGCCGGACACGCCGCGACCGCCGTCGTGGTCGCGCACCTTGCCGACGAACAGCGTCACGCCGCCGTCGACCGACTCGTCCAGCTGGTCGAGCACGTCGTCGACCACCAGCGGGGTCTCTCGGATCTCGACCAGACGGACCGCACCTCGGCTCACCCGCGCCACGGTAGACCACTCGATCCACGCCGAGTCGGCTCGGATGTTCGCCGACTCCCTTGGGGAGGACGGCGTACCGTGGTGGTCATGGCCGAGACCCCCGACGACAAGCCCGGCGACGACCAGCCGAACCCGTTCAAGGGCACCCCGTTCGAGCAGTTCTTCTCCGGTGGCGCGATGAACTTCGGCGCGATGCCGGACCTGGGCCAGCTCTTCGGCCAGATCCAGGCCATGATGCAGCCCTACGACGGCCCGCTCAACTGGGACGCCGCGGTCGATCTGGCCCGCAAGAGCGTCGCGCAGCAGCCCGACCCGACGCCGAGCGCGAAGGAGTCCGACGCCGTCGCCGACGCGCTGCGCCTGGCCGACCACTGGCTCGACGAGGCCACCGAGTTCCCCTCCGGCATCACCTCCACCGCGGCGTGGAGCCGCGCGGAGTGGATCGTCGGCACGCTGGACGTGTGGAAGGTGCTGGTCGAGCCGGTCGCGGAGCAGTCGACCAAGGGGCTCGCGGGTGCGCTGCCCGCGGAAGCCGCGGCCCAGGCCGGCCCGCTCCTCGGCATCATCGGCAAGGCGGTCGGCGCGATGCTGGCCAACCAGGTCGGGTCCGGCATCGGCGAGCTCGCCGGCGAGGTCCTCACGGCCTCCGACATCGGCCTCCCCCTCGGTCCGGCCGGCAAGGCGGCACTCGTCCCCACCAACGTCGCCGCCTTCGCCGAGGGCCTCGACGTCACCGAGGACGACGTCCGCCTCTACCTCGCGCTGCGCGAGGCGGCCCACCAGCGGCTGTTCGCCCATGTGCCGTGGCTGCGCGATCACCTCATCGCCGCCGTCACCGACCACGCTCGCGGGGTCGAGCTGAACGCCGAGACCCTCCAGCAGCGCCTCGAGGAGCAGATGCGGGGCGTCGACCCCAGCGACCCGTCCTCGATGCAGCAGCTGCTCGAGGGGGGGCTGTTCGAGATGCCGCAGTCCCCCGCCCAGGCGGCGGCCCTGGAGCGGCTGGAGATCGCGCTCGCGCTGGTCGAGGGCTGGGTCGACGAGGTCGTCGGCCAGGCCACCGAGAAGCGGATGCCGGCGGCCGCGAAGCTGCAGGAGGCCGTGCGTCGGCGTCGGGCCGCGGGTGGACCGGCCGAGCAGACCTTCGCCTCGCTCGTCGGGCTCGAGTTGCGCCCGCGCCGGCTGCGGGACGCGTCCACGCTGTGGGGCTCGCTGCGCACCCGGCAGGGCACCGAGGCGCGCGACGGCGTGTGGCTGCACCCCGACCTGCTGCCGACCTCGGCCGACCTCGACGACCCGCTCGGCTTCCGTGAGGATGCCGCGGCGCCCGACGACCTCACCGAGGACGACTTCGACGCCGAGCTGCGCAAGCTGCTCGACGGCGACGACCCCTCGTCGAAGGACGCCGAGACCGACGACGTCAAGGGCGATGACGCCGGGACCGAGGACACAGGTCCGGACGACGGCGCCGACCGCGGGTGAGCCTGCACGACGACGCCGTCGCGGTGCTGACCTTCTGGGCACCGCCCGACGACGTCCAGGCGCGCCTGCGCGACCGCTACCTCGCGCGGCTGGACGCGGCATCGGACGCGATGACCCGAGACTCGCGTCCCGAGCACCTGACCGCCAGCACGCTGGTGTTCGATCCGGAGTGCGCAGGGGTCCTGCTCACCCTGCACGCCAAGGCGAAGCGGTGGTTCCAGTTCGGTGGCCACCCCGAGGCGGACGACGCCACCCTCCTCGACGCGGCCCGGCGTGAGGCGGTCGAGGAGTCGGGTCTGGCTCCCGGCGACCTCGACGTCCACCCGTGCCCGGTGCGGCTCGACGCGCATCCCGTGCCCTTCTGCGGCCCGGACGGCGACGTGTGGCACCTCGACGTGATGTACGCCGCCGTGGCCCGGCCGGGCGCGCGGCACGCGGTCAGCGAGGAGTCCCTCGACGTCGCCTGGTGGCCCGCCGACGACGTGCCGAACCCCGAGCTGGTCCCCTTCGTCGCCGCCGCGAGGAAGGCGCTCGCAGCTCAGCCTGGATCCGCCGATTATCGGCTTGGCGAGCGTCACCAGATGGGTGCGATGGCAAGGCGCGGTCGCGAACGGCGGTCTGGTTGACCGTCGAGCGGCCGCAACGCCGCCAGCGTGCTCATATGGTGGCGCGTAGCAGGCGAGAATCGGTGAATCCAGGCTGTCTCAGTCGGCGTCGTCGAACTCGACGGGGGGCGACACCCGCGCGGCCTCGGACCAGCCGAGCAGATAGCCCTTGGCCCGCTCGGCGCGCGGATAGCGATCGACCCACGCCCAGAACCGGGCGTCGTGGCCGGGCTCGAGCAGGTGGGCCAGCTCGTGGACAATCACGTAGTCGAGCACCCACGCCGGCATCGCGCGGAGCCGCTCGGAGAGTCGGATCGTGCGCTCCCCCAGCGAGCAGGACCCCCAGCGCGCCGTCTGGTTGGAGACCCAGCGCACCGACTCCGGCACGGCGAGCCCACCCAGATGCTCGTCACTGAGCCGCAAAGCCCGCGCGAGCAGCTCCTCGTCGGTGAGGTGGGTGCGCTGCTCGGCCCGCTCGATGCGCGCGACCATCGTCTCGACCCACTCGGTCTCCTCCTCGGCCGAGAAGGATGCCGGGATGAGCACGACGATCCGGTCGCCGTCGCGATAGGCCGAGACCGTGCGTCGGCGGCGCTTGGACCTGCGCACCTCGACGTCGGCCATGCCCCGACCCTACTGACGTGCCCACTCCACGAGCCGCTCTCGCGGCCAGGTGTTGATGATTCGGTCGGGCTCGATCCCGGCGTCCTCGGCCCGTTCAGCGCCGAGGACGAGGAAGTCGAGCTGCCCCGGCGCGTGAGCGTCGGAGTCGATCGAGAACAGGCAGCCGGCATCACGCGCCATCGCGAGCAGCTCTGACGGGGGGTCGCGGCGCTCGGGCCGCGAGTTGATCTCCACGGCGACGTCGTGCTCGGCGCAGGCCTCGAACACCGCGCGGGCATCGAAGCTCGACTGGGCGCGGGTGCCGCGGTTGCCGGTGACCAGACGGCCGGTGCAGTGGCCCAGCACGTTGGTGTGCGGGTTGCGGATCGCGCCGATCATCCGGCGGGTCATCGGCGCCGGGTCCATCTTCAACTTCGAGTGGACGCTGGCCACGCGGACCTCGAGGCGGTCGAGCATCTCGGCGGACTGGTCGAGGGAGCCGTCGTCGAGGATGTCGACCTCGATCCCCTTGAGCAGCCTGAATCCGCTGTCGCGCCCCTCCCCTGTGCCGCCGAGATGCTCGTTGACAGCGTCGACGACGCCGAGCTGGCGCTGGAGCCGCTCGGCGCTCAGCCCGCGAGCGACCTTCAGTCGCGGCGAGTGGTCGGTGAGCACGAGGTAGTCGTGCCCGAGCTCGATGGCGGTCATCGCCATCTCCTCGATCGGGGATCCGCCGTCACTCCAGTCGGAGTGGGAGTGGCAGTCGCCGCGCAGGGCGGCGCGGATCGTCGCACCTCCTGCGGTGAGCGGCCCGGCGTACTGCGTCTCGAGCTGGGCGAGTCGCTCGGGCAGCTCGCCGCGCACCGCGGCGGCGATGACCTTCGCCGAGCTGGCCCCGATCCCGGGGAGATCGGTGAGCGTGCCCTCCTCGACGGCCCGGGCGACGTCGTCCTCGGGCATCGGCAGGATCGTCGCGGCGGCACCCCGGAAGGCCTTGACCTTGTAGGTGTCCTCGCGGCCGCGTTCGAGCAGGAAGGCGATGCGTCGCAGCGCGGCGACCGGACCCTCGTCGTAGTCGCTCATCTTTTTCTTCCTCCACAGCCTGGGTAAGACGATCTCCGCAGGTCAGAGCAGCCTACGGGGTCGGGGCGGCGGGTCGTCGTCCACAGGGTGTGGGAGACCGGTCCGGCGCGTATCCACGGCTTCACCGGCTTCTCCACAGGCTCCTTCACAGGGTTATCCACAAGGTGGGCCGCGGCCGCGTTGACCTCGACCCGCCCCCGTCTCTAGCGTGTGCCCCAGTGGCCCTCGGGCCGTCGAGGTGACACTCGCAAGGGGAAGGCAAGTGTCGCCGACGCGGCGCGAGGGCCCTACTGCTTCCGGGGGCGAACCCGGGACCGGTCACCGCCCCCGGAACACGGGTGCGCGACGCTCGCGCGCGGCCCGCAACCCCTCGTGGAGGTCGTCGGTGGCCAGGGTCACCGGTTGGGCCAGCGCCTCCCACTGCAGCGCGGACTCGAGGTCGGGGTGCCCGCCGCCGGCCAGCGCGAGCTTGGTGAGCCGGCTGGCTATCGGCGCGGTGGCGGCGATCTCGGCGGCGGCCGCCAGCGACTCCTCCAGGAAGGTCTCGGGCGCGATCACCCGCGAGACCAGACCGAGCCGCAACGCCTCGTCTGCCTCGACGATCCGTCCGGTGAGGAACAGGTCGCGCGCGGCGGCCGACCCGACGACGTCCGGCAGCAGCGCGGTGCCGGCCATGCCAGGGTGAAGGCCGAGCTTGACGAAGGGCACGCCGAGCTTGGCGCCGGACGCCGCGAACCGGAGGTCGCAGGCCAGCGCCATGCACAGCCCGGCGCCGATCGCCGCGCCGTTGAGGGCAGCGATCGTGGGCACCTCCAGGCGCCGGATCGAGAGCCAGGCGCGGTAGAACGGGAGCATCCGGGTACGCAGGTCGTCGACGGTGGCCTCCGGTTCGCCGGCCAGCCAGGCGGTGTCGCCCCCGGAGCAGAAGGCGGTGCCCTCGCCGGTCACCACCACGGCTCGAACGGTCGGGTCCTCGGCCAGCTCGTCGATCGCGGCGACCCACGAATCGGTCATCGGCCCCGACATCGCGTTGCGCTGGTCGGGGTTGTCGAGGACGAGCAGGGCGACGCCGTCCGAGGGACGCTCGAGGCGCAGATGGGTCAGCTCAGGCATGTTCGGCACCCTACTGACCGGGCCGGGCCGCCCCGAGCGCTCGGGCGTGGCTTCCGGGCGCGTCGCGGGCGGTGCCATAGGGTCGAGAGTGGCGCAGCGGGCTTCCCCGACCTCCCCGCGCGGTGTGTACGGATCGACGACGTCAAGGAGGCCGCGATGGCGGAGACCTGGAGCGGTGAGTTCTACTGCGTGAAGTGCAAGGAGAAGCGCGAGGCCGAGGGCGAGGTGAAGGTGAACGACAAGGGCACCCGGATGGCCAAGGCCGTCTGCCCGGTCTGCGGCACCAACCTCAACCGGATCCTCGGAAAGGCCTGAGGCCGGCGAAGAACCACTGTCACTGACCGCGACTCCCGGGCGGGGTCGCGGTCAGTGGTGCGTTCGGGCCCTGTGGATGACCGCAGCGGGAGGAGCCGCGCTCGTGTGAGGCTCGGGCGATGACCAGCCCGAGTCCGCGGCTCCGCCCCGGCGTCCACGTGGTGATCCGCGACGCCGACTACGTACAGGTCGGGCTCGACCCACCGGCGCGGGTGATCGCGCGACGCCGTCCCGACGTCGCCGAGGCCCTCGAGTGGCTCACCACCGGCTGGGCCGATGCGGGCTTCGAGCAGACCCCGGCCACCGAGGCCCTGCTCCGAGATCTCGCGGCCGCGGGCCTGCTGGCCGCCGCCGGCGTCTCGACGGGCCGGTCGCGCCGAGCGCGCGGCACGGTCCGGCTCATCGAGCGTGGCCTCGATCTCGACACCCTTGCCGGACTGCTGGAGCTCAGCGGCGTGCGGGTGAGCGCACGCGCGCCGGTCCCCGATCTGTACGTCGTCGCCGCGCCCGGACCGCTCCCCCGCGCGGCCCTCGACGACTGGCTCAGCGAGGGCGCTCCACATCTGGTCATCGCCGGCACCGGTCACCCCGGCAGCCTGCGCCTCGGTCCGCTGGTCGAGCCGGGCGTGAGCGCGTGCCTGCGGTGCGTCGATGCCCACGAGTCGCAGCTCGACCCGCGTCGTCCGCTGGTCCTGGAGCAGTTGGCCGCCCTCCCCGCGCCTGCCCCCGACCGCGCGTTGGCCGCGTTCGCACTCACCTGGGCCGCGCGCGAGGTCCTCGCCTTCCTGAGCGACCAGCGCCCGGTCACCTGGTCGGGCACCGTGGACCTCGATGGGCCTGCCCCCGTCGTCCGGACCTGGGAGCGGCACCCCTACTGCGGCTGCGCCTGGGACGTCATCCCCTACTGACTCCCTCCACCGCCTGTGCACAACTCGACGCTGACCCGTCAGCCATAGCAGACGGGTCAGCGTGAAATTGGCGCTGACCCGTCAGCTATAGCTGACGGGTCAGCGAAAATGGGAGGGTCGGGAGGTCACCAATACTCGCTGTCGAGCTTGCCCTCCATGGCGCGTAGGTGGGCGCGGGAGCAGGTGTCGCAGAAGCGGCGCTGACGGCCGTTCTCGACCGCCGTGCTCCAGGTGAGGGTCTCGGCCTCGTCGGCTTGGCGGCCGCAGAAGTCGCAGGTCAGCATCGCCATGGTCCTCATCCTAGTGTCGCGGCGAGCCCGGCGGATGGGGCGAGAACGCAGCGGAGCCGGGCACGACCTGGGGGTCGTGCCCGGCTCCTTGAAGGTCCACCCGCGATCTGGGTGCGCCCGGAGGTGACGGCCTCCGAGACGTCTGTGCTGCTTACAGAGCGCGAGCGAGGGCGAGGCGAGCCTGCTGCGCTGCGCGCTCGGCCCGACGGCTCAAGCGGCGAGCACGGGCGAGCTGGTGGCCGGCCCGCATCGACTGCGCCTCTCCCAGGCGCGCGGCCATCTGCGCGCGCGCCAGGTCTTCGGTCATGGTGTTCATGGTGTTACTCCGGTTCTGTCGGAAGTCTGGATGGGTGTGAGCGACTGCGGTCCTCATGCGACGGCGTCCTTGCGGGGCCGGCCCCGGGGCCGCTTGCGGGGAATGACCACTCCCTGGAGGAAGAGCTCACCGCCCCACACGCCCCACGGCTCGTTGCGGTCGAGGGCTCCGCCGAGGCACATCTCCCGCACGGGGCAGGTCTGGCACAGGGCCTTGGCGTACTCGACCTCGGCCGGGAGCTCGGCGAACCAGAGCTCGGGGTCGTTCACCCGGCAGGGCAGGAGCGCCTCGTCGACTCTGTCGGCCTCGTCGTGGAGGTCGCCGAGGCCGGCAGGGGTCTGGAACTCGAGGAGCTTGCCGTCGCTGCGGGTCAGAACGCTGATGGTCATCGTGTCACCTCTACTTCCTTGATCGCGGTGGGTGGGGCGGTGGTGAGGGTGCTGCTGCGCGGTAGCGCTGGTGGTGGGAAACATGTCCTCGACTTCGCTGGAGCGGGCGGTGCGGAGGTGCGGCAGAAACACAAAGGCCGCGGATCCCGGTGTTTTCGGGTTCCGCGGCCTGGAGGCTGCCTCTCTGTTGGGTCTCAACAGATGGGCGGACTCCAGGCATGGATCCCCGGGATGTAGGCGACAAAAGCCACGTGTCCCTTGAACGCCGTCGCCTTCCGGTCGCGCAGATCGCGCGCGGTCTCACGCAGGGTGAGACCGGTGGCCGGAACCTGGGCGACCTCACCGAAGGCGGCGAGGAGGCCGGTCGTGGGCATGGCGACAGGCATGGCGAAGGACGACGTCGGGCACTGGCTGATGCCGGTGCTGATGTCGTTGGTCATCTCGATCGTGTTGCTCATTCGGGCCACCTCCTTCGGTGCGGGCGGGCGCGGGCTTCGTCAGGGCCCTGATGCGCGGCTTGGCTGGTCGGGGAGAAACGTTACTGCTGCCCCGATGTAAGGAGCAAACTATTTAATGACTGTGTCGAGAATTTCTTTCGTCGACGTCGAGAACGGCCCTTCACGAGACCAGCTCCAGCAGGTCCTCGCCGTACTTCTCGAGCTTCTCTGGGCCGACGCCGCTGATCGCCAGCAGCGCCTTGGCAGTGGTCGGACGACGTTCGGCCACCGCCTCGAGGGTGGCGTTGCTGAAGACCATGAACGCCGCGATCTCCTCCTCGGCGGCCCGCTGCTTGCGCCACTCGCGCAGCCGCTCGAAGAGTGCCTCGTCGTAGGGAGCCGGACAGTCCGAGCATCGCGACCGGGACCGATCCGCACGCGAGAGCGGGGCGCCGCACTCGGCACAGGTGCGGGTGCCCTTCGCGCGCCGGGCGCCCCGGGACTCGGCCTTCGCCGACGCCGGCAGCAGCGGCTCGAGGAAGCGTGACGGCTTGCGGCGGGCGGCCTGTCCGGGGTTGCGGGCTGCGGCCCACGACAGCGCCAGCTCGGCCCGGGCGCGGGTCATGCCGACGTAGAGCAGCCGACGCTCCTCCTCGACCGCGGCCGGGGTCTGGGCGTAGGTGATGGGCAGGGTGCCGTCTTGCAGGCCGACGAGGAACACCGCATCCCACTCGAGGCCCTTGGCGGCGTGGAAGGTCGCCAGGGTGACGCCCTCGGCGACCGGCGCGTGCTGCTCGGCGGCGCGTCGGTCGAGGTCGTCGACGAAGGCGTTGAGCGGCTCCCCCGATTGGCCCGACTGGCCGGGCTGGCCCGACTGGCCGCCACCGTCGGCCGCGAACGCCTCGGCCTGGCTCACCAGCGCCTGCCAGGACTCCCAGCGGTCGCGGGTCTGCCCGCGCGCCTCGGGAGCCTGGGGTGTCCAGCCCATGCCGGACAGGGTGTCGCGCACGAGGTCGACCCAGGTGTCGCCGTCGGCCGGCCGGGCGCCCGACCGCGCCGCGCCCCGCAGGCGGGTGACGGCCTCGCGGACCTCGGGACGATCGAAGAACCGCGCCGCGCCGCGGATGACGTAGGGGATCCGCGCCTCGGTGAGCGCCTCCTCGTAGGCCTCGGACTGCGCGTTGATCCGGAACAGGACGGCGATCTCCGAGAGCGGGTGTCCGGCGGCGGCGAGCGCGGCGATGCGGCGGGCGACGTCGGTGGCCTCGGCGACCTCGTCGGGATGCCCGGTGTAGGACACCGCGGCGCCGCCCGGGCGCTGGGCCTTCAGCTCCACGCTGGTGCTGCCGGTGCCGGCCAGGAGCGTGTTGGCGGCACCGACCACCTGGGGCGTGGATCGGTAGTTGCGGACCAGCTCGATGGACGTGGTGCCCTCGTGCTTGCGCGGGAAGTCGCGCAGGTAGTCGGCGTTGGCGCCGGCGAAGGAGTAGATCGTCTGGGCCGGATCGCCGACCACGCAGAGCTCGTCGCGACCGCCGAGCCACAGGTCGAGGAGGGCCGACTGGAGCGGCGAGACGTCTTGGAACTCGTCGACGACGAACCACTTGTACTGACGCCGCACCTGCGCGGCGACCCGCTCGTCGTCGGCCAGGACGCCGGCGGTCAGCAGCAGGACGTCCTCCATGTCCATGCGCCCCTGCTCGCGCTTGACGTCCTCGTAGGCGGCGAGCACCCGTGCCACCTGCTCGACGTCGAGCTGGGCGACGCTGCGCCCGCGTGCGGTGGCGATCGCCGGGTAGTCGTCGGGGCGGACGTTGCTGACCTTGGCCCACTCGATCTCGGAGGCGAGGTCGCGCAGCATGGCTTGATCGGTGCGCATCCGCAGCTGGCGGGCCGCTCCCACGATGATCGGGATCTTCGACTCGGTGAGGGTGGGCAGCTCGGTGCCGTAGACGTGCGGCCAGAAGTAGCGCAGCTGGCGCAGCGCGGCGGAGTGGAAGGTGCGCGCCTGCACGCTGGGGGCGCCGAGTCGCCGCAGCCGCGCGCGCATCTCCCCCGCCGCGCGGGTGGTGAACGTGACGGCGAGTACCTCGGTGGGCACGTAGACGCCGGCCGCGACGCCGTGGGCGATGCGGTGGGTGATCGCGCGGGTCTTGCCGGTGCCGGCGCCGGCGAGCACCCGCACCGGCCCGCGCAGGGTCTCGGCCACCTCGCGCTGCTCGGGATCGAGCGCGTCGAGCAGATCGGCTGAGCTGGGCGGCACGGACACGACTCCTGGAGGCTGCGGGGACTGCTGGCAGATGAGGTCCGAGCGGGCGGGATCGGCCTCGCGTCCGAGACTAGACGCCGGCGCGGACAGCCCACGAACGACTTCCTCGGTCGGGCGCCGCGAGCGGGAACAACTCCGCCCGCGGTTTCGTTGACCCCGCACTGCGGACCCGCAAGCCACGAGGACGACGAGGACACCGAGCACATGACCTTCACCATGTACAGCACCCCCTGGTGCGGCTACTGCCACCGCCTCAAGGGACAGCTCGACCGCGAGGGCATCGCGTTCGAGGTGGTCGACATCGAGCAGCACCCCGAGGCCGCCGAGATCGTGGAGAAGGCAAACAACGGCAACCAGACCGTGCCGACGCTGGTCTACGCCGACGGCAGTGCCCAGACGAACCCGTCGCTGGCGCAGGTCAAGGAGAAGCTCGCCAGCCTCGCGTGAGCCTCACCAGCTGCCCGGGAGCGGGCCGCCGTACCAGTGCTCGATGAGCGAGCGACTGATCGAGACGCCGCCGGGCAGCACCAGCGTGCCGGCCGCCGTCTCCTCGCGCATCTGGGCGCGGGTCAGCCAGCGCGCCTCGGCGATCTCGTGCTCGTCGATGTCGATCGCGGTGGTCTTCGCCCGACCGATGAAGCCGAGCATCAGGCTCTGCGGCAGCGGCCAGGGCTGGTTGCCGAAGTAGGTGACGTCGCCGACGAGCACCCCGGTCTCCTCGGCGACCTCGCGGCGCACGGTGTCCTCGAGGCTCTCGCCGGGCTCACAGAAGCCGGCCAGCGTCGAGAGCCGGCCAGGTGGCCATTGGGGCCCGCGGCCCAGGAGGCACATCTCCTCGTCCGTCCCGGGCTCGCCGGAGCTGATCAGCATGATCACCGCCGGGTCGGTGCGTGGGAACTGCGCACGGCCGCAGGAGGTGCAGTGCAGCTCGTGGCCGGCCGAGCGCGGTTCGAGGGTGCCGGCGCAGCGCGGGCAGAAGCGGGTGACCCAGTGCCACTCGGCCAGCCCGAGCGCATGGAAGACCAGTGGCGCGTCGGCGGCGCCGTCGCCGGCCAGCCCCGGCAGCAGGCCGCGCAGCGGGTACCACTCCCCCTCCTGGGACGCCGCCGCCTCGGGACCGACGATCACCGCCCAGTACGTGTCGCCGTCCCGCTCGCCGAGCAGCACCCGGACGCCGTCGGGGGCGTCCGCGGTCGAGACCCACGGCAGCACGCCGTCGACCGGGCGGACCCTGGTGCCCGAGACGACCAGGACCCGCGAGGCCGGATCGGCCCATCGCCGTTCGAGCCAGTCCTGGTCGGTGCGGTGGACGCCGAGCCGGTCGTGCGGCGACGCGGCGAGCCGGAGGTGCGGATAGATCACCTCGTGAGCGTATCGACGCAGCGGATCGGAGGGGCGACCGCGCGGTCGCCCCTCCGATCCGACTTCGTCAGAGCCCGGTCAGAGCCCGGCTCGAGCAGCTGGGCCCAGCTGGGTTCAGTACCAGCTCTGGGACTCCGAGGCGTCGCAGCGAGCGGACCCGACGTCGTTGTCGCTGGCGGCGTTGATGCACTGGCCGCTGCGCTGGTTCTTGAAGCGGATGGTGCCATCGCCCCAGTGGGTGACGTAGAAGCTCTGCTCCTCCGAGGCGTCGCAACGAGCAGTGTCGAGGGTGCCCCCGCTGTCGTCGAGGCACTTGCCGCTCTCGCGGTTCTTCAGCCGCACCGTGCCGTCGGCCCAATGGGTCACGTGCCAGTCCTGCTCGTCGGTGCTGTCGCACCGATAGGTGTGCAGTGAGTCGGAGTAGTTGTCGAGGCACTTGCGGTTCGCCTCGTTCTTGTAGGTCTCATACGACGTCGCCACGGCCGCCTTGGAGGAGGTGCCGTGCGGCGACTCCGAGGCGTGGGCCGGGGCCGACCCGAGCAGGTTGATCCCGAGGAACAACGCAGCTGCGGTCAGGGTGGCTGCCAACATGGCGGCCAGCGTCGTGGCCTGCTTGATGGTCGTGCTCATGGAGTGGGATACCGATCCTTTCGTCCTGCAGTCGGATGCAGTGACACGATCTGTGTCGGACCTCGATCGTGGGACGGCACGCTCCGACCTGTCGCCGCTTTCGATCCTGATCGAAAGCCTCCGCCGATTCAGTGCTCGGGTCAGTGCTCGGGCGAGACCAGGCCGGGTCCCGGGAGACCGGCGAGCACGCGCCTGCCGAGATCGGTGATCCGGTGCACGACGGCGCCGCCGTCGCGGGTGCTCGCGACCAGGCCCGCCTCGCGGAGCACGGTCGCCTGATGACTGGCCGAGGAGACCGCGATCGCGCAGCGCCCGGCCAGCTCGCTGGTGGTCACGCCCTGCACCGTGGCCGCCAGTGCCGCAGCCCGCGTGCGCCCCAAGAGCGCCGCCGCCGGGCTCTCGGCCGCAGGGTCCTCCTCCGCCGACGCCAGCCGGGCTGCTCCGCGGGCGGGATACACCAGGACCGGATGGTTCTCGACGTCGTGCAGCTTGGTCGGCGCGCCCTTGCAGAAGAACGACGGCTGCAGGAGGAGGCCACGCCCCTCCAGGTACAGCGGCGGCGCATGGAGATCCAGGACCGTCAGAACCGGTGGCCGCCAGCGGACCCGCGGGTGCAGACCGCCGAGCAGGGCGTCGAGTCCACCCGTGGCGTACTGCTCGGCCCGGAAGGCACGGTCGGCGGCGAGCGCGGCCTCGATCTGCTCCCAGTACGGCGCGAGGGCGCTTCGGTGGTAGAGCCCCAGGCTGGTCCCGAGACGGCCGAGCGCGCCGGCGTCGGCCTGCTCGAGCCCGCGGAGCCACCCGGTGCGGCGCAGACCACGACGATAGGGACCGGGCTCGGCGAGCCGGCGGATCTGGACCGAGAGCTCCTCGGGATCGGTCGCCAATGCGATCTCCAGCTGCTCCCCCAGCGAACGCTGATCGCCCTCGGGTGTGAGGAAGTCGGGAAAGTACCCGATCGGCGGGCAGAGCTCGAGGAGCTGCCAGAGGCGTTCGTGCGGCATCGCGGCGGCGGTGCGGCGCCGCCACTCGCTCAGCTGCGAGTCGGGCGAGGCGGGCCGCAGCTCGTGCAGGCTCAGCAGCACCTCCCACATCGGGTCCGGTGCCTGCGCGATGCGCGTGCGGAGCAGGTCGTCGCGGGTGAAGTGGATCTGGAGGGTCGCTTCTCGCGAAGCGCGCATCGCCTCACTCTACGGCGGTGCGGTTGACAGCGCCTGCCGTTTTATTGAGAATGATTCTCATGCGCATCTCGTCGCCACTCCGGCTCACTGCCCTCGCCCTGCTGCCCGTCGCCCTCGCCGCCTGCTCGAGCGAGAGCGCCTCCACCTCGACCGAGGAGCGTCGAGCCGCCCAGGTCGACGACTCCTCCCACGACGACGGCCACGACGGCCACGACGAGGGGCACGAGGGTCCGGAGGGCTCGGCCACCGAGGAGGCCGGAGCACAGCCGCGGCTGGCGGTCAGCTACGACGGCGGGGTGCAGGTGCTCGACGCCGAGTCCGGCGAGGTCCTGCTGGACGAGCCGGTCGACGGCTTCGTCCGGCTGAACCCGGCCGGTGACGACCGGCACGTGATCCTCAGTCGCGCCGGCGGCTTCGGTGCGCTCGACCTCGGCGCCTGGACCGAGGCGCATGGCGACCACGGTCACTCCTGGACGGTGCCGCCCGCGCTCACCGACTTCAGCGTCGCGGCCGAGGAGCCCGGCCACGTCGTCGCCCACGCAGGCACCACGACCCTCTTCGACGACGGCACCGGAACCGTGACCGCCTTCGACACCGACAGCCTCACCGAGCTCGCGAGCAAGGCCCCCGACATGACCACCTGGACCCTCGACCAGGCCCATCACGGCGTGGCGGTCGTCGACGAGCACGGCTCCCTCATCCACACCGTCGGCGACCAGGACGGCGCCACCGGCATCCGGGTCGAGACCAACGGCGGCGCCGAGCTGGTGGCCAGCCCGGTGCGGGGCGAAGGCTCGTGCCCCGGCCTGCACGGCGAGGCCTACCTCGGCGAGATGGCGGCCTTCGGCTGCCAGGACGGCGTCCTGCTGATCGAGGGCACCGAGCTGACCAAGGTCGACTCCCCCGACGCCTACGGTCGCATCGGCAACCAGGCCGGCCACGAGTCCTCGCCCGTTCTCCTCGGCGACTACAAGACCGACCCCGACCCCCGCGGCGGGCTGGAGCGTCCGACCCGCGTCGCGCTGGTCGACAGCCGGGACGCCGCGCTGCGCCTGGTCGACCTCGGCACCAGCTACACCTTCCGCTCCCTCGGGCGCACCGAGAACGGGGACGGCGTCGTCCTGGGCACCGACGGCGCGCTGCACCTGATCGACGTCGAGCGCGCCCGGGTGACCCGGCGCATCGACGTCCTCGACCCGTGGCGCGAGCCCACCGACTGGCAGCAGCCCCGGCCGACCCTCGAGGTCGTCGGCGACACCGCCTACGTCACCGACCCGGAGCGGAGCAGGGTCCACGTCATCGACCTGACCGCCCAGGGCGCGGGAGCGGTCTCGGACTCCATCGAGCTCGACGTCGTCCCGAACGAGCTGCAGGCGATCAGCGGCAGAGCGTCGGATGGGCGCCCCGCGTGATCGACTCCCGGTGTGGCCAGTGCGAATGAGAGGGTGACGCCATGAGCACCCACCTCGGAGCAGCAGCCGGAGACATCGCCCCCGTCGTCCTCATGCCCGGCGATCCGCTACGGGCGCGCTGGATCGCCGAGACCTTCCTCGACGACGCCGTCTGCTACTCCGAGATCCGCGGCATGTACGGCTTCACCGGCACCTGGCGCGGGCAGCGGGTCTCGGTGCAGGGCTCGGGCATGGGCCAGCCGTCGGCGGCCATCTACATCACCGAGCTGCTGCGCGACTACGACGTGCAGTCGATCGTCCGGGTCGGATCGTGCGGGGCGCTCACCGAGCGCGTCGGCCTGCGCGACCTGGTGATCGCCTCCGGTGCGTGCACCGACTCGGCGATGAACCGGATCACCTTCGAGGGCATCGACTACGCACCGGTGGCCGACTTCCCACTGCTGCGCGATGCGGCCGCCGCGGCACCCGAGGCCCACGTCGGTCTCGTGTTCAGCAGCGACTCGTTCTACGCCTCGCGTCCCGAGCTGGCAGCACGGATGGTCGACTACGGCGTGCTCGCGGTCGAGATGGAGGCCGCCGCCCTCTACACGATCGCGGCCCACTACCAGCGGCGCGCGCTCGCGATCTGCACGGTCTCCGACCACGTCGTCACCGGCGAGGAGACCACCGCCGCCGACCGCGAGCAGACCTTCGGCCGGATGATCGAGGTGGCGCTGACCGCCGCGCTGGGCGACCACTAGTCCGGGACTAACCGGCACGCTCGCGGCGTTGACACGACATGCGCCCGAGTCGTGAGGATGTCTACGACAGCATCGTGATCGGTGCCGGGCAGGCCGGGCTCTCGGCGTCCTACCACCTGATGCGGCGCGGGATCCGGCACCTCGTGCTCGACGCCGACGGGGCACCCGGCGGCGCCTGGCAGCACCGCTGGGACTCGCTCACCATGGCCGACGTGCACGGCGTCGCCGCCCTGCCCGGCAGCGAAGGCCCGGAGGCTGCGGGCCTCGTGCAGGCCAATCGCGCGGTGCCGGCCTACTTCTCCGACTACGAGCGCACCTACGACCTGCCGGTGGTGCGACCGGTGCGGGTCGAGTCGGTCGCCGGCGTTGCGGCCTTCGGCGAGGAGCTGCTGCAGGTCCGCGCGGACGCCGGCACGTGGTGGACCCGCACCCTGGTCAACGCGACCGGCACCTGGTCCCAGCCCTTCGTGCCCCACTACCCCGGGATCGAGACGTTCTCCGGACCCCAGTGGCACACCGCGACCTACCCCGGCGCCGAGGCGTTCCGCGGGCACCGGACGGTCGTGGTCGGCGGCGGCGCCTCGGCGGTGCAGCTCCTAGGCGAGATCGCGCTGGTGACCGAGACGCTGTGGGTCACGCGCCGACCGCCGGTCTGGCGCACCGACGACTTCACTCCCGAGGCCGGCCGCGCCGCGGTCGCGATGGTCGAGCAGCGGGTCCGCGACGGCCTGCCGCCCGCGAGCGTGGTGAGCGTGACCGGGCTGATGCTCCGCGAGCAGGAGCGCGCCGCCGCCGAGCTCGGCGCCTACACCCGGCGCCCCATGTTCGCCGGGCTCGAACCGCACGGGGCCCGCTGGGCCGACGGCTCCTTCGAGCCCGCCGACGCGGTGCTCTGGGCCACCGGGTTCCGCCCGGCGATCGCGCACCTGGCGCCCCTGGGGCTGCGCGGACCACGCGGCGGCATCCGGCTCGACGGCACCACGGCCGTCTCGGACCCGCGGGTGCAGCTGGTCGGCTACGGCCCCTCGGCCAGCACCATCGGCGCCAACCGCGCCGGCCGGGTCGCCGCCCGTGGCGTCGCGGCCTCCCTCGACGCCCAGGTCGCCCTCGGCGCCTGATCCTCGCGCCGGACTATCCCGAGCTGCGGGCCCGGACCCAGGAGCCGAATCCGGGCATCGTGAAGCGGACGAGCCCGTGCCCGACCGGCTCGATGATGCCCTTCTCGATCAGTCGCTCACGGGGGACGCTGATCGAGCGGGAGTCGACGCCCATCGCGGCGGCGATGCTGGCGCGGGTGACGTTGCCGGGTCCTGCGGAGGCCATGGCGGCGATGAAGGTCTGCTCGAGCTCGGTGGCCGAGCCCCAGCGGGCGGCGTGCATCGCGGTCAGCTGCACCTCGGCGGCGGGTAGGCCGGCGTCGACGGCGGCCTGGTCGATCACCGCGCCGGCGTCGGGACGCAGCGCCTGCCAGGTGCAGCTCCCGGCCAGCTGCAGCAGGTAGGGGTGGCCACCCACGCGGCGGACGACCTCCTCCAGCGCGTCGGGATCCCAGTCGACGTCGAGCGCCTCGGCGGGCAGCACGAGCAGCTGGCGGGCATCGTCGTCGCTGAGGACGTCGAGCGGCACGAACGCACTGCGCTCGCCGAACGTCGCGGCCCGGATGATCGCCTCGGGCGTGACGGGCAGCCCGGCGGTGACGACCGTCAGGGGGTTGTCCTCCCGGGAGCCGTCGAGGTTCTGGACGGCGTTGAGCAGGGTCGCGAGGTCGTCGGCGGACGCGGCATGGAGCTCGTCGATGAACACCACGAGCCCGGCGCCCCCACGCTCCCGCACGGCCGCGGCAGCCTCGTGCAGCAGGTCCTCGAGCGCGCCGATCGGCGCGGCACCGGCTGGGACGTCGGCGTCGCTGCGGGCGACCTCGCCGCCCACCGACACCCCGAACACTCCGAGCTCGAGCGAGAGGCTGCTGAGCCGGTCGCGCCAGCGCTGCCGGGACTCCATCTGCAGGTCCACCCGCTCCAACGCGCGTTCGACGCTGCGGACCAGCTCGGGGATGAAGGGGCGCTCACGCGAGCAGGCGAGCCAGGCGCTGGCGAAGCCGAGCGCGGCGGCCTCCTTCTCCGCGGTGCGCAACAGCGAGGTCTTGCCCAGGCCGCGCGGGGCGTGGAAGACCAGGAGTGGTCCGGCGAGCTCGGAGAAGGACGCCACGCGGCCCAGCCGGTCGCGGATCCGGCCGAGCTCGACCGCTCGGCCGGCCAGGACGCGTGGCACCTGGCCAGGCGTGTAGGGATCCGGCAGGGTCACCGAGTCGCTCCCGTCCCCAGAAGTGGTGTGATACGGCGTGATACTTCGTCGAAGTATAACGAAGAATCAGAGGTCGAGCGAGGTGACCAAGGCGACGACCTCGTCACGGCCCGGGAGCTCGGGCTCGACCAGCCGCCCCGTGCGAACGTAGTAGAACGCTGCCCGGACCCGCTCGAGCGGGATGCCGCGCAGCTCGGCCCACGCCATCCGGTAGATCGCCAACTGGAGCGGGTCGGCGCTCTGGGAGGCGCTGGTCTTCCAGTCCACGACCAGGTAGCGCTGCTCGTCGCCGGCTCCGGACGACCGATCGTCGTAGACGGCGTCGATCCGGCCGCGGACCACCTGACCGCCGAGCACGATGGCGAACGACGGCTCCACCGCCACCGGCACCCGGTCCGCGAACTCGCCGGACTCGAACAGGTCGATCAGCTCGGCGAGCTCGGCATCGTCGGCGACGTCGGAGTCGCCGCGCCCGGAGAGCTCGTCGGGATCGAGCAGGGTCTGCTGTCCGAAGCGGGTCTCGACCCAGGCGTGGAACCGGGTGCCGAAACGAGCCGCCGGGGCCGGACGTCGGGGCATCGGCCGGGCGAGGTCGCGAGCGAACGCATCGGGGTCGTCGCGCAGCCGCGCCACCGCGGTCGCCGAGAGGCTGGACGGGAGGGACACGGCGATCTCGGAGGCGCGGTCGCGGCGTGCCTCCGCGAGGAGGCGGTCGATCTCGTCGTCCCACTCAGCCACCCGGGCCTGCGCGATCAGGTCGAGGCCCTCGTCGGGGGCGCTCGGATCGGCGGCGGCCACCAGCCGCGCGGCCTCGATCCGCAGCTGCGCCTCCGCACCCGGACCTACCGGCGGCCACGGACGCGACGGATCGACGGCGTCGTAGGGGTTGGGATCGCCCTTGACCGGCTTCTCCCGCCAGGTCGGGACCTCCCCGCCCCAGTCCTCGATCGCCTCCTTGATGGTCCGCTGGTAGTCCGAGGGCCCGAAGGGGGTGGTGCGCGTG
The DNA here is from genome assembly GCF_037936805.1 of Nocardioides epinepheli. Taxonomy (NCBI): domain Bacteria; kingdom Bacillati; phylum Actinomycetota; class Actinomycetes; order Propionibacteriales; family Nocardioidaceae; genus Nocardioides; species Nocardioides epinepheli. The sequence continues at coordinate 259,985 of NZ_JBBMMC010000002.1, read as the reverse complement.
CTCCAGCAGTACGACGACACCGAGAGACGATGCGCCGCCCGGGTGAACGCGACGTAGCCCAGGCGCAGCTCCTCCTCGGCGTCGTGGGCGCGCGTGGCGGCGCGGTAGGCGTCGAGGGCGGCCTTGTCGAAGCCGGCCAGCTGGGGCAGGTCGCCGGCGTCGCCGCGCAGCGGCGCCGGCAGGACCGACGGCGAGGACACCCACAGCGTGCGTGACCGGTTGGACGGGAACCGGGTCTCGCAGGCACCCACCACGTAGACCGAGGCCCACTCCAGGCCCTTGGCGCGGTGGACGGTGAGGAGCTTGACCGAGTCGGCCTCACTCGGGGTGGCGAGGTCCAGGCCGTTGCCCTGGTCGTCCTCGGCGGTGAGGTAGGCCAGCAGTGCGGGGAGGGTGACGTCGCCGTCGACGGCCTGGAAGTCGGCGACCGCCTTGACGAACAGGTCGAGGTTGTCGCGCCGGGCCGCGGCGGCCGGGCTCACTGCGGCCGCCAGCTCGACGTCGACGCCGCTGGCCTCCATGATCCGCCGCACCAGGTCGAGCAGCGGCTCGCCGACGTAGCCGCGCAGCTGGCGCAGCTCGGCGCTCAACAGGGCGAAGCGCTCACGAGCCTCCTCGGAGAACGGGGTGTCGCCGGGGTCGGCGAGGGCGTCGTCGAGCGCGGGCACCTCGGCGGGGTCGATTCCGTCGGCGATCTCGACGAGCTGGTCGGTGATGCTCGTCGACTCCGCGCGTCCGAGCTCTCGCCCGGCCAGCTCGGCGGCCCTTCTCCCGAGCAGGCGCAGGTCGCGCGGTCCGATCGCCCAGCGTGGACCGGTGAGCAGGGTGAGCATCGCCGCATTGGCGGTGACGTCGTGGAGCAGGTGCAAGGTGGCGACGACCTCGGCCACCTCCGGGAGACGCAGCAGCCCCTTGAGTCCGACGATCTCGACCGGGATGCCGGCCCCGGTGAGCGCGTCGAAGACGTCCTCTGCGTGGGAGTTGTCGCGGGTGAGGACCCCGATGTCGGACCAGTCCCGCCCTGCTTCGAGGCCCTCGCGGTGGGACTCGATGACCGACTCGGCCAGCGCGGCGAGCTCCTCGCCGTGCGTCTCGTGCACGGCCACCTCGACCACTCCCGCTCCCGCCCCCGGGGCGGTGGCCAAGGGCTCCACCTGGTCGTAGCGCTCGTACAACGGGGCTGCCAGGCGGTTGGCGACCTTGAGGATGCGAGTGTCGGAACGCCGGCTGACCGTGAGGTGGTAGAGGCCGGGAGCGGCGCTCTCGTCCGTCGTCGACACCGGGAAGGTCTCGCCGAAGTTGAGAATGTTGCTGACCGAGGCGCCACGCCAGCCGTAGATGGCCTGGTTGGGATCACCGACGGCGGTGACCGGATGGCCGCCGGAGAACAGTCGCGACAGCATCAGCGCCTGCGCGACGGAGGTGTCCTGATACTCGTCGAGGAGCACCACCTTGAACCGGGCACGTTCGGCCTCGCCCACCTCGGGCTTCTGCGCCGCCAGGCGGGCACCGAGCTCGATCTGGTCGGAGAAGTCCATGAGTCCGAGGTCGGCCTTGAGGCGCCGGTAGTCGGCGACGAGGTCGAGCAGCTCGGCGCGCCGGTCGATCGCGGAGATCGCCTTGTCGATGGCCTCCAGATAGGTCTTGCGGGCCTTGTCGCCGAGCTCGTCGGCACGGGCGCGCTCGAATCCGGCGCGGGCCTCCTCGTCGAAGGCACGCACCTGCGCGGCGCTCACCAGGTGCTCGCTCATCTGGCCGTCGAGAGCGAGCAGGTTCTGGATGGCGGTGGCGGGGTGATCGGTGAGGTACTTGACGTCGCCGGTGAACCGGTCGACCACCCGGGCACCCAGCTGGTACCGCGCCGCGTCGGTGACCACGCGGGTGTCGGGCTCGTGGCCGATCCGCAGGCCGTGCTCGGTGAGCAGGGTCGCCGCGTAGGCGTTGTAGGTGGCGACGGTCGGCTCGAGGATCTCGGCTTCGGGATCGGCCTCCCGAGCAGGCGAGCGGGACGGGCCGGCCAGGGCACCCGCCGCGACGAGGGCGTCACGGATCCTGCGGCGCAGCTCGCTGGCCGCCTTGGTGGTGAAGGTGAGGCCCAGCACCTCCTCGGGTCGCACCTGGCCGGTGACCACCAGGTACACCACGCGCGCGGCCATCAGGGTGGTCTTCCCCGAGCCGGCGCCGGCGATGACGACGGCCGGCTCGAGCGGCGCCGAGATTGCGCGCCACTGCTGCTCGCTCGGCGCGTAGGGCGTGCCCATGACCCGCTGGAGGTCGGCGGGACTCTCGATCGGACGCCCCTTGCGGGGCTCGTGAAGTGCGGTGCTCATGAGCCGGTCACCGACCCAGCGCTCTTGACCGGGCAGACCGGCACGAAGGAGCAGTCGCGGCAGTGCGCTCCGGCCACCGCCGGGAACTCCTCACGGCGCAGCAGGTCGGCCGCACGAGCGAGCCCGGTGCGCAGCTGAACGCGCACCGGTGCGTCGTCGGCGACCGGCTCCTGGCCCTCGACGACGGCCGCCTCGGCGTCGTCGAGGATGCCGAGCTGCACCAGCTCGGCCCCGCCGCTACGAGCAGCCTCGCCGTCGGGGAGGAGGTGGTCGACGGCCCCGGCGTCGACGGCGTACTGGTAGAGGGCCAGTTGGAGATGGCGCTCGACGGCCTTGGGTCCGAGCTTGGTCCGGCCGGTCTTGAAGTCGACCACGACGATGCTTCCCTCGGCGTCGAGCTCGACCCGGTCGGCGTAGCCGTAGAGCCGTACCGGAACCTCGACGCCGGCCTCGTCGGTGAGCACGACGTCGGCGGTGAACCGTTCCTCGGTACCGATCATGGTGCGGGTGTTGGTGTGGTGCCAGCGCAGGAAGCGGGCCAGCGCGGCGCGGGTGCGCTCGTGCTCGCGCTGCCTGGACCAGGGGGTGCGGAACTCCAGGCGCTCCCAGACGTCGTCGACGTGGGCCATCAGGACGTCGACGTCGTCGATGCCGGCATCGAGGTCGCCCGAGGCGACCCGTTCGGCGAGGGCGTGCACGATCTGCCCGAGGTTGGCCGACTGGTGGACGCGGGTGCTGCCGCCCGCCTCGCTCTCCAGGAACCAGGCGGTGGGACAGACCAGCAGCGACTCCAGCACGCTCGCCGACACGGTGACCGGCTGGTCGGGCTCGCGCAGCGGCTCGGTGGACCACGACGCCGCACGCGTGCCCCACCAGGTGGACGGGTCGGCGGCGGGCACGAGCCGGCGGGGCCCTGCGGTCTCCCCCGCGAGCCGGGCCAGGCGGCGTGCCGCGGCCTCGCGCAGCGCCGGTGGGGTGGAGGGATCGGCGACGTGGTGGCGCAGCTCGCCGACCAGGCCGGTCATCGACAGCGGGCGGGCGGGGCGACCGACGACGTGGTCGATGACGCCGCTGGAGCCGCCCGCACCGAGCTCGTCGAGGAAGCGTGAGGGCTGCTCGCCGTCGTCGTCGGGCGAGGCCACGGCGGTGACGACGAGGCGCTCGCGGGCGCGGGTGCAGGCGACGTAGAAGAGCCGGCGCTCCTCGAGCAGGAGCTCGCGCGCCGAGACGGGCGCGAGGATGCCGCCGTCCGCGGGGCGTCCGATCCGGTCGGCCTGGAGCAGGGTGGAGCGGCGGCGCAGGTCGGGCCAGGACTCCTGCTGCACGTGGGCCACGACCACCAGCCGCCACTCCAGACCCTTGGAGCGGTGGGCGGTGAGCAGCCGGACCGCGGCGCCGCGGGCACCGCGCTCGGCGAGCGAGTCGGCCGGGATCTGCTGGGCGGCGAGGGTGGCGAACAGGGCGGCCACGCTCACGTGCACGCGCTGCTCCTCGGCCCGCGCGACGGCCTCGAACAGGGCGCAGACCGAGTCGAGGTCGCGGTGGGCGCGCCGGGCCGCGCCGCCGCCGTACTCGACCGAGCGACGCAGCCGCTCCGGCCAGCGGGTGCCCGCCCACAGGTGCCAGAGCACCTCCTCGGCCGAGGCGCCGGCGTCGAGGTGCTCGCGGCCGGTGGCCAGCAGGCGGGCCAACGCCTGGGCCTTCTCGACCTCGGGCGACTCGGAGGGATCGAGGCCGTCGAGGAAGTCGACCTCGACGACGGCACGGCGGATCAGGTCGCGAGACGTCGGCGGGCTGGTGCGCTCGGCGTGCGCCTGCTCCTTGGCGCGCTGCCGCAGCCGCCGCGCGAGCCGGCGGAGCTCGCCGGCGTCGAGGCCGCCTAGCGGGCTCAGCAGGAGCGCCTCGGCGCGGGAGGCGTGGACGTAGTCGACGTGGTCGAGGTCGTGGTTGCCGAGGTTGACCACCGCCCGCACGGCGTCGAGCAACGGGAGCACCGCCGGATCGCGCACCAGCGGCACCTCGTCGTGGGTGACCTCCACCGGGACGCCGGCGGCGGCCAGTGCGCGGCGCAGGGGTGGGATCGAGGCGCGTCCGGACCGCACCAGCACCGCCATGTCGTCCCACGCGACGCCGTCCTCGAGGTGGGCGCGGCGCAGCAGGTCGGCGAGGTGCTCGGCCTCGGCGCGGTCGGTGTCGAAGGTGCGCACCTCCACGCGCCCCGGCGTCGAGGCGTGCGCCTCGGGCGCCAAGAACGCCTCCTTGGCCGCCTCGGGGATGGAGCCCGGCAGCGCCAGCCGCGAGGCCACCCGCTGGGAGGCGCGCAGCAGCCGGGGGCCGAAGCGTCGGGTGGTGCGCAGCGCGACGACGTCGGCGGGCGCGCCGTCGGCATGCGGGAACTGCGCGGGGAAGTCGAGGATGCCGCGCACCTCGGCGCCGCGGAACCCGTAGATCGACTGGTGCGGGTCGCCGACCACGGTGAGGTTGCCGCCGTCGCCGGCGAGCTGGCGCAGCAGCGCCACCTGGCCCGGGTCGGTGTCCTGGTACTCGTCGACGAACACGTAGCGGTAGCGGGCGCGTAGCTCTTCGCGGTGGTCGGCGGCCTCGATCGCGGCGCGGCGGATGAGGTCGGCGTAGTCGGTGGCGCCGACGGAGTCGAGGTTGTCGAGGTACTGCTCCAGGAACAGGCCGGCCGCGAGGAACTCGGGCAGGTCGTGCTCGGCGCCGAGGGCACGCAGGTCGGCACCGTCCATCCCCTTCTCGCGGGCCCGGGACAACACGGCGTTGACCTCGCGGGCGAAGCCCCGCGTGCCGAGGGCGCTGCGCAGCGACTCCGGCCAGCGCACGGACTCGGGGTGGTCGGTGAGCAGCTCGCGCAGCACGACGTCCTGCTCGGGGGCCGAGAGGAGCCGCAGCGGCGCGGCGTAGATCTCGGCCGGTGCGTAGCGGCGGACCAGGCCGTAGGCGAAGGAGTGGAAGGTGGAGCTCAACGAGCCCGCCATCGTGCGCCCGAGCCGGGCGGTGACCCGGTCGCGCAGCTGCTCGGCCGCCTTGCGACCGAAGGTGAGGGCCAAGACGTTCTCCGGGGTGACTCCGGGGACGTTCTCGATCCGGTCGACGATCGCCTCGACCAAGGTCGTCGTCTTCCCCGTGCCCGGCCCGGCCAGCACCAGCAGCGGGCCGTCGCGATGCTCGACGACGCGGCGCTGGTGCTCGTCGAGAGTGGGGACCTCGACGTCGACCCGCTCGCGCACCAGGCGATAGGCGGGCAGCGAGGTGGTCATGGTCAAACCTCATCACACGGCACCGACAACCCTTCGGTCGCCGACCCGGACCGTGCCATCCTGGTTCGGGTGGCACCGCTCGCCGGATGCCACCGGCGCCGCGCGGGGGCATCAGTCTCACCCGCGCTCCTGCCTCGAGACACCAGCGAGCAGCAAGGAGACCGTCCATGGCGGGACGACACCGATCCGCGCAAGGCGACGGCGCCCGCCCCGCTACGAGGTGATCCGAAGACGATCGAGGCTCGGCGTAGCCGGTAGTTGGTCGCGTCGAATCCACACGACGAGGAGCGCGAGAGCCAGCAGCCCGAGGGGAAGCGCGGGTGAGACGTCCAGGACCGCGACGTTGGTCACGGCCGCTCCGGCAAGCACCCCGGCGAGGCCGAGGGCAGCTACCCCCGACAACCGGGGCACAAGGAGGCCGACGGCGCCGACGATCTCCAGGGCACCGACCACGACTCTGAGCCACTGCCCGGCCCCGATGTCGGCGAACATGTCGACCATCGCGTCGGTCCCAAGCAGCTTCTGCACGCCCCCGGCACCCATCGGCACAGCCAGCAGCACCTGCACCAGTCCGACTGCGGCCAGACGCAGCCGCCGGACGCCGGTCTCGTTGTGATTCTTCATCTCATCCTCCTATGATGGCGTGAACCTCAACCGTGCCGATGCCATCTCACCGACACATCCGTAGCCACCACGGAATCCCCAGGGCCGGAAGTGCCGCCGGTATGAAGGACAGAGGTGCTCACCGGCAGACGGCGTCGTCGATGAAACGCTCGGCGACCGCGTCGGTGTCGGCGCGGAAGTCGGGAGTGAACCCCACCGTTGCCTGTCGCCGCAGATCGCCAGTGGTATACGACCAGGCCTGGTAGGCCAGAGCGTCTCCGTCGTTGCCGTAGACCCGCACACCACAGGGGGTGTCACGCCAGGCCAACCCGAGCCCGTACGCAGCACCGGCCACCCCGGGGGTCTTCATCTGCGCCAGCAAGCCTGGGGAGATCAGCTTCCCGCCGAGCAGAGCAGCAAAGAACCGATTGAGGTCGGCCGGCGTGGACGTCATCTCCCCCGCTGCGCCAAACACCGACGGGTTCATCTCGGACCAGTCGACCAGCCGCACCACGTCGTCGTCCTGCAGAGCAGGCACGTAGCCGTGCGGGTGGACCCCTCGGATGCGTACCTGAGTGCCGGGCACCTCGGTGTCGAACAGGTGAAGCGGCCGGATGATCCGGCGCTGGATCTCGACGGCATACGAGGTTCCGGCCGCGCGGCCGATGATCTCGCCGAGCAGCAGGTAGTTGGTATTGGAGTAGGCGAACGCCGATCCGGGCGGGGTGAACGTCGGCGGATGAGCCAGCGCCCGCCGGATGAGTTCCACCGGTGTCCAGGTCCGCCAACGGTTGGCCTGAAACTGGCGTCCCGGCGGGAACGGAAGAGTGGGCACCACATCGTAAAGCCCGCTGGTGTGGCTCAACAGCTGACGCACGGTGATGCGGTCGCCGTCAGGAACCCACCCGGGCAGCCATCCATCGACCGTGTCCTCCAGGCCAAGTTGACCCTCTTCAACGAGTTGCAGGACGACAGTGGCGACGAACGTCTTCGTGACGCTGCCGATTCGGACATGCCCGCACAGCGGGACGGGACGCGCCGTCCCCAGAACGGCGCTGCCGCTCCTCATCCCCCACGAGTCTTCCCCACGACGCACCTCGGCCAGCGCACCGACCGCACCGGCCGACACCACGTCATCGAGGCGCTGCTGCAGGGCCGAGTCAGGTGGTGGAGGTCGGCCGTCGGCGACGGCCGGCACCGTCATCCCGCTTGAAGCGACGAGCGCTATCCCGACAGCCGCGACGACGATCGACATTCGCGTCCTGCGCATCCTGATGACCTCCTGATCGCACGGGGATCGAGAGTCCACAATGGGCGCCTGCCTGCGGGGCGCGCATCGGTGATCACCCCGGACCCGACCCTGAGCGTGACGCCGCAGGCTCCTGCGTCTCACCGGATATCCGTGGCCACCACGGAGGCGGGGGCGCGCGTGGTGGGGTGCACTGACGAAGTGAGCAAATACACGCGGGTGACACCGGATGCTGCGAAGGCCTCCAGTGACGTCGTCGCGGGGAGCAAGTACCTCGTCCTCGCCACGGCCACGCCGGGAGGGACGCCGTGGGTGACGCCGGTCTACTTCGCCCACGACGACCTCGCGTCGTTCTGGTGGGTCTCGCGGCCTCAGGCCCGGCACTCACGTCTGATCGCGGCAAACCCACAGGTCGCCATCACCGTGTTCGACTCCTCGGTCCCCATCGGCCGGGCGGCCGCGGTCTACGCCGAGGCATGGGCGGCGCAGTGCTCGGATGATGAGGCGGCCCGAGAGATCTGCCACTACTCCGCGCGTTCGGTTCGCCACGGCGTTAAACCGTGGACGGTCGACGAGGTCACCAGGCATGCCGCGTTCCGCCTCTACCGCGCCCGGACCGCGCGGCTCTGGCTGCTGGCCGACGACGACGGCCCTGACTACCGCATCCCCATCCCCCTTCACCCATCCCCAGCCCCGTCCAGTGAGAGGAAACCGAAATGAGCAAGACCGTCTTCGACATCAGCATGTCCCTCGACGGCTATGTCACCGCCGCCGAACGCCGTCCGGACCAGCCGCTAGGTCGCGAGGGTGAGCAGCTGCACCAGTGGCTGCTGGGCGACGACAAGACCAGCCTGGACTACTTCGCGCGGGTCTCGAAGGCCAACGGCGCCGTGGTCACCGGCCGGATCAACTACGAGGACTCGCTCCCGTGGTGGGGGCCAGACGGCCCCACCGGTGAGCTGCGGCTGCCGGTCATCGTGGTCACGCACTCGGCACACGAGTCCGCACCTGAGGGCGGGGTCTACCAGTTCGTCACCGACGGACTCGAGGCAGCACTCAAGGTGGCCCACGAGGCCGCCAACGGCCGCGACGTCACGGTGATGGGCGGCGCCAGGCTGGCCCAGAGCTTCCTGGCCGCCGGCCTGATCGACGAGATCTCACTCCACATCGTGCCCGTCCTGTTCGGGCAGGGCACCCGCCTATTCGACGGCCTACCCGACCAGCACCGGGCGCTGGCGCTGATCGAGACCGTCCCGGCGGCCCGGGCGGTGCACGTGCGCTACGCCGTATGCCACTGACCGGGCCGGGACGCCGGCGCCGAGAGTGAGAATGGTGAGGTGACACCCGAGTGGCTGGCGTCCGTCACCGCCCGCGAGGCCGAGGTCCTCGCGGGCATCCGGGCGCATCAGACCAACCAACAGGTCGCCGAGCAGCTGTTCGTCTCCGTGCGGACCGTGGAGAGCCACGTCACCTCCCTCCTGCGCAAGTCCGGGGCCGCGGACCGACGTGAGCTAGCACGACTCGCCGACAACCTCGACCACACGCCCACGGTCCTCGGGCTCCAGAGGTTCGCGACCACCTTCCTTGGGCGTGACGACGCCCTTGACGACTTGGCCGCCCGTCTTGAGCGCGGACGCATCGTCACCGTCGTCGGGCCGGGCGGGGTGGGAAAGACCCGACTCGCCCACGAGGCGCTGGCCCGTCTCGCCCGATCGTGGGACCTGGTGGCCGCCGTGGACCTGCTCCCGATCCGCTCCGGAGGTGTCGCCACGGCGGTGGCCGGCACCCTCGAAGTTCCCGAAGAGGCCGGCGTCGCCGCACGCGTTGCGCTAGGCCGCGCGCTCGGCGAGCGACGCGCCGTGCTGCTCCTGGACAACTGCGAGCACCTGGCGGCCGAGGTCGCCGACCTGGTCGCCGCGGTGCATGCCAGCCGCGCCCGAACGACCGTGCTGGCCACCTCGCGCGAACCCCTTCGAATCCCCGCGGAGGACGTGATGGGTCTGCCGCCACTCGCTGCCGAGACCGGCGCCGCACTCATCCTGTTCTGCGACAGATCCGGCCTGGACCCGGCCCCTGAGGTCAGCGACGTCGTGGACCTGCTCGAGGGCGTCCCGCTCTCGATTGAGCTCGCCGCAGCACGTGCCCGCACGCTCGGGATCGAGGGCCTCCGAGCCGGGCTGCACGGCCGGCTTCCGGCCCTCAGCGGCGGCCGGGACCCCGACCGACGCCACCGCTCGGCGGCAGCCACCGTGGCCTGGAGCCTCGCCCTCCTAGACCACGATCAACGGGACCTACTGCGCACCCTGACCGCACTGCACCATCCGGTCGATCTGGACACCGCCGTGGCCGTCCACGGCACCTCACCGGAGGACACCACGCTGCTGCTCTCGGAGCTGACCGCCAAGAGCCTCCTCCAGATGCACGGCAGCGCATCTCGCACCCGGTGGAGCATGCTCGACCTAGTCCGCCGGTTCGCCAGCGAGGGACAACCCAGCACCGCGATCCGCGAGCGGGTCGCGGCCTGGGCCACCGCACGGTCCCGGTGGCTGCTCGACCACCATCCAAGCGACCCGGCCCCGGAGCTGCCCGACCTGCTCCACGCCGCCCTCGACACCCCGGCCTATCCGGACCCAGTCGCACATGGCCTGCTGCGCGACGTCTCCGAACTGGCCCTGCGAACTGGCCGCCTCACCGACGCGATGGAGTGCCTAGTGGCGGCCGCTGACCGCGCCTCTGAGCCACGGCACGGCGTTGGTGATCTACTAGACGCCGCGGCGGTCGCAGCGGCCCGGGCCAGCACCGATGCGACGCACCGACTGTTGCTCCAGGCCAGCGACCGAGCGAAGACCGCCGGGGACCTGATCTCTCGTTCGCGCGCCCTCGCCGCGGCCGTCGTGGCGTGGTACCGCTACCCGCCGGAATCAGCGCAACCCGGCCCGGGCGGTGTCCCGGTCGACGACGTCCTTGCCCTCGCCCGGGCCGAGGCCGGCGCCGAGCCCGAGGATGAGGCGGCGTTGTCGGCCGCGATCGCCTGGCATGACGGCGGCCGCGCGGCCGCGGAGCGTGCTGTCGCTGCGGCCGAGCAGACCCGGGACCCGATCCAGGTCGCCGCTGCCCTCGACGCGCTCACCACCGCGTGCATCGCCGAACAGGCCTTGCGGGCGGCGCGCGAGACCGCCACGCGGCGCGTCGAACTGCTGCGCGCATACCCACACGCCACCCCACGCGCTCTGGAGGAGGCCGTCGACGCCGTACACGCCGCGGCCAGCACGGCGCTGATCATCGGGAGACCGCTCCAGGCACGCGGCCTCGACGCCGACGGGACCGGTCCGATCGGGGACGGTCAGGAGCTGCCCCGTGAGGTCCGGGCGCTGACCCTGCTGGGCTGCCTGGACGAGGCCACAGCCGCAGCCGAGACGATGTGGCGCCGCTGGCTCGCGGACGGCTGCCCTCCCCGTACCTGGATGTCGACCGCTGGGGCTTTCGCAGTCCTGGCAGCCGGACTAGGGGCGGGACCGGCCGGAGACCACGACGTAAGCGTCTGGCGTGAACGCACGCTACGGATGGCAGGCGTCGAGGTGGCCGACCGATCCCCCACGCTGGCTGCGGTGTCGGCCTACGTCGATGCCCGCCTCGCCCTTCACCGCCTCGCGCTGCACCGGCGCGCCCTAGACGGCGGCGTCCTCACGAATGTGGAGTACCTGCTGGGCCGCACCCAGGGGGACTTCGTCGACCGTCAGTACGAGGGCTTCGCCCGGGCGGCAGGCGCCGAACTGGCGGTCGCGGCCGGACATCCCGAAGCGCTCGCGCTGGTCGACTCCCTGGACGCGCCAGCGGAGGAGTCGGACTGGGTGAACGCCGTCCGCGCGCGCTGTCTGGCACGTCTGGAGCCGGCCAGCACGCACGGATCTCGTGCGCTGACACTGTGGCGCGAGGTCGGCGCAGCGTTCGAGGCCGACACCACCGCTCGCCTGATCGAAGGTGCCGAGGAGGGGGTGTGGTCTCGCTAGGGCATGTCTTCCTATTGCTGGCTATTGCTGGTGGATGCCGGCGTCGTCTAGGTCGTGCGATGACGGTGCCGCAGGTGCGTGGGCATACCGGGCGTATTCAAAGCAGCTGCGGTGTCCGTCAGCGTGCGGCCTGGGCGGCGTCCGGCGCCGCCATGAACTGGCGACACGCCCTAGTCGCCGCGGGTCACGACGTTCCTGACAGTGCGGCCTGGTTCACCGCGGCCCACTGGGCGAGGTGGGCCAAGGGTCCCTCGGCGAAAGATGCACCCAAGGACGTGAGTTCGTAGACGGCGGCATCGCGCTCCACCACGCGAGGAGTCCGTGCGATGAGGCCGCGGGCCGCCAAACGACGCAGAGACTCCGTGAGCACCTTGTCGCTCACTCCGGCGATCCGATCAAGAAGGGTGCTGCGGCGGGTCGGCCCCATACGCAGAGCAGCGACGACGATGGGATCCCACCTGTGGTTGAGGAGTTCGACCGCGGAGCGCACGTGGCAGTCAGAAATGAAGGACTCGCAACCCTGTTCGTCCATCGGTCCAGTGTGTCACTCACTCGTTCCTACCGATTGGTAGGAGCGAGATGTCTAGCGTCTTACTGACAAGTCGTCTCACGAAGGAGAGCACCGTGGAGATCGGACTGTTGGGGACAGGAAACCTGGCAGTGGCACTCGGGAGAGCGTGGGCGACCGCAGGCCATTCGATCTTGGTCACGGGGAGGGCCCCCGCCCGCGCGAAGGACGCGGCGGGGCAGATCGGGTCCGCGGGAAGGTCGATCGACCCGGAACGCTTTGCGGAACAGGCCGAGGTGGTCGTGGTTGCGGTCGCTTGGGGAGGTCTGGAGGAGGCGCTGCGGCTGATCGGCGGCTCGGACGGGCGGCTGACCGGGAAGACCGTGATCGATTGCACCAACGCAGTCGACTACGCGACCGGGCGCCTGCTCCCTGAGGTCGGATCGGCTGCCGAGCTGGTCGCCCGTCTCGCGATCGGCGCCCACGTGGTCAAGGCGCTCCACCTGTTCGCCGGCGCGTCCTGGCCATTCGACGGACAGCGGAACGCCTCGCCGGTTGTCGCGATCTGTGGCGATGACGCGGGGGCCATGGATCGGACTGCGATGCTGATCGGAGACCTCGGCGCGCGAACCGCGGTGCTGGGCGGGCTCATTGCTGCGCGGCAGGCCGAGGAAGCCGCCGGCTTCGTGATGCGCGTGGTTGCCGCCGGCGCGAACCCGCGCTTCGCTGTCCCAGACGTGACCCCGGACCCGGCCGCTCCTGGATTGCAGACGACGAACCACTGACCAGCAGCCAGCTGTACCGGGGTCGCCGAACCGCCTTCCTGTCCGGCTGTCGCGGGGCAGGGCCTTGGTGCCGGCCCACGACTGATGCTTACGCGACGGATGGTTCAGCAGTGTCTCGACGAGTGGGTCCGCGGGTGGCGCCGAGCAGTTCGTCCAACAGCGAACGGGTCTGGATGAGTTGGTCGATGTCGCCGGTGATCCGGCGACGCTCTGCTTCGAGACGTTCGCGGCAGTCGTCCAGCAGCAGGGACCCGCCGGACAGGCACGCCAGGATTTCGCCTATGAGGTCCATGCCGAGACCGGCCGCGAGCAGGGTTTGGATGTGCGCGACCTTGTCGATGTCGGAGTCGGAGAAGACTCGGTAGCCGCTGGGGGTCCGGCCCGGGCTTAGAGCACCCTTCTCCTCGTAGTAGCGCAACGCTCGCACGCTGGCTCCGGTCCGACCTGACAGTTCGCCGATCTTCACTGTCTGCTCCGTTCACGACTCGGGCTTGACTCTCACGTCTACGTGAGACTTTAGCGTGTTGGGCATGCGCCGCCTTGCCATCCTCATGTTCTGCGTCTTCAGCATCACAACCGGTGAGTTCGTGATCGCCGGGATCCTGCCCGAGGTCGCCACCAGCCTCGGGGTCACTGTTGGCACCGCAGGTTTGTTGGTCACGGCGTATGCCGTTGGCATGATCATCGGCGGCCCGGTGCTTACAGCGGTGACCGCCGGAGTCGACCGGAAATCACTGATGTTGGGATTGCTCGCCATCTCGGTCGCCGGGAATGCTGTCTCCGCTCTTGCTCCCGAGTTCTCCTTGCTCTTGGCAGCCCGAGTGATCACCGCACTGGTGACGTCGACCGTCTTCGCCCAAGCGATGGTGATCGCGGTGCAGTCCGCGCCACCTGAGCGTGCCGGGACCATGGTTGCCCGGTTGGCGTTCGGGATGAACCTGGCCATGATCCTCGGCGCGCCCATCGGCACCCAGATCGGGAGTCAGTGGGGTTGGCGTACGACGTTCGCCGCGATCGCCGTTGCCTGCTTGATCGGACTAGGTCTGGCGTTCTGGCAGCTCGCCCCGACCCGCGAGGAGGGCCGGACATCGGCGGTCGCGGAGTTGAGAGTTCTGCGACGGCGGCCGGTGCTAGTCGCGCTGGCCATCACTGCGGTGGGCAACGTCGGTGTGCTTATGGTGTTCAGCTACCTCGCGCCCCTTCTCACGGAGCTGGGAAGTCACCCCGCGACCCGTCTGCCGATTCTGTTGCTCGCCTACGGCTTCGGCGCGACGATTGGCAATCTCGTTGGAGGCACGCTTTACGACCGCAACCCGCGACTGTTTCAACCCGCCCTCCTCGGCCTGTTGGCCGCAACCCTTGTCGGCACCTGGTTCATTGCGACCTCGACAGCCCTTACTGGGGTGGCAGTCTTCGTGATTGGTCTGTTCGGCTTCGCGATCATCCCCGGGATGCAGGCTCGCGTGATGATGACCGCGGGCGACGCCCCGACATTGGCGATGGCCGTCAACGCCTCCGGCTACCAGGTCGCAGCCGCCTGCGCAGGCCTGCTCGGCGGGCTGATCGCCGACTCCACCGCAGGACCCAGGCCCATCTACCTCGCCGCAGCCGGCCTGACCATGTGTGGCCTGCTCATGACAGTCGTGACTACCCGGGCCCGCGTGGAGCAGGCCACGAAGACGCCCTAGCGAGCGCAGATCGACGCCCCCAGGCACTTGGGCTCGAACCAGCTGAGGCCGCCTGGCGCTGGCAACGCGGACAACACCTTGATGGACCACGGCGTGGCCGACCGCTTGAACCGAAACGTTGCTCTGAGCGTGAACTACGCCCCGGGCGAACTAGCAGGGCTTGATGTAGTGGGTCTGGTGGCCCAGCGTGTTGCCGAACCGCGCGTCCTGGCTGAATGCCGGCTGGCTGGTCGCGAGGTAGTGGCGGTAGTAGTCGTAGAACCTGGCCCGGGTCCCGGGCGTCTGGTTGTTGACGTAGGCGACGAAGAAGCCGTGTGAGATGTGCCAGGTGCAGCTCGAGATCCGGTCGACCATGCCGGAGTAGTCGCGGTGACCGTAGGTGCAGAACTGGTAGTAGTGGCACCCGTGGACGGTTCCTGCTCTCGCCTGGCGCCCGAGCTCGCGGGCCCGCTGCTCACCCGGCAGCGGGATCAGGGTGTCACCGCCGTTCCAGACGACCTGGTTGATCGCGACCTGCGTGCCACCGGTCCGCGCGATCACCCGCGAGACCCGCGCTTGCAGCGCCTGCGCCTGTGCCGGGGTCAGCGAGTTCTCCTCGATCTGTCTGCGGAGCTGGACGATGCTGTCGTCCCCCTCTTGCTCCGATATGGCGCTCGGCGCACGCTGTGCGTGACCGATCGGAGCGGGGTCGGGACGGGCCATGGTTGGTGCGCCGGACAGGAGGGTCACGATGACGGCTACGGTGACAGCCGCGGCGACCTGCGTGGCGATAAGGGCTCGCATGGAATCAGTTCCTCTCTGGGTGGGCTTTCCCGGGTTGGGATGTTCGCGGTGTGTCGTGGACGTGACTGTCCGACGCCCGAAGTCGGCGCTGTTGTGAGAGCCGCTAGGGCTTGGTCGCGATCACGGCACCGTTCGCGCCCGGCGCTTCGAACCAGACCGTGCGGACGTCATGGAAGCCGATGTCGTGCAGCCAGCGTGCGTACTCCGAGGGTGTGTAGTTGCGGCCTTCGGTCTCGATGAGCATGTTGAGGCTCATCAGGGCGGCCGGTGGAGGTCCGGTGCGCTCGTCGTTCACCAGCAGCTCGGAGATGATGACGCGGCCACCGGTGGGGAGTGCTTCCCAGGACTTGCGCAGGATCGCACGGCACCGTTCCTCGGCCCAGTCGTGCATGATCATCGACAGCAGGATCGTGTCGTGCCCCTCAGGCAGGCGGGCGTCGGCGAAGAAGTCGCCGGCCACTGTCGCGATGCGGTCGGAGAGCCCTGCCTGCTGGACTTTCTCCGCAGCGATCGGGGTGACCTGCGGCAGGTCGAAGACGGTCGCGGCCAGCTGCGGGTAAAGCAGGCACAACTCGATGTCGTACGCCCCAGATCCCCCGCCCACGTCAAGCAGCTTGCTGGCGTCGTCCAGGTTCACCGCGGCGCCTAGTGTGCGGGCGGTGAAGGTCGAGAGCGAGTGCATCGCCTCCCAGAACACTGCGAGCAGCTGCGGATCCTCTCCCTCGAAGAGCGAGCTCTGACGGTCCGGGTCCCAGGTCGTGGGCTTGTCGGTGCGGATGGCCTCGGTCAGTCGTCCCCAGCCGTCGTAGAGACGCTGGTCGAGCATCTGGACGAAGCCGCCGAAGTAGTAAGGCTTTCCCCGAACCAGGTACTCCTCGGCCAACGCGCTGTTGCGGTAGCGACCACCGGTGCCCTCAAGCAGCCCGAGCGAGGCACACCCGGTCAGGAGCATCTCGGCCGGCCGCTGCTCGATCCCCTCACGCTCGGCGAGCGCGGCTGCCGTCGTCTCTCCGTCCCGGGAAAGGGAGGAGAAGAGGTCCATCTCGTGGGCGGCGGCCAGTGTTTTGGAGGCCCAGAAGCCTGTGGCCAGTTCCATGAGCGGCATCGGCGACGGGTACACGTCGACGCCGCTTGGGGCGTGCTCCTGAGTTGGTGTGTGCTTCGGCATTGGTGGGTTCCTCTCGATGGGCGTGTGGGTCATGGCTCAAGATGGGGCGCGAGCGCCCGAGGATGCGGCAGTTCCCTTCGCGGCGTTGTCTTGCGGTCATGCCTGGGCGGCTGGGATCGGGTGGTTGCTCCGGATCAGGTCGTCGGGGTCGTAGGCCGCCTTGAACGCGCGGAGCCGGGCCCAGGTGAGTGGGTCGTAGAACGACCTGGCGTCACTCGGCTGTTCGACAAAATTGAGGTACCTGGCCGGCGCCCGCCATGGCTCCAGCCCGTCCTGAATCCCGGTCACCGCCGACCGGACCCGGTCGATGGCCTCCGGCCGGGCAGTGATGCCGACGGCGAATCCGAGGAAGGCGCCGGGCAACCCGTCAATAGCCCCGCCGCCGCGACCTGAGTTGAGTGCGCCACCGAGGTGACGGAGGTCGACAGCCAGCAGGGGTGTGTCCACTCCGGAGCCCACCGCGCGCACGACGGTCTCGACGGCCTCGGCATTGAGGTCGGTCTGCAGCCAGCCGTCGCCGTAGATGGGCGTGGGGGCTGGTGGATCCATGTTGAGCTGGTCGAGCCGCTCGACCGGGATGGTCGCGAAGGTGTCGTGCGATGCTCCGAGTGCTCGCAGCGGGGCGAGCAGGTCGTCGGCGGCGACGGGGTCGAGGGTGGTCGCTGCCTCGACCACCGTGTACGACTTCCCCGCCAAGTGGGGCGGCACGTCCGGGACGGCGGGGAACCGGACGACCCGGCCGATCGAGGTGATCTCGGCGGGCACGGTGTCCGTCCAGCGGGCCCACGCGTTGAGGACCTCGCGGGCCTGCTCAAGGGGGAAGAACAGCGCGCCGGCGTACACCTCGCTGATGGGGAAGAGCGCGAACTCGATCGCGGTGACCACCGCGAAGCTTCCGCCGCCACCACGCAAGGCCCAGAACAGGTCGGGGTCGTGCTCCTGGTCCACTCGGCGCGGTTCGCCGTAGGCGGTGACGACCTCGAACGCAAGCACATGGTTGGCAGCCAGTCCGTGCGACCGGGCGAGCCAGCTCACACCGCCACCCAGGGTGTAGCCGGTCACGCCTACGTCACCGGAGGAACCGGCCAGTGCAGCCAGCCCGTGTCGCGCGGCCGCCGACGTGACGTCGCTCCACTGGGCACCGCCCTCGACCCGAGCGACCCGTCGCGACGGATCGACCGAGACGCCCCGCATCTGCGAGAGCCGCAACAGGATCGTGTCGGCGAGGGCGCCCATCGGCGAGGCGTTATGGCCGGTCGACTGCGGGGCCACCCGTAGCCCGGCGCGTCTCGCTGCGGTCACGACCGCCTGCACGTCTCGCACGGAGGCGACTGTCGCGACCGCCACCGGCTGCTGGTCGACGGCGAGATTCCAGGCCTGCCTTGCCTGATCCCACTCCGGATCACCAGGCAGCGTGAGCACGCCATCGAGGTCGAGGGCGAGAAGATCGAGGCTTTTGTGGACGGACACGGATTACTCCTGCCGGGTGGTGAGTGCTGGTGAGCGTCTCGGGGGGATGCCGAAACCCCTGTGCCGCGCCAGCCTCCAACGGCGAACGTCTCGAGCCCATCCCCCCGCTCTCAGGCAGTTCCGTATCCCATCCCCTACATCTGGGGGGGTGTCGCATCTGCTCGCGAACGCGCAGACTGAATCGGGTGACGACCAGAACTTTGGCGGTCGCGTTGCGCGCGGTTCGCGACGCGACCGAGCACGCGGCCAGTGGCGAGGACTTGTTCGAGCAGGTCTCGTCTCAGTTGCGCCGAGTCCTTCCGTTCGACGGCGCCACCTGGTTCGCCACAGACCCATCCACCGTCCTGGCTACCCTCCCGGTGCGCGTGGAGAATGTCGCGGATGGTCACTGCGAGACCTTCTGGGAGCGCGAGCATCAGGTCGAGGACGTGCTGCTCTTCCGCGACCTCGCACGGAGCGACGCCGCGATTGGGACGCTTTACCACGCGACAGCGGGCACCCCTGACCGGAGCGCGCGCGCCCGGGAGTTCCTCCGTCCGCAGGGGTATGGCGACGAGTTGCGCGCCGCGTTCCGAACCGGCGCGAGCACGTGGGGCGTGGTCGCCCTGTTCCGCGAGCAGAAGCGGAAGAAGTTCACCGACCAAGACACGCGGATCCTCGGTGAGCTGAGCTCTAGAGTCGCCCACGGACTCCGACGCCTCACCACCCGCCGAACCGGCATCGCAGCCGACAGCGATGCGGCCGGGACGCTGCTCTACGACGCCAACGGCGGGATGCTGTCCCTCGACGCAACCGCATCCCGGTGGCTGACCGAACTGGCCGGCCCCGGCTGGGCAGACGCAACCCCGGAGTTGAGCATGATCTCCGCGGCGGTCACTCGTGCGCCCATGGTTGCCGCCGGGCGCGAAGGCTCACCAGCGGTCTCACGCATGCGAGCACGTTCAGGACGCTGGCTCGTCGTGCACGCCTCCTCGCTTCATCGCCCCGACGGGTCGGCAGGCCCGATCGCCGTCACGATCGGCCCCGCGAAGTCATCCCAGATCGCCCCGATCATCATCGAGGCCTACGGCCTGACCCCACGCGAGCAGGACATCACCCAGGATGTCGCGCGCGGCCTGTCCAATGCAGAGATAGCCGTGGCTCGCAACGTTTCGCCATACACTGTGCGCGATCACCTTAAGGCAGTCTTCGCCAAAGTAGGCGTGAGCACCCGGGGCGAGCTCGTCGCCAAGCTGTTCGCCGACCACTACCAACCCACCATCCACGCACCCGGCGCTGCCACTCACGCGGCCTTCTGAGCGCCAACTGCCTGTTTCGCCCCACCCTCCATCGCGCCCGACTCCTGGCGCGCTCCGACCGCGTCAGGCGCCGGCGCGGACCGGCTCCAGCGCGCGAGTCATGGTGACGACCTGGTCGAGCAGCGACTCGAGCTCGCCCGCTCGGCGGTCGTTGGGGGTGAACCCCGCCTCGGTCCACTCGGTCATGATCGAGAGGCTGAGCTGCGCCCGGACGACGACCATGTGGGCGTTCGCGAGGATCCCGCGCCACTGCTCGACGGCGCGGACGCCACCGTCGGCGCCGTAGGCCACCAGGCCGACGGCCTTGTGGTTCCACTCCGGCGAGAGCAGGTCGAAGGCGTTCTTCAGCGCCGCGGGCACGCCGTGGTTGTACTCGGCGGTGACCCACACGAAGCCGTCGTAGGAGTCGACGGTCTCGCTCCACCGGCGGGTGTTCGGGTTCTCGTACTGACGGTTCGCCGCGCCCGGCAGGGTCTCCTCGGCGAGCAGGGTGAGGTCGAAGTCGAGCAGGTCGACCAGTTCGTAGGTCGCGTCGTCGCGCTCGGCCGCGATCTTGTACACCCACTCCCCTACCTCGCGCCCCCGACGTCCGGGACGGGTGCTTCCGATGACGATCGCGATCCGCATGCTGCCTCCACGAGTGGGCTCTGAGGGGTCGCGACCATCGTGCCGCACCCGGTGTGCGGTGCCGTCACGCGGGGATCGCCGACCTCGACAGCGGAGACTGCGCGGTGGCCTGGGGCCAGGTCCAGGCGTACCGCAGGATCAGCGCGAGAAGGACCAGCTCCAGCACGATCGCGAGGCCGTAGAAGAGCAGCCAGGACTCACCCACCGCGTTGAACACGGTCACGGGGACGTAGAGCGCGGCGACGGCGAGGTTCGCCAGCCGGCTCGTCCGAGCGGGCAGCGTGATCGACAGCACGACCATGAGGATCGGGACGGCCATGAGAGTCAGCGCCGCGGCCGAGAAGGTCTGCGAGAGGTCGAACTCGAAGACCCTGCCGTCGAGGATGTCCTCGACGACGCCCGGGGTGAAGAAGTTGAGGATGTCGACGTAGGCATAGAGGAACATGAAGCTCGTCCAGGCTGCGGCGAGGACGACGCGCACGGGCATCCGCTGCTCGTCCAAGGTGGTGGGTCGGCGTGCACTCATCGAAGGTCTCCCCGGTGGTGGTGGAATCGGTGGCACCACGATCACCGAGCGCGACGGCAGGCTCATCGGACCCGAGGCCGGACCTCACCTGGCCGATGGCAGGGTCCTCCGCTCCTACTTTCGGCCGGTACGCCGACGGCGTCGGGTCCCTAGGCTGGCGTCGTGGTCAATGCCTGGCGCGCCCTCTGGCACGAGCCGCGACCCGACGACGCCCCACCGGTCGGCCGCCTCGACGGGCTCCTCGTCGGCGGGTTCGTCCTCACCGCGGCCGTCGAGGGCGTCGTGCGGGCCGACCTGACCTGGCGGCCACTCGTCACCCTCCTCGCCCTGGCGCTGGCCCCGGCTCTCCTGTGGCGGCGGGACCATCCCCTGGCGGCCGCGGCGGTCGGGTTCGGCGCGGTCGGTGTGCTCTCGGTGCTGCAGCTGACCGCCGACACTGACGATCTCGGCCTCTACTCGATGATGGCCGTGCTGATCCTGCTCTACTCCCTGGTCCGCTGGGGCTCGGGGAGTGAGGTCGTCCTGGGGGCAGGGCTCGTGACGTCGGTCGTCGCGCTCGGGATGTACGTCACCTCCGCGAGCTGGGCCGACCTCTTCGGCGGCTGCGTCTTCCTGCTCCTGTTCGTCGTGTTCGCGGCGGTGTTCCGCTACCGCGCGGACCTCTGGAAGCGCCAGAGGCTCGAGATCCGCAACCAGGAGCGGCTGGCGCTGGCTCGCGAGCTGCACGACATCGTCGCCCATCACGTCTCCGCCATCGCGGTGCAGGCGCAGGCCGGCGGTGCGGTGGCCGGTACGCAGCCCGAGAAGGCTGCCCTGGTGCTCTCGGCGATCGAGCAGGAGGCATCGCAGACCCTCGCGGAGATGAGATCGATGGTGCGCGTACTACGCGACCTGGGGGGTGAGCACGGGACCTACTCGCCGCAGCGGGGCGTGGCGGACCTGCCTGCCCTGACGCGCGACGACGCCGCGCCCGCCGTCGAGGTGTCGCTCACGGGTTCCCTGGCCGGGTTGCCACGGCCGGTGGACGCCGCGGTCTACCGGCTCGCGCAGGAGGCCCTCACGAACGCGATCCGGCACGCCCCGCACGCGACGCGGGTCGGGATCGACGTCTGCCGGGAGGGCGAGGTGGTCCGGCTGCGCGTCTCGGACGACGGACCGACCGAGCCAGGGTCGGCTCCCAGGCCGGGGTTCGGCCTGCTGGGCATGGCCGAGCGCGCCGAGCTCCTCGGCGGATCGCTCGCGGCGGGGCCCGGACCCGGTGGTGGCTGGCTGGTCGAGGCCGTGCTGCCGCTGGAGGGCCCGGTATGAGCATCCGGGTCGTCGTGGCCGACGACCAGGACCTGGTGCGAACCGGACTGGCGATGATCCTCGGTGCCCAGTCCGACCTCGAGGTCGTCGGCGAGGCCGCAGACGGACCCGGCGCGCTCGACCTGGCGATCCGGCTGCGCCCCGACGTCCTGCTGGTCGATATCCGGATGCCCGGCCTCGACGGCATCGAGGTGACTCGGCGTCTGGCCGGGCCGGACGTCGCGGATCCGATGGCGGTCGTGGTGATCACCACCTTCGATCTCGACGAGTACGTCCTCGGCGCCCTGCGCGCCGGCGCGCGCGGCTTCCTGCTCAAGGACGCCGGGCCGCAGCTCCTCGTCCAGGCCATCCACGCGGCGGCCGACGGCGACGCGCTGATCGCCCCCAACGTCACCCGCCGGCTGTTGGCGACCTTCGCCGACCAGGCGCCGGCCGTGCCGGCGCAGCCCCTCGACCCACTCACCCCGCGCGAGGAGGAGGTGCTCGCCCTGGTGGCGCGCGGCCGGACCAATGCCGAGATCGCCGCCGAGCTCTTCGTCGGCCTGAGCACGGTCAAGTCCCACATCACCTCGTTGATGACCAAGCTCGGTGCCCGCAACCGGGTCGAGATCGCTATCTGGGCCTACGACACCGGACGCGCGCGGGCGTCCTAGGACCCCTCGTTCCTCCCTCGCGTCTCGGTGGCGTACCAGCCCGCAAGTCGCCCGGAGGCGCTCACCGAGCGGAGCCGGCGCTCGATCGCGCGGCGGTCCTCACGCGGCGCCACGACGAGCACGTGGTCGCCCACGCGCAGGCTCGTCGACGCGGACGGCGTGTGGACGGCACCGTCGCGCAGCACCATCGACACCGCGGCGCGCGGGGTCAGCCTCAGCTCGGCGATCTCGACCCCGGCCAGCCGCGACCCGGGCGCGACGGTGAACTGCACCAGCGTCGCGCCGAGGTCGTCGAGCGGAGCCGACTCGATGACGACGTCGCGGGGGTTCTCCTGCCCGGCGGCGCCGGTCGCGCGGGCGACCCACGGCAGGCTCGGTCCTTGCACCAGGGTGAAGATCACGACGAGAAGGAAGACCACGTCGAAGATCCGCTCCGCCGCCGGAAGCCCTGCGCTGAGCGGGATCGTGGCCAACACGATCGGGACCGCACCGCGCAGGCCGGCCCAGCTGACGAAGGCCTGCTCGCGCCACGGCATCTTGAACGGCGTCGCGCACAACGCCACCGACACCGGCCTGGCCACCAGCGTGAGCGCGCCGCCGACGACCAGGGCGTAGGGCAGTGCCTCCCACAGCCGACCGGGGCTGGCCAGCAGGCCGAGCATGATGAACAGACCGATCTGGGCGAGCCACGCGAGCCCCTCGGCGAAGCCGGCCGTCGACCCCCGGTGCGGTAGCGCGCCATTGCCGAGCACGACGCCGGCGACGTAGATCGCCATCAGGGCGCTGCCACCGGCGACACCGGCCACGGCGAAGGCGAGGAAGGCGATCGCCACGGTGGCGATGGGATACAGGCCGGAAGCCGGCAGCGCGACCCGGGCCAGGACCCGGAGTCCCAACCAGGCGACCAGGGCTCCGAGCAGCACGCCGAGGACCAGCTGTACCGCGATCTCGCCCAGCAGGCCGATCCCGCTGGCGTCCTCCCACGCATCGGATGCCACGACGGTGACCAGGATGATCACCGGAGGGTCGTTGAAGCCCGACTCGGCCTCGACGGTCGAGCGCAGCCGCGAGCGCACGGGCAGGCTCCGCAGGACGGCGAAGACCGCGGCGGCGTCGGTGGAGGAGGCCACCGCCCCGAGCAGGATCGCCGTGCGCAGGTCGACGTCGAGGACGAGGTAGACGAGTCCCGAGGTCACCGCGACGCTGATCGCGACACCGACGGTGGCCAGCACGCCGGCCAAAGGAGCGACCGGCCGGATCACGGCCCAGTCGGTGGTGAAGCCGCCCTCGGCCAGGATCACCGCGAGCGCGAGGGTGCCGAGGACCTGCGTGAGGTCGGCGTTCTCGAACTGCAGGCCGAGCCCGGCCTCCCCGATCAGCAGGCCGAGCCCGAGATAGAGGAGCAGGCTCGGAAGGCCCAGCCGGCTGGAGATCCGGACCGCGACCACGGCGACCAGCAGCACTCCGGCCCCCGAGAGGACCACCAGGTTCAGCTCAGCGGGCTCCAACGCCGTCGCCGCAGAGTGCCGACGGGTCCGCTGGCGCCTGGCCCGCGTCGAGCGCGCTGCTCGGCGGCCTCACGTCAGCATCGAGCAGCACGACGTCGAGCTCGAGGAGCTCCAGCCCCAGGATCCGGAGCCCGAGCGGGCTGGTCTCCCGATCCGCCAACCCGGTCAGGCTGGGCCAGGACCGTCGCAGGCGGATCGGGAGGTCTGTGAGGTCGTCGCCCGGGGCGTCCTCGATCGCGCGGCGCAACACACCCTCCGCTGCCGGGACGGCGGCGACGACCGGGTCGCGGTAGGGCGTGCCGGGCTCGGGGAGGACCGCACGCACCTGCGCGCGCACGACCATCCGGACCGACGTGCCGTCGGCGGTGGTGCCGCGCACGAGCAGCGGGAGCTCGCCGGGCTCGGTCGCCACGAGGTGCGCGTCGGCGTCCGGCCGGAGCCGCAACGCGGGGCCGCTCCCCCGGACGCGGGAGACGAGGCCGCGCCGGGTGACCACGAGAGCGTGTCCCTGTGGCACCCAGCGCAGCAGGATCGCCACGACCAGGCCGGACAGCGCGAGGGCCAGGACCAGCCACACGACGTACTCGGGGTGCTCGATGTAGTCGGGCACGGTCCTCACCTCCCGTCTCGGCTGCGGCCGCTGCGGATCCCTGAGTCGGCAGCGACCGGGTTTGCGTGGCGACGCCTCCAGTCTGCGCCGGGCGCCGGCGGATCGGAATGGGTGCTACCACCCATTCCGGTCGTTGCGTCGCGACGCGGTGGACGCCGTCACCGACGGTTTGTGAGGGTGGTGTCGTGCCCCTGTACTGGAAGGTCGTCGTGGTCAACGGGGCGGTGTTCTGCGCCGGGACCGTCGCACTGGTGCTCTCGCCGGCGAGCGTCTCGCAGGAGCCGCTGCTCTCCGAGCTCGTGGTGGTGACCCTCGGGCTGGCCGCGATGCTGCTGGTCAACGCGGTGCTGCTGCGTGCCTCCCTCGGCCCGGTCGATCGCGTCGTCCGGGAGATGCGCCTGCTGGAGAGCCCCGGCGAGGGCCGTCGGCTCGAGGACGCCGACGGCACCGGGCCCGGTGCGGTACTGGTCCGCAGCTGGAACGCCATGCTCGACCGGCTCGAGGCCGAGCGCGCCGCCAGCCGCCACCGCGCCCTCGCCGCACAGGAGGCCGAGCGACACCGGATCGCCCAGGAGCTGCACGATCAGGTGGGCCAGTCCCTCACCGTCGTGCTGCTCGGCCTGAAGCAGCTCGAGAGCCAGGCATCGCCGCAGCTGGCCGGTGAGCTGGCCGAGGTCCGCGACAGCGTGCGCGCGGGACTCGACGACGTGCGGCGGGTCGCGCGACAGCTGCGTCCCGGGGTGCTCGACGACCTCGGCCTGCACAGTGCGCTGGCAGCGCTCGCCACCGAGTTCTCCGCCGTGGGCCGGCACGTGCGCCGCCGGGTGGCGCCGGGTCTGCCCGACCTCTCCCCCGAGGTCGAGCTCGTGCTGTACCGGGTGGCGCAGGAGGCGCTGACCAACGTCGCGCGACATGCCGAGGCCCGCCAGGTGGAGGTGTCCCTGGGGCGGCTCGGCGACGCGGTCGTCCTCGAGGTCGTCGACGACGGCGTCGGGATCGAGGATCTCGAGCCCGGCACCGGCATGGAGGGGATGCGCGAGCGGGCGCTCCTGGTGGGAGGCCGGCTCGACGTCGTCGGCGGCGACGGCGCCGGCACGACGGTGCGTCTGGTGGTGCCGGTCCGGTGAGTGAGGAGCGACCCGCCCCGACGCGGATCCTGCTGGCCGACGACCATGCGCTGGTGCGCCGCGGCGTCCGGCTCATCCTCGAGCGTGAGCCCGACCTGGTCGTGGTCGCCGAGGCCGGCGACGGCGCCGAGGCGGTGGCCCTGCTGCGCGAGGTGGAGGTCGACCTGGTGGTGCTCGACATCGCCATGCCGCGGATGACCGGCCTCCAGGCCGCGCGTGAGATCGCCCGACGCCGTGAGCCGCCGCCGATCCTGATGCTCTCGATGCACGACAACGAGCAGTACTTCTTCGAGGCGCTGCGGGTCGGCGCGTCGGGCTATGTGCTGAAGTCGGTGGCCGACGAGGATCTGGTCGAGGCGTGCCGGGCCGCGATGCGCGGGGAGACGTTCGTGTACCCCGGCGCGATGAGCGCGCTCGTCGTCGACTACCTCGGGCGGCTGCGGCGCGGGGAGAACGTGCCGTCCACCGTGCTCACCGAGCGCGAGGACCAGGTGCTGAAGCTGATCGCCGAGGGCGCCTCCTCGAAGGAGATCGCCGCTGCGCTCACGATCAGCATCAAGACCGTCGAGCGGCATCGGGCCAACATCCTGGCCCGCCTCGGGATGCGCGATCGGACCCAGCTGACCCGCTATGCGATCCGTGCGGGACTCATCGAGCCGTGAGCCGGCGCCCGCGCGTCAGGCGTCGGGTGCGCGGTCGTTGTAGACGCCCGCCGGCTCCTGCCCCGAGAGGTCCTGGATGGCGGTCATCACCTCGTCGGTGAGGACGCGACGCGCCTTGCCGAGCGCGACGCCGTCGAACCGGCCCGCCACCTCGATCGGCTCCCCGAAGGTGATGTCGACCTTCACCACCTTGGGCAGCCGGCTGCCGACGGGCTGGATCTTCTCGGTCCCCACCAGCCCCACCGGCACGATCGGCACCCCCGCCGTCAACGCCAGGTGGGCGACACCCGTACGCCCGCGATACAGGCGGCCGTCGCGGGAGCGGGTGCCCTCGGGGTAGATGCCGAAGGCCTCGCCCCGTGCCAGGACGTCGAGGGCGACGTCGAGCGAGGCCATCGCCGCCTTGGTGTCGTCGCGGTCGACCGGCAGCATCCCGAGCCCGGTGAACCACGCCCTCGAGAACGCGCCCTTGATCCCGGTGCCGTCGAAGTAGTCGGACTTGGCCAGGAACACGACCTTGCGCGGCACGACGACCGGGATCACCACCGAGTCGATGAAGCTGAGGTGGTTGCTGGCCAGGATGACGCCACCGGTGGCGGGGACGTTGTGCAGTCCGCGGATGGTCGGACGCCACACCAGCTTGGCGACGGGCGGGACGACGGAGTGCAGGACCTGGTAGAGCACCACGCCGACAGTCTGTCGGTTACCCGCCGGTCAGCCGAAAGGGGTCCCCGGCGCCGCGAGTCGCGTCACGGGATGCTCGGGGCGCCGGACTCGTGCGCCACGATGTCGCGCGCGAGGCTCTCCCACTGCCCGTACGCCGAGGGGCAGCACGAGATCTGCACGGCCTGGGCGGCGTCGGAGACCGACATCGACTCCCAGCCGGCGATGTCGAGCAGACCACGGTTCGAGGTGTGCGAGGCCACGCCGAAGAACGCCTTGCTGGCCAGTACCGGGTCGAGGATCTGCTCGGCGCTGCCCCACCCCTGCGACGGGCGCTGCTGGAACAGCCCGAGCGAGTCGCGGTCGCCGTAGTCGATGTTGAGCAGGGTCGACTCCTGCATCGCGGCCGCGAGCGCGACCACCCAGCCGTACTCCGGAACCGAGGCGCCCTTGGCGACCCCGATGATCGTGCGGGCATTGGCCTTCTGCGCGTTCGAGAGCGAGTCGTAGGTGGTGCCGGGGACCTCCCCGCCGCCTCCGGTGCCGAGCAGCGTGGTCCAGGTGGCCTGTCCGACGACGCCGTCGGCGTCCAGTCCGTTCGCTGACTGGAAGGCCTGGACGGCGCCTGCGGTCGCCGGCCCGAAGTCGCCGTCGGTGTCGAGGGACGAGCCGTGCTTGTTCAGCTGCACCTGCAGGGCCTGGACGGCCGGCCCACGGTCGCCCTGGCGCAGCACCGGGACCAGCGCGGTGAACGTCTGCGGTCCGGCGACGCCGTCGGCGTCGAGTCCGGCGGCACTCTGGAAGGCCGCCACCGCGTCCCGGGTGCCGGAGCCGAACTCCCCGTCCGCCGCGGTCGAGAAGCCGCGCGAGGTGAGCAGGAACTGCAGCGAGGTCACGTTCGCGCCGCTCGAGCCCTGCGACAGGTTGGGATAGCTCGCCGCCTGGGACGGTGACGTGGACAGCAGGACCAGTCCGAGGGTCAAGGTCGTGAGGAGCAGGAGTAGTCGTCGCATGCCCTCAGGCGACCAGTCGGCGTGGGTGGACGCTAGGGGGCAAACCCTCGCCCGCACCGGAGGCTGAGCAGGCAAGCCCCAGCGAGCGCTCGTTGATTGATCGAACCCCGCCGACCGTCCTTACCAACGTCCCCGAGAACGGTTGCGAGGTTTCGTCTGCGCTGACGGGCTCGTTCCTCGCCCTCCAGCTTGCTCAACCTCCGAGGACTGGCCCCCGGCCGGAGGTTGAGCAAGCGAGCCCCAGCGAGCGCCGACGAAACCCCGGCATCCCAGCCCGGCGGCGCTGCCTGCCGGCGCCGTAAATGGGCGAAGGGCCCTTGTGAGTATGAGTCACAAGGGCCCTTCAGAGTGGTCGACGTGATGGCTTCGACCGCCACTCCTCTACTCAGATCCCCGGCCCGTCTCATCACCTGACGGGCGGCGGAGACTGCTCCGGCGAACCTTCGCAGCTTCCGTACGGATCCTCGTTTCCGAGTGACCCGCTCTCCCTTGCGGGAGTGCGTGGAGTAGTTCTATGCCCGATCGCCCGGTACCCGCAAGGGGTCTGCCCGACATACTTCTGGTTCCACCGGATGTCCACAGGTTGCGTCCTCCCCTCCACAGCCGATTCCACAGATCCGCGAGGTTCTGCACAGGTTCGCCCACAGGCTGCCCGGAGCGCGTCGCACGGGCCGGCCGCCACGGCCGCTGGGGTCACCACCGCCACTAGGTAGCCGTACTCAGCGCGGATGAGCAGTCGGCCGGATCCGCCGGCGCGCGGACCTTGGTCGACTGGGCGAATGCCGCCCGTCCTCACCGCGCCCGCGACCTCTCGTCCCGCGTTCACCTATGCCGACCCGCACGCGTGTCCGGCCTGCCGCTCCTCGCTGGCTGCGATGAGTGCCACCGACCGGCACTGCCCACGGTGCGGCGTACCGCTCGACGACGCGCTCGCCGACCAGGCCTTCGCCCTCCTCACCGACGCCGACCGGCTGGTCGCGCGGCTGCGGGCCGTGGCTCCCGCGGCGATGCCACAACCGGCACCGGCGGGGTACCCGGTGCGGATCCCGCCTGGCCTCGCGCCGGTGCCACCGGTGCCGCCGATGTCACCGATGTCACCGCGCGCACCGCGCGGCGTCCGAGTGTCCTCGGTCCCCGCGATTCTGCTCGGGCTCGGCGCCCTGTGCCTGCTCGTGGCCGCGGTGACCTTCCTGGCCGTGGCCTGGTCCTGGCTCGGCGTCGGCGGCCGCACGGCGGTGCTGGTGGCACTCACCGCCGCCACCGCTGCCGGCGGTGTCGCGCTGCGCCGCCGCGGGCTGCGGCTGGCGGCCGAGGCGCTGGTCGCCGTCTCACTCGGCCTGCTGATCCTCGACGTCGTCGGCGCGATCGACGCGGGCTGGCTCGGAGATCTGCACGGGGCGGGGACGGCCGTCGTTCTCGGGACGGTGCTGGCCGGCGGGGCCGCGGCGTTCCTCCTCACCGACGGCCGCCTGGTGGCGCCCTGGGTCGGTCTGGTCGGTGGCCTCTACCTCGCGCAGGCCGCGCTCCCCGGGCTGGCTCGGGAGGCGGGGATCGCCTGGACAGGGATCGACCTGCTCGTCGCGGGTGCCGCCGCGCTCGGCTTCGTGGCGCTCGCCGGGCTGGGCCGACGACTGGGGTCGGCGACGGCGGTCGTCGGCGCGATCATCGCCGCCACTCTCGCCTGGCTCGACCTGACCGTCACCGCCCTGGTCGCGATCGTCGAGGACGACGGGCACCTCGCCCCCGTCACCATCGCCGACGTGTGGGGCACCGTCGACGGCGTCGCCCTGGTCGTGGCGGCGCTGCTTCTGCTCACCCCGATCGCGTTCGGCCGGAAGCCGGCTCAGCCGACGGCCTGGGTGGCCGCGAGTGGCAGCGTGCTGAGCGCGGTGGTGGCGCTGCCGGTGGCCGACAACGGCACCACCGCGGTCTCGGCCGTCTCGCTCGCTCTCGGCCTTCTCTGGACGCTCGTCGCTCTGGTCCTGCCCGGCCGGATCCGGCTCGCCGCGCTCGTGCCGGCGAGCCTCGTGCTCGTGCCCGCGACACTGGTCGCCGGCGCGCTTACGATCGCGGCGGTCGCTGTCGCTCTCTCCCCCGACGCCGGCCTGCGGCTCGACCCGTCGGTCGTCACGTCAGAGGCCGACGTGCACCCGTGGCCGATCGTCCCGACCGTGCTGGCCGTCGCGCTCCTCCTGGCCGCGCTTGTCCCCGGCGGCGTCGGGGAGCTTCGCACGCGGACGGCGGCGTGGGCGCGCGGCGTCGGCGCGGCGACTGCCGTCGGCTCGATCGCCACCCTCGCACTGCATCCGGTGCCGCTGTGGACCGTCGTCGCCCTGTCCTGCCTGATCAGCACCGCATTCGCCGCCGACGCCGTCCGGTCGCGCGGCACGGCCGCCGCGGTCCAGGGCATCGGCGCGGGCGTGGCGCTCGGTGCGGCTGCGCTGGTCGCGGCGCCCGATCATCGCCTGCTGATGCTGCCGCTGACGCTGCTCACCGCGTATGCCGCGCTCACGATCCTGGTCGGCCGGTTCGGCGGCGCCGCCGAGCTCGGCGGGGTCGTGCTCGCCCCCAGCGCCACCGCCCTGGTCTGGACGGTCGCCGACGTCGTGGGTCTCGAGGTCGCCGTGACCGCCGTCCCGGCGCTCCTCGTGGTCGCGGTCATCGTGATGCTGCGCCCCCGGGCCGAGGCCGAGGTGCCGGCAGCCCTGGCGGCGGTCGCGTCCTGCCTGGTGGCCGTGCCCGCCGCGGAGCAGGTCGGCATCTCGGTCGCCCTCTCGGCCGCGCTGCACCTGACCCTCGCCGGCGCCCTGGTGACAGCGGACTCGCTCGTGCACCCCTCCCGTCGTCGGCTCGCGTGGGTCGGCGGCTCCCTCCTGGTGCTGGCGACGTGGGTCCGACTGGCCGAGCTCGGCATCGGCGCGCCCGAGCCGTACACCCTCCCCGCTGCCACCGCACTGGTGATCGTCGGCCTGCTGCGCCTGCGCCGCGATCCGACGGCGTCGACCCGGCTCGCCCTGTTCCCCGGACTCACCCTGGCCACGGTCCCCTCGCTGCTCCGGGCGCTCGAGACCGACCCGGTGTCGGTGCGCGCCGCCGTCCTCGGCCTGTCCTGTCTGCTGCTGGTGCTGCTCGGCGCGCGCCTGCGGTGGAGCGCCCCGCTGATCGTGGGCGCCGCAGTCGGCGCGATCCTCGCCCTCGCCGAACTGGCGCCCTACGCGGCCCAGACGCCGCAGTGGGTGGTGATCGGACTGTCCGGCACGACGCTGATCGTCATGGGCATCACCTGGGAGCGTCGGGTGCGCGACCTGCGCCGCGCCATGGGCTACCTGGGACGGTTGCGCTGAGGCCTCAGCCGTCGCTCTTGGCGTGTCGCCACAGCACGAGCAGGAGCTCGTGCAGCTCGGCGCGCCGGGTGGCATCGAGCGGGGCGAGGAGGTCGTCCTCGAGTGCCGCGGTGGCCGACGCCAGCTCCGCGGCGAGCGCGGCGCCCGGCCGGGTGAGGGCGATGAGACGCCGCCGGCGGTCGGCCGGGTCGTCGCGCCGCTCGATCAGCCCGCGCTGGTCGAGCGGGTTGAGCACCGGACCCATGTTGCGTGGGTCGACCAGCGCGGCATCGGCAAGGGTGGTCAGCGTGAGTGGGCCGGCCGAGTCGAGGGTCAGCAGGATCGCGTGCTGGTGCGGGGAGAGCCCCCGCTCGGCCAGGGCCGCCGCCCACGACCGGCCGGCGAGGACGCCGAGCTGCGAGAGGAGGAATCCGGCCGAGGAGGTGAAGTCCACGCGACCACCCTACTTGTGAATGTTCATGTGCGATGATATTCATCATCTATGACTATTCTGGTCACCGGTGCCACCAGCGGTATCGGGCTGGCCACCGCGACCGCGCTGGCGGTGACGGGGCATGACGTCGCGGTAGTCGGCCGGACACGGCCGACCGCGGAGCAGGCGGCGGCCCTGATCGCGCGGTCGGCACCCGGGGCGACGGTGTCGGCGTACCCGGCCGACCTCGCAAGGCGCAGCGAGGTGAGAGCGCTCGCGGAGGCCGTCAGGGCCGATCATCGCGACCTCGAGGCACTGGTGCTCTGCGCAGCCGTCGTCGATCCACCCCGGCAGATCACCGATGGCGTAGACACCACCTTGGCCGTCAACCACCTCGCCCCCGCACTGCTGACACAACTGCTCGACCCGGCCCTGGTGGGCGGCCGCATCGTGGCGGTGTCGTCGTCGCAGCACGGGGCGGCAGGTGCCTTCGATCCGACCGTCTTCGAGCCCGACTCGCCCGCCTCGCCGCGGCGCCGCTACGAGGCGACCAAGCTCCTCACCCTGCTCTACGCAACCGGACGCCTCCGAGCGCCCCATGCCGCGCCGATGGAGGTGATCGATCCGGGCTTCGTCCGCACCGGGCTCGGCCGCCATGCCCGCGGCGCCCTCCGTCTCCTGCTCATGCTCACGCGGCCGTTCCAGAGCGCGCCCGAGGTGCCCGCGGGCCTGATCGTCAAACGGCTCGAAGCACGCGACTTCACCGACGGCGGGTACCGCGGCGCCAAGGGCGAGGCGAAGCGGGCGAGGAACGCGCAGGACCCGCTCGCCGCCGAACGCGCCTGGGCCTGGACCCAGCGCCTGCTCGCCGATGCGCAGTGCTGACTCAGCCCCCCGGCTGCCAGTACGCCGCGACCAGGTCGACGGCGGCACCGGACCGTCGCAGGGGGGTTCCCTCCTCCAGGTAGCGCTGCCGGGCCTCCTCGTGATGGCTCGGCGGCAAGGACCCGTCGGCGCGGACCACGCGCCACCACGGCACCGGGCCGCCGTGTCGCGCCATGATCGAGCCGACCTGACGCGGCCCGGTGCCGACGACGTCGGCGATCGAGCCGTAGGTGGTCACCCGACCGCGCGGGACCGACTCGACGATGGTGAGCACGGTCTCCACCAGCTCCTCGGGATCCAGGCGCGCCACGCGTGGCAAGTTATCGGGCAATCGGGCCAACGGGCCAACGGGCCAACGGGCCAACGGGCCAACGGGCCAATGGGCTATTCGAGCGCCGGTCGGCGGGGGAACGCGAAGGCCGCACCGATCGTGGCGAGCAGGACGGCGCTCAGACCGGCCGCCCACAGGCCCGCCGGCGGGGTCCGGCCATCCAGCAGCCGGGCGAGCACCCACATGACCAGCACCACCGCGAGGACTCCTGCCCCGCGCGCGATCCAGCGACGCGCGAGTGCCGGGTCGATCGCGGCATCGCGGGGCGCCGTAGCCGCCAGCATCGCCGCCAGGTGCGCGGCAAGCAGCGCGCCGGCCGCGACGAGCAGCGCCGGATGCAGGGTCGAGCCGGGCACCTTCAGCCACCAGGCGAGCACCACCACGAACACCACGAGCCCGAAGCCGGAGTCGGGATGGGAGGCATGCGCCAGCGCGAGCGCGGCCACCACCACGACGATCACCACCGGGGGGCCATCACCGGCAGGCCACGCCGCGAGTATCGCGACCACCGGGCCCGCCGCGACCAGCGCCCGCAGCGCCTGCTGCGAGCGTGACCAGCGCCCGGGCCGGCGGCGCCGGATGGTCGTACCCACGCTCATGCCGCACCTCCCGGACGACGCCGTGCCAGCCTGCGAAGCACCTCGTCCACCGAGCCGGTGCCCCGCCACGGCACGACCGGGCAGCCGGCCGCGGCGAGCGCGTGCAGCACGTGCTCGCGTTCGAGCACCCGCATCCGCCAGGCGAGGTCGACCAGTCCCGGATCGGCGTCGCCCGGATCGGGCGCCCCACCCTCTGGAGGCAGGGTGTCGATGACGACGACCGGCACCCCTCTCCGGGCGAGGTCGACCGCCGTCGTCGAGATCGCGTCGACGAGCAGGGGCGAGAGCATCGCGACCGTCGCCCCGGCGCCCACCCGGAGCTCGAGTCGGCCCACCTCCTCGTGCGACGAGCCGGTCCGCACCTCGGTGAGAGCACTGAGGAGCCGTCGCAGGTGGTGTTGACCGGCACCCATCGCGACGCCACGGGCCCGACCGCCGATCGGTCGCAGCGCCACCCGGTCTCCGGTGCCGACCGCGTGCTCGGCAAGGGACGCGGCGGCACGCACCGTGAGGTCGAGGCTGCTCTCCGGGCCGTCCACCCCGCCCGAGCGGCCGTGCTCCCCGAAGAGGTCGACCACGAGCAGCAGTCCGGCGTCCTGCTCGGCGCGCGTCGTGGTGACATGGAGATCGCCGGTGCGCACCGAGACCCGCCAGTTGATCCGGCGCAGTCGGTCCCCGGGCTGGAAGGCCCGGATCCCCGAGAGCTCCGTGCCGGTACCCACCTGCTGCGAGCGGTGCGCGCCGACGAGCCCCTTGGGATGAGGTGCCTCGGCCCGGGAGCGATAGGTCGAGCGCGGGATCACCCGCAGGATGCGACCGGGCACGTCCACCGGCCCGCAGCGATATCCGCCCCACGGGCTGAAGCAGCCGACCTCCTCCTCCCCGACCGTGCGAGCGCCCCAGCGGCGCGGGGACACGACGAGCTGGAGCCGGTCGAGATCCTCCCTGCGCACCGAGAGACGTCCGTCGTGCGGGGAGACATCCTCGTAGGCCGTCGGCTTGACCACCCGGGTCACCTGCTCGACGTCGTCACCGTCCGCGACGTGGAGGGTCAGCTCGGCGCCGTGTCCCTCGCGAAGCAGTCCGTGGCCCAGCGACGCCCAGACCCGCGGCGTGCGACGGGGACGCCGCACCACGCCCGCCACGGCGACCAGCAGTGGCCCGAGGGACAGGAGCAGCAGCGCGGGCTCGCCCCACACGACCGCGCCGCCGAGGCCGAGCAGTCCGACGACCACTCCGCGCACCAGCGCCCCGGTGGGCTCCCAGCCAGGCATGGGGGCTACCGCTGCTCGACGGTGCTCGGAGTGGGCACTCGCCTCAGGACCTCGTCGACCACGCTCTCCCCCGTCGCGTCGGTCATCCACAGCTCCGGCTTGACCGAGATCCGGTGCCCCAGAGCGGCCCGGGCGACGACCTTCACGTCCTCGGGCACGACGTAGTCGCGTCCTCTGATGAGCGCGAACCCCCGCGCGGCCAGCGCGAGGCCGAGCGAGCCCCGGGGTGAGGAGCCGATCTGGACGTGCGGGTGGGACCGGGTCTCCGCGGCAAGCGCCACGCAGTAGCGCCCGACGCTCTCATCGACCACGACGGTCTCCACCGTGGCCTGCAGCGCTCGCACGCGTGCGGGGTCGGCGAGCCGGTCGAGCACGATCTCCTCGCGACGACGCCCGATCCGCCGGGCGACGACGTCGTACTCGTGGTCGGCGCTGGGGTAGCCGAAGCCGACGCGGAGGAGGAACCGGTCGAGCTGCGCCTCGGGCAGCGGGTAGGTGCCCTCGTACTCCACCGGGTTCGCGGTCGCGAGCACGCAGAACGGGTCGGGCAGCGCGAACGTCTGTCCCTCGACGGTGACCTGTCGCTCCTGCATGGCCTCCAGGAGGGCGGCCTGGGTCTTGGGAGGGGTGCGGTTGATCTCGTCGGCCAGCAGCAGTCCGGCGAAGACGGGTCCGGGCCGGAACTCGAACTCGGCCCGGCGCTGGTCGTACAGGAAGGAGCCGGTGAGGTCGGCGGGTAACAGGTCGGGGGTGAACTGGGCGCGGGAGAAGTCCAGCCCCAGGACCTGGGCGAAGGATCGCGCGGTGAGGGTCTTCCCCAGACCCGGCAGGTCCTCGATGAGCACGTGTCCCTTGGCGAGGATCGCGGCCAGGACCAGGGTCAAGGCACCACGCTTGCCGACCACCGCGCGCTCCACCTCGTCGAGGACCGCTGTCGCGAGCGTGGACGCCTCGCCGATCGGGAGCGGCGCGACCTCCTGGGGACCATCGGGCGTATCGGGCATCAACGGGTCGGGCATCAGCGGGTCGGGCATCACAGCTCCTCGATCGTGCGGATCAGTCGGTCGATCTCGCGTGGCCTCATTCGCTCGACCGGCCCCTCGGTCGCGGCACACCACTGCTCGCCGATCAGGGCGCGCCCGGCCTCGGAGTCCAGCCGGACGCCGTGGCGGGCTTGGAGGGTCCCGTCGGCGAGGCGGCGGATCCGGTCGCGGAGACCGCGGTCCGGCGTGCGTGCGGACAGATGGTTCTCGAGGTGCCGCAGGTAGTTCTGAGTGCGCGCATCGGCGCCCTCGGCTCCCGACACGGCCGGCGGTAGGGGCGTCCAGACCGCCGGCACCTGGCGCACGGCGTCGAGCACGACGAAGCCGCCGATGCCGACCAGCAGGGTCACCAGGACGACGGGCACGGGGTCTGGGTCGAACTTCATCAGCGCGCACCCGACGGGGACGACGACGGCGGCGGCCGCGATCAGCAGTGCTCTGCGACGCCAGGACCGGCGGCTGGCCGTCATGTCGACCCCCGTGGCTCGGGGGGCGTGGGGAGACGCAGTGTGTCGTGGATCCGACGTAGGAGCTCGAGCGCCCGCCGCCGGTCGGCCTCGTCCATCTCGTGCTCGGAGAAGCGGGCCTCGCGGTACAGGGCGGCGAGCTCGGCCACGGCATGTCCGTCCGCGCTGACGTGGTCGAGGAGTCGCAGCGTGAACTCCGCTGAGGTCTCCCACGGCTCGCGGGTCGCCCCCACCTGCTCGGCGCGGTCCTCGAACCGCTGCCAGCACTCGACGATCCCGTTGCGCGGAGTGCCGACGAACAGCGCGGCCTCCTGCTCGGTGGCGTCCTCGGCGATCGCGGTCACGACGGCCGGCACCAGGTCGACCTCGCCGGCGAGGACCGTGGGCTCCCGGCCACGGAGCCGTAGGTGACGCGTCTGACGCGCCGCGGAGTAGACGGCGACGGTGATGAGGCCGAGGATCAGCAGGGCGGCGCCGGCGAGCACCGCCAGCACGAGCACGACGAGCCAGTCGCTGTTGACGGGCGCCTCGCCGTCGGAGTCCTCAGTCGGCGTCGCCGTCGCAGTGGTCTCGGTCGGCGTCGGCGTCGCGATGGTCCGCCGCTCGGGGTCGAGCCCACTGCCACGGAGCAGCTCGCCCTGGCCTGCGGTCGCAGCCCACAAGGCGACCAGCACGACCACGAGCGTGCCGAGGACCGCCAGGGTCGCCGAGATCCCGGCCCGACGCCGGTCCGCCGTGGCTGCCACGGCGGCAGGCTACCCCGGCCCCGGCGCCTGGCACCGGAGCCGGAGAGCCCGGGTGGGTCAGTAGGTGGGCTGGCTGGGGTCGATCTGGTTGACCCAGGCGACCACGCCGCCGCCGACGTGGACGGC
This sequence comes from Nocardioides epinepheli, assembly GCF_037936805.1. Classification (NCBI taxonomy): domain Bacteria; kingdom Bacillati; phylum Actinomycetota; class Actinomycetes; order Propionibacteriales; family Nocardioidaceae; genus Nocardioides; species Nocardioides epinepheli. The sequence continues at coordinate 222,888 of NZ_JBBMMC010000002.1, read as the reverse complement.
GTCGTCGTAGCCGGCGCCCTTGAGGATCGCGAGGGTCTCGGCCGAGCGGACACCCGACTTGCAGTGCATGACGATCTGGGTGCCGGAGTCGACCGAGGGCAGCTGCTCGAGGGCGGTGCCGTTCAGGAAGTCGCCCTTGGGGATGAGCACCGAGCCGGGGATCTTGTTGATCTCGTACTCGTTGGGCTCGCGAACGTCGACCAGCACGAAGTCGCGGGTGCCCTCCTCGCGCTCCTTGAGCATGTGCTCCAACTGGGTGACCGAGATGGTCGACCCGGCGGCGGCGTCGGCCGCCTCCTCGGAGATGGCGCCACAGAAGGCCTCGTAGTCGATGAGCTCGGTGACGGTGGCGTTGTCGCCGCACAGCGCGCAGTTGGGGTCCTTGCGGACCTTCAGCTTGCGCCACTCCAGCTCCAGGGCGTCGTAGATGACCAGCTTGCCGACGGCGGGGTCACCGATGCCGGTGAGGACCTTGATCGCCTCGTTGACCTGGATCGAGCCGATGCTCGCGCACAGGACGCCGAGGACGCCGCCCTCGGCGCAGCTGGGCACCATTCCCGGCGGCGGGGGCTCGGGGTACAGGCAGCGGTAGCAGGGCGCGTCGGGTCCGCTGGTGGGCCAGAAGACGCTGGCCTGGCCGTCGAAGCGATAGATGGAGCCCCAGACGTAGGGGATGCCGAGGAAATAGGCGGCGTCGTTGACCATGTAGCGGGTGGCGAAGTTGTCGGTGCCGTCGACGATGAGGTCGTAGCCCTCGAAGATGCCCATCACGTTGTCGTTGTCGAGGCGCTCGGGGTGGACGATCACCTCGACGTAGGGGTTGGCCTCGCGGATCGCGTCACGGGCCGACTCGGCCTTGGGGCGCCCGATGTCGGACTGGCCGTGGATGATCTGGCGCTGGAGGTTGGATTCGTCGACCTCGTCGAACTCCGCGATCCCGAGCGTGCCCACGCCGGCCGCGGCCAGGTAGAGCAGCGCCGGGCTGCCCAGGCCGCCGGCTCCGATGACCAGCACCTTGGCGTTCTTGAGCCGCTTCTGACCGGTCATCCCGACGTCGGGGATGATCAGGTGGCGGCTGTAGCGGCGGACCTCGTCGATGGTCAGCTCGTCGGCCGGCTCGACCAGCGCGGGAAGGCTCACGGTTTCACTCCTGAGTCGGTGAAGGTGTCGGTGCACGGATGGTGCGGGTGTTCGCGGTTCGGTGCGACGTGGGGAGAACGTCATCCCCCCTCGCCATTGTTCCCCGACCCGGTGGCACGCCCGGTGCACCGCCCGCTGTGTGACCACCGGGTCCCGATACGCTCAGCGCGTGGCATCGACATCACCCGAGCACGACGGCGCGCGCCCCCGAGGCGGCCGGCTGCCTCGTCGCGAACGGCGCGCCCAGCTGCTGGAGTCCGCGCTCGAGGTGTTCGTGCAGCACGGCTACCACTCCGCGGCGATGGACGACATCGCCGAACGGGCAGGCGTCTCCAAGCCGGTGCTCTACCAGCACTTCCCCGGCAAGCTCGACCTCTACCTCGCGCTGCTCGACAGCTCGTGCGACGCGATCATCGAGAACTGCCGCCAGGCCCTCGAGTCGACCCACGACAACAAGCAGCGCGTCGCCGCGGCGATCACCGCCTTCTACGACTACGTGGGCAGCGACTCCGGCGCCTTCCGCCTCGTCTTCGAGTCCGACCTGACCAACGAGCCGGCCGTGCGTCAGCACGTCGACCGGGTCACCACCGAGTGCGCGGCCCAGATCGCCGAGGTCATCCGCGACGACACCGGCCTGCCCGACCCGGCCGCTCGTCTGCTCGCGGTCTCGCTCGTGGGAATGGCCCAGGTCAGTGCGCGGTTCTGGCTCTCCGAGGCAGGGGGCCTCGATCGCGACCAGGCCACCGCGCTCGTCGCGGGCCTGGCCTGGCGCGGGATCCGGGGCTACCCCCTCACCGACTGATCCACCGGCGTCCACCGCACGTCGTCCAACGAACACAGAAGGAGCCCGACCGTGGAGGTCAAGATCGGCGTCCAGCACTCGCCGCGAGAGATCGTCGTCGAGACCGACGAGACCAGCGAGGCCATCGACAAGACCGTGCGCGAGGCACTGACCGGCGACGGCGTCCTCTCGCTCACCGACAGCAAGGGCCGCGTGGTCATCGTGCCCGCCGCCAAGATCGCCTACGTCGAGATCGGCGGCGGCGTGTCCGGCGCGGTGGGCTTCCGCAGCTGATCGCTGGGGGCGGGATTTCCCCGGTCGACCGGGGAAGTCTGAACTTGGCGGCCGATATCCCGGCCCCCAAGTTCAGGGATCGGCCGCCCAGTGGCGCCTGCGCCGCTAGCGAGGCGGACTCAGCTGTCGAGCCCCAGCTCGGACATGCGATCGGCGTGGCGCTCGGTGAGGCGGGTGAACATCCGGCCGAGGGCGGCCAGGTCGAGGCCGGGGCGGTCGACGCCGCCGGTGAGCAGCGCGGTGAGCGAGTCGCGGTCGGCCGCGATCCGCTGAGCCTGGGTGAGGGCCTCCCCCATCAGACGGCGACCCCACAGCGCCAGGCGCCCGCTGAGCCGGGGATCGACGGCGATGACCTGGCGGACGCGCTCGACGACGAAGGCGGCGTGCCCGCCGTCGTCGTCGAGCGAGGCCACGACGATCTCCCGGGTGATCGGGTCGAGGAAGGCGGCGATCTCGCGGTAGAAGTCGTTGGCGAGTCCGTCGCCGACGAAGGCCTTGACCAGGCCCTCCAGCCAGTCCGAGGGCGCGGTGTGTCGATGGAACTCGTCGATCGCGACCCGGAAGGGCGCCATCGCGGCGTAGGGGTCGCCACCCAGGTCGGCGATGCGGCCGTGCAGGGAGTCGACCTTGCCCAGCTCGGCCGCCGCCATCGTCGCCAGGGCCACCTTGTCCTGCATGGTGGGCGCCAGCTTGGAGTCGTCGGCGAGCCTCTCGAAGGCGCTGATCTCGCCGTAGGAGAGCACGCCGAGCAGGTCGATGACGGCGTCGCGGTAGACCGGGTCGGCGGCCGCCGGGTCCTCGGCAGGACGGCGCGCGGGCTCGCTCGATTCGACCATGCGCGCACCCTATTCGATACAATGGCCGCACGAGCGGGGCCCGCCGCCCGGACACGAGTCCGGATGTGTCTTCCTTCCCGCTCGCGTATGTGCGCGGTTGGCGCCTCCGCCCGGGTTCGGCCCAGGTGACCGTGGCCGGCCGCACAGATTCGACGAGACGATCGCAATCGGTGCAACCGGCCTCCACAGCCGAACACGGCTGCCGGCAGGTCATGACCACCCGATGGAAAGCAGAACATTGACCACCTTCCGAGAGCTCGGGGTGCTCCCCGAGATCTGTGACGCGCTCGAGCGCGCCGGCATCACCACCCCCTTCGCCATCCAGGAGATGACCCTCTCGGTCGCCCTGCTCGGCACCGACCTGATCGGGCAGGCCCGCACCGGCACCGGCAAGACGCTGGCCTTCGGCATCCCCGTCATCCAGCGCAGCATCGCGCCCAAGGACCCCGACTACGCCGAGATCCCGGCCGGAAAGCCGCAGGCGCTCATCGTGGCTCCCACCCGCGAGCTGGCGCTGCAGGTCTCCTCCGACCTCTCGCTGGCCGCGTCCGACCGCGGCATGCGCGTCCTCACCGTCTACGGCGGCGTCGGCTACGAGCCGCAGCTCGAGGCGCTCGAGGCCGGCGTCGACATCGTCGTCGGCACTCCCGGGCGACTCATCGACCTGGCCAACCGCAAGGCCCTCGACCTCTCCCACGTGCACGCCCTCGTGCTCGACGAGGCCGACGAGATGCTCGACCTCGGCTTCCTGCCCGACGTGGAGCGGATCCTCTCGATGACCCCCGAGACCCGCCAGACCATGCTGTTCTCGGCCACGATGCCGGCAGCGATCGTCGCGCTCGCTCGCACGCACATGCGTCACCCGATGAACATCCGCGCCGAGTCGTCCTACGAGAACGCCACGGTCCCGGCCACCGCGCAGTTCATCTACCAGGCCCACGACCTCGACAAGCCCGAGATCATCGGCCGGATCCTTCAGTCCGAGGACGCCGAGAAGTTCATCGTCTTCACCCGCACCAAGCGCCAGGCTCAGCGCGTCGCCGACGATCTGGTCGAGCGCGGCTTCAGCGCCAGCCCGCTGCACGGCGACATGGCCCAGGTGGCGCGCGAGAAGGCGCTGGCCAAGTTCCGCGAGGACAAGATCCGAGTGCTCGTGGCCACCGACGTCGCCGCCCGTGGCATCGACGTGCGCGGCGTCTCCCACGTCATCAACTACACCTGCCCCGAGGACGACAAGACCTACGTGCACCGCATCGGCCGCACCGGTCGCGCCGGCGCCTCGGGCACCGCGATCACCTTCGTCGACTGGGCCGACGTCCACCGCTGGAAGATGATCAACAAGGCTCTCGACCTGCCCTTCGACGAGCCGCAGGAGACCTACTCGACCTCCGAGCACCTCTTCCACGACCAGGGGATCCCCCCGGGCACCAAGGGCCGCATCGTCGAGGCCAAGCCGGCCGAGCGCAAGCCGCGGGAGTCCCGCGAGGCGTCGGGCAGGTCGTCTGGTGGCGACCGTCCGGCCCGTGAGCGGCGGCCACGCAACCGCACCCGCACCCGGTCGGGCAAGTCCGTGTCGGCCGACGCAGGCGCCACGGCCAAGGCGGCTACCGGCGCCGCAGGCAGCGCCGGCGAGCCGACGGGCGAGGTCACGGGGGCTGCGGCTTCGGCCGAGGCGCCCGCGCGCAGTCGCAACCGGCGGCGTCGTCGCCGGGGCGGCTCGGGTGGCTCGGGCACTTCGGGCACCAGCGCCGACTGAGCACTCCCACCGCTCGTGAGGCGCGGTCGGTCGATCCGACACACGGCCAACTCAGAGCCAACCTGACGGGCAGAACCTGAACTTGACGGGCGATATATCGGCCGTCAAGTTCATACTTCCCCGGTCGACCGGGGAAATCCCGGCCCGGCCGGGCGGTCAGACGGTGACGACGACCTTGGTGCCCAGCGGGGCGAAGTCCCAGAGGGCGAGGGCGTCGGGGGTGGCCTGACGGATGCAGCCGTGGGACTGCGGGGTGCCGAGGTCGCCGACGGTCTGGACCCGCTCGCCGTCGTCGACCGGGATGGTGTGGAAGCCGATCGCGGCGCCGGTGTCGCCCTGGGTGAAGCGGACGAACCACTTCATGGTGCCGGAGTCGTCGATGCCGATGGCGTCCTCCGAGCGCGAGTAGACCTCGTAGGTGCCCGGGTGCAGGTTGTCGGTGAGGCTTCCCGAGACCAGGTAGGTACGGCGGATCGCACCATCCGAGCCGACCAGCCAGACCCGCTGCCTGGCCTCGCTGAACACCACGCGCTTGCCCTCCCCGGAGTCCTCCGGCAGGACGGTCGCGGTCTCGTCGACAGTGGGGCCCTGGGAGTCGCCCTCGTCGGACCCGGTGGTCGCGCTGGAGGACGGCTCGGTCGTGGGTAGCGTCGTGGGCTCGGCGGCGGGATTCGAGGTGGGGCCCGAGGTGGAGGGGTCGCGTCGCCCGGACGCCGGCTCGCCGACCGCCTCGGCGACGGTGACCGCGGACTTGTCGTCCGGGCCGGGCTCCGGGTCTCCGTCGGCCGAGGAGGGCAGGACGCCCATCCCGCCGAGCAGTGCGATCGCGCTGGTGGCCACCGACACCCCCAGGATCGCCATCCGGCCTCGCCGCGCCTGGTAGCGCGACGGGGTGCCCCGGTGTCGTCTGACGGGCGGGCCCACCGGCGGGTCGGCCCGGCGCCGCCCGCCCCGGCTGCTGTGACGACTCACGAGGAGCGCTCCGAGCGGGCTACGAGCCCGGCGGCGACCTCACGGTAGGCGGCCGCACCCTTGCTGCTGCGGCTGGTGGCGAGGATCGAGCGGCCGGCGGCGGGAGCCTCGGCGAACTTGATGGTCTTCGGGATCGGCGGCTCGACGACGTCGAGCTCGTAGGTCTCCGAGATCGTCTCCAAGACCGTGCGGGCGTGGTTGGTGCGGCCGTCGTAGAGGGTGGGCAGCACGCCCCACACCTCCAGCTCGCGGTTGGTGAAGCGCCGGACGTCGTGGACGGTGTCGAGCAGCTGCCCGACCCCGCGGTGCGACAGGGTCTCGCACTGCAACGGGATCAGCACGCCGTCGGCGGCGGTGAGGGCTGCGACGGTGAGCACACCGAGCGAGGGCGGGCAGTCGAGCAGGATCCAGTCGTACTCGGCCCCACGCTCGGCGAGGTCCTCCAGCATGGAGCGCAGGACGTGCTCGCGGCCGGTACGGGTGAGCAGGTCGGCCTCGGCGCGGGCCAGCTCGATGGTGGCCGGCAGCACGTCGACGCCGTCGTCGGTCTCGAGCACCACCTCGGTGGGGTCCAGGCTCTTGGTGAGCACGTGGTGCACCGACAGGTCGAGGTCCTCGGGATCGATGCCGAGGGAGAAGGTCAGGCACGCCTGCGGGTCGAGGTCGACCAGCAGGACCGAGTGGCCGAGCTCGGCGAGCGCTGCCCCGATGGAGGCGACGCTGGTCGTCTTGGCGACGCCGCCCTTCTGGTTGGCGATCGCGAGGGTCGTGGTCATCGGGCTCCATCATGCCCGATCCGGATGCCCGCGCCGCGCAAGGCGACCCGGCGTGGCCACCTGAGACGATGCGTGCCATGTCGACCACCCAGCCGCCCGCCGCCCCCTCCGCCGGGCGCCCCACCGCACTGATCACCGGCGCCACCGCCGGCATCGGACACTCCTTCGCCACCCACCTGGCCCGCGACGGCTACGACCTGGTGATCGTGGCTCGCGACGGCGACCGCCTGGACCAGGTGGCAGCGCAGCTGGGTCGCGACCACGGCGTCGAGGTCGAGACGCTCGTCGCCGATCTCACGGTGCCCGAGCAGCTGGCGCTGGTCGAGGCCCGCGTCGCCGACGTCGATCGCCCGGTCGACCTGCTGGTCAACAACGCCGGGTTCGGGCTGAAGAAGCGTTTCCTGGACAACCCGGTGGACGCGGAGGTCGAGATGCTCGAGGTCCTCGTCACCGCCGTCCTGCGGCTCACCCATGCGGCGCTCGGCGCGATGACGGCGCGCGGCAGCGGCGGCATCATCAACGTCTCGAGCGTGGCCGCGTTCCTGCCGCGAGGCACCTACGCGGCCGCGAAGGCGTGGGTGAACAGCTTCACCGAGTGGGCGGCCAACGAGTACCGCTCGCGGGGCGTCACGGTGATGTGCCTGTGCCCCGGGTTCACCAAGACCGAGTTCCACGAGCGGATGCAGGTCAAGCGCGGCACCGGGCCGATGTGGCTCGACGTCGACTTCCTGGTGGAGAAGGCCCTCAAGGACTTCGCGAAGGGTCGCACGTACTCGATCCCGGGCGCCCAGTACAAGGTGATCACGAGCCTCACGAAAGTGATCCCGAGCCGTGCCCTGCAGGCCTATCAGTCGATCGGCCGCAAGTGAGCTAGATGACTAACTTCAAGGCCTCGCGCGCGCCCTCGCACGATCCCTTGGGATTACTCATCTAGGCGGGCCCCTCGGCGGCCCGGTCGAGGAGTCGCTCGTACTCAGCGACGGCGGTCGTGTGGCAGCCGAGCTCGTGATCGACCTTGCCCGTGCCGTGATGGTCGCTGGAGCCGGTGACGATCAGCCCGAGGTCGCCGGCCAGCCCACGCAGCTCGGCCCGGGCGTCGTCGTCGTGGTCCTGGTGGTCGACCTCGAGGCCGCCCAGGCCGAGCGCGGCCAGGGCCGCGATCTCCTCGGGCGGCAACGCGGAGCGGCGCCCCCTCCCCCACGGGTGCGCCAGCACACTGACCGCACCGGCGTCGGCGACCGTGGCGATCATGTCGGTGAGCCGGGCGGCGTAACGGTCGACGTAGCCGGGACGCCCTTCGTCGAGGTAGCGAGCGAACGCCTCGTCGCGGCTGGCGACGATCCCCTTGCGGACCATCGCGTCGGCGACGTGGGGCCTGCCGATGACGGTGTCGGCGCTCAGCTCGCCCGCGACGTCGTCCACGGTGAGGTCGAGGCCCAGCCCCTGGAGCACGGCCACCATCGCCGGCGCGCGGCTGTCGCGACCCTCGACGATGCGGTCGAGCTCCCGACGCAGACCCGGGTGGGCAGGATCGGGAAGGTAGGCGAGCAGATGCACGCCGGAGCCTCGGTGCCGGGTGCTGATCTCGATACCGCGGACCAGCTCGATGCCGGCTGCTTCGGCCGCGTCGGCCGCCTCCTCCCATCCGGCCGTCGTGTCGTGATCGGTGAGCGCGACGACGTCGAGCCCGGCCGCGCGCGCGGCGCGCATCAGCTCGCGTGGGCTCTGGGTGCCGTCGCTGACCCGGGAATGGGTGTGGAGGTCGATGCGCACAGGGAGAAACTACTCACCACGACGGCGCGGGCCCTCCGAACGGCAGCTCGACGAGCGCCGGCCCGACCTGGGAGGCGTCGCGGAGGATCCAGTCGGCCTGGAGAAGCAGGATCGCCGAGGCCGGCCGCAGCACCAGCCACAGCCATCGCCCCTCGGCCTCCCCGGCGACCACGGAGCGATCCCACTCGGCGTCCTCGGAGCTGGTCGACACCGGCCACAGCGGCACCAACTGACGTCCGATGCGCACCCGGACGGCCGGCGCCCCGCCGCCGATCTCGGCGCCCGGGTCGCGCGCCACCAGCCCGGCTACGCGGGCGCCGAAGCCGGTGCCCGGCTCCTCGGCGATCACCGCGACGTCGACCGGCCCGTCGAGCTCGCTGGGACCGGATGCGCAGGTCATCGTCGCGCGGGGCCGCTGCGGCGCCGCACCGATCCCGGCGAAGTCGGTGACGCTCCAGCCGGGGCTGAGCGGCCACGGCAGGTAGGTCGGCATCGTCTCGGCGCGAAGCAGGTGCTCGGCGAAGTCGTCGTAGGTGGGCGCGGTCGTGCGCCACATCGGCTCGATCGCGGCGTGGGTGGCGCAGATCCATCCCTGCGCGGACTCCGTGACCGGGGCCGCGCACTGGGGACACCCCACTGCGAGCGACATGCCGTCCACGGTCGCGGGACGGCAGGGCCGCGTCAAGAGTTCCAGCGGATGACGACCGGGCTGTCGCGCTCGTAGCCGAGCACCGAGATCGTGGCGGTGTCGAGGCGGAACAGCCGGCCGTCGCTCACCGGGAGTCCGAGCCAGCGTGCGGTGAGCGCACGCAGCGAGTGCCCGTGGGCGAAGGCGAGGACCGGGCCGTCGGTGGCGCGGACCGCAGCGATCACCCGGTCCAGCCGCGCGGTGACCTGGGCCGCCGTCTCACCACCGGGCGTCGGTCCGATCCAGATCGTCCAGTCGGGGACCTGCTCGCGGATGGTGGCGGTGGTCAGGCCCTCGTAGTCGCCGTAGTCCCACTCCACGAGGTCGTCGTCGAGGGTGGCATCGGGGAAGCCGGCGAGCTCGGCGGTACGCCGCGCGCGCAGACGCGGACTGGTGAGGACCAGCGCGGGGTCGAGGTGGGCGAGCCGGTCGCGCAGGGCGCGCGCGTCGTCCTCGCCCTCAGGAAGCAGGGGCAGGTCCGTTACCGAGGTATGCCGCCCCGCCCGGCTCCACTCGGTGGGACCGTGCCGGACGATCCAGAGCTCGCTGCCGGTCACCTCCGACGCCCCTCAGGCGTCCTGACGGCCGGGCCAGAAGCGGTCCGGGACCGGCTCGGGACGACCGGGCTGCTCGCCGCCGCGGGCGTCGAGGTAGCTCTGCTTGGGGACCATCACCTTGCGACGGAAGATGCACACGACGGTGCCGTCCTGCTTGTAGCCGATGGTCTCGACGTACACGACGCCGCGGTCGTCCTTGCTGGTGCTCTCGGTCTTGTCGAGCACCGTGGTCTCGCCGTACAGCGTGTCTCCGTGGAACGTCGGGGCGACGTGACGCAGCGACTCGACCTCGAGGTTGGCGATCGCCTTGCCCGAGATGTCGGCGACCGACATGCCGAGCAGGATCGAGTAGACGTAGTTGCCCACCACCACGTTCTTGCCGAACTGCGTGGTCTCCTCGGCGTAGTGGCTGTCGAGGTGCAGCGGGTGGTGGTTCATGGTGAGCAGGCAGAACAGATGGTCGTCGTACTCGGTGACCGTCTTGCCGGGCCAGTGCTTGTAGGTGGCACCGACCTCGAACTCCTCATACGTCCGTCCGAACTGCACAGGAACACTCCTCCTCGGGAACCGTGGCTACCCACTGGTAGACGAGGACGAGTCTCGCAGGTCGCGAGCAGGGACCCCGATGGTGTCCAGACCTGAGGAACCTGGAGGCGGTGAGCTCAGGACCCTCCGCCGCCGGCCTTGCGCCGGTGCATCTTGGGTGCGTTGTCGTTGACCTCCGAGCCGTGCGCCTTCTCGTGGACCGGTCCGTCGGTGTGTACGCCCTTCTCCTTGGTGTTCTTGCGGTCGAGGGCCTCGCGCATCTTGGCCTTGAGATCCTCGTTGTTCGAACCCGAAGAATTCATGCCCTCCACTGTGGCATGCGGTCCAGAAGCCGTCGACCGCTTTTCAGCCTCGCCCGGACGGCGCCGGTCGAGTCCTCGCCCGACCCGGCGTCCTCGTCGTCCTCGCCGTCGGCCCCCTCGCCGTCGGTCTCCTCGCCCTCGGCCTCGCCCCGACGCTCCCTCGGCCCGAGCGGCACGACGGGCTTGGTGGCGATGTAGTCGAGGATCTCGGCCGCCGCGCCGACGGGCGTGCCGGTGGCCTCCAGCAGGTCGCGCAGGACGTCGTAGCCGCCCTCGTGGTCGTGGATGGTGAGCGTCGCCCGCGGATGCTCGGCCGCGGCGGCAAGGAGTCTCTCGAAGGCCGCGAGGCCCTCGGCCGGCACCGCCTGCGGCCGGTGGGTGCCCCCCTCGGGATGCACCTCGACCAGCAGCCCCAGGTCGTTCAGGGTGTCGAAGTCCTCCAGGGTGGTCAGGTCGTAGATCCGCCGGATGTAGCGCTCGCGCACCTCGTCGGGGATCCGCAGCCGCGACAGTGTCTTCAGCGCGCGGACGACGGGGATCCGGCTGGTGCGGTAGACGGCGCGCGACTTCGAGGACGCCAGGGTCATCCACTTGCGCGCGAACTCCTCGGAGGTCGCTGAGTCGTAGTGGAGCATCCGCAGCCCGGGGTCGACCACGCCCTTGACGAACCTGCCCTTGCCGCTCTTGACCACGTGCAGGCCCATCCGCAGGTCGGTGCGGACGCGGACCCCTCGCTTGCCGCGGACATGGCCGTGGAAGTAGGCCTTGTTGTTCGGCTCCGGGATCAGCCCGAGCACGCGCAGCACGTTGGCCTCACCGTCGGTGAGCAGCCGCTTGAAGTGGGTGATCCGGCCGTCGGGCCACGACTCGCGCGACACAGCCTCGAGCGGGTCGAGCTTGAGCGTGCGGGCGCTCTCCGGAAGCGCGTCGACGACGTCGCGGTCGATGAGGGCGACCTCGTCGCCGTCGATGTGGACGATCCACTCCGCCCACTCGAAGGGCGCGAGAAGCACCCGGGTGAGGTTGGCGGCGGTGCGCTGGCGGACGTTGAGGTCGTCCGAGCGCCACTCGCCCCACCAGCCGCGCCCGGTGGGCACATGGGTGACGTGCGGGTGGGCGTCCAGGATCGCCTCGGCCTCCGCGCCGGTCTGCTCGGTGAACACCACGAGGTGGTCGATGCCGTTGGCGAGGTTGCGCTCGATGTAGCGCGCGACGTTCGTGGGGGAATCCTTCACCGTGCTGACGGCGAGGACGAGGCCGGTCATGCGGCCGATCCAATCATGGCCGCCCACGCCGATCGGGATCCGAGCGCCTCAGGCGCGCGTGTCCTCCCATTCCAGTGGCGGGCCGTGCGGGTGGCTGCGCCCGAGGAACCTCCGGACCTCGCCGCGACCGGGCCAGGTCTCCAGCACCAGCCAGAACTCGTGCCGCGACTCCGGCGTGCGCCGGGTCGGCTCGAGGAACAGGTGCACGAACGGCTGGTCGCCGGTGGCGCTCGCGCCGAGCTCGTCGATGCGGGCGCGGACGGCGTCCTGCTCGGTGCGGTCGAGGTACTGCCACATGATGCTGTGCCACAGCACCGTCACGGTGCCCGCCTCGAGCCGAAGATCCTCGACGACGTCGAGGGCACGCGCGCGGCGCACGTCGACCGGATGCTCGGCAGCGATCGCCAAGGCTCCCCGCAGCCGCTCGTGGCGGTGCACCTGGTCAGGCCACACATAGGCGGTGAGGGTCAGCCGCCCCTCCTCGGTGGCGACGTCGATCGGCATCACGTCGCTGCCCTGCCTCGAGACGACGTCCGGCCAGGGCGCGTCGGTGGGCACCGCCCCGGTCCACGCGTCCTCGATGAGCACCGGAGCGTCGGCCGGCCCGGCCTCGCCACCGTCGCGGGCGCGGTAGCGGAACCGGTCGGCGAGCAGGTTGAGACCGCCCGAGGAGCCCAGCTCGACCAGCCGCACCGGCAGTCCGGGCCACAGCCGGCTCACCTCGAGCAGCCCGCCCATCAGCGCTGCGGAGCGACCGACCTCGTTGGTCTGCGGGGGCCGGTCCAGCCAGGCGCGGACGTCGTCGGGTCGGGCGGCCAGCAGGTCGCGGACGGCCTCCCATCCGGCGTCGGCCTCCCAGGTGCCGCCGACGCTCGGGTAGAAGCGCGCCACCTCGGGCGCGCTCCCCTCGAGCACGAGCCGGTGGATCGAGCCCGCCAGGCGGAGCGCGAGCCCGGAGGGACCGGGGTCGTCCTCGTGCCCGGCCAGTACGGCCGCGGTGGGGCCGCCCGCCACGACGTCGTCGGCCGCCCGGTCCAGCAGGTCGGCATACATCTGGGAGCCCAGCAGGTCGCAGGCATGCGCCTGGGAGCGCAGGGCGGTCTCGAGATCCACCGACCGATCGTCCCACCGCGCTCCGCTCGCGCCTCGGGGTGGTGGGTCCGAGACGACGATAGTCCCGGGACTTCGGGTTGCGATCTCACCCGGAGAGCAACCCAAAGTCCCGGGACTATCCGGAACTGCGACGACTCAGCGCTTGGCCGGGTAGTCCTTGAGGAGCGAGCGGCCGATGATCATCTTCTGGATGTCGCTGGTGCCCTCGCCGATGAGCATGAAGGCGGCCTCGCGGTACAGACGCTCGATCTCGTACTCCTTGGAGTAGCCGTAACCGCCGTGGATGCGGAAGGAGTCCTCGACGACCTCGTTGCAGTACTCCGCGGCGAGCATCTTGGCCATGCCGGCCTCGACGTCGTTGCGCTGGCCGGAGTCCTTCTGGCGGGCGGCGCGGACCATCATCGCGTGGGCGGTCTCCACCTTGGTGGCCATCTCCGCGAGACGGAAGAGGATCGCCTGGTGCTCCGCGATCGGCTTGCCGAACGTCTCGCGCTGCTGGGCGTAGTCGATGCCGAGCTCGAAGGCGCGGTTGGCGATGCCGCAGGCGCGGGCCGCGACGTTCACGCGGCCGACCTCGACGCCGTCCATCATCTGGTAGAAGCCCTTGCCGGGCTCGCCGCCGAGGATCTGGTCGGCGCCGATCCGGTGGCCCTCGAAGACGGCCTCGGTGGTGTCGACCCCCTTGTAGCCCATCTTGTCGATCTTGCCGGGGATGGTGACGCCTTGGGCGGTCTCCCCGAAGCCGGGCTCCTTCTCCACCAGGAAGGTCGTCATGTTCTTGTAGACGCTGTCGGAGCCCTCGTCGGTCTTCACCAGGACGGCGACCAGGTTCGACGTGCCGCCGTTGGTGAGCCACATCTTCTGGCCGTCGATCGTGTAGCCGCCGTCGTCGTTCTTGGTGGCCTTGGTCTTGATCGCGGAGACGTCGGAGCCCAGGCCGGGCTCGGACATCGAGAACGCGCCGCGGATCTCACCGGTGGCCATCCGCGGCAGGTACTTGCGCTTCTGCTCCTCGGTGCCGTGCTGCATCAGCATGTAGGCCACGATGAAGTGGGTGTTGATGACGCCCGACACGCTCATCCAGCCACGGGCGATCTCCTCCACGCACAGGGCGTAGGTGAGCAGCGACTCCCCCAGCCCGTCGTACTCCTCGGGGATCATCAGACCGAAGATCCCCAGCTCCTTGAGACCGTCGACGATCTCCTGCGGGTACTCGTCGGCGTGCTCGAGCTCGGTGGCCACCGGCAGGATCTTCTCGTCGACGAAGACCCGTACGGCCTTGAGGATCTCGGTCTGGTCCTCGGTCAGTCCGTCGGTCTGGCACAGTCGGGGCATCCCTGGAGGTCTCCTTGCGGCTCGGCGTCCACGCGGTTAATGAACGGTCACCGCAATCTACCTACGTCGGCGCCGCAGCGGCCGAGCACCTACCACGTGAGACGACGGCGCCGGCGCCCGTAAGGTACGGCGCATGGCGCGCCGGGACCTCATCCTCCACATCGGCGCGAGCAAGACCGGTACCTCGGCGCTGCAACGCGGGCTCTTCGACTCCGCCGCGCAACTCGCCGCCGTCGGCGTCGGGCTCCCCTACCTGAGCCGTGAGGAGTCGCTGCGCGGCATCTTGCGGCCGTTCGGCTGGCGTACGGCCCACGGCTTCGCCGAGCCGCCCGACGAGGAGCGGATCGCCCGGATCGGGAAGCGGCTGCGAGCCACCCGCGGCGACCGGCTGCTGGTCACCAACGAGGACCTCTGCGAGGCAGAGTCCGAGCTCATCGAGCGGATCGTCGCGCTGGCCGACGGCGCCGGCCTCGACACCCGGGTCGTCCTCAGCGTGCGGTTGCTCACCTCGGTGGTGCCCTCGGAGTGGCAGCAGTTCCTCAAACACCGGATGACCCTCGACTACCCGACCTTCCTCGACCGGCTGCAGGCCCGCGACGGGCCGTGGGCCGAGCACTTCTGGCAGCGCCAGGACGTCGCCGCCACGCTCGAGCGCTGGGGGTCGGTCGTCGGACCCGACCGGCTCGACGTCGTCGTCACGCCCGAGCGCGCGGTCGACCCCGACGGTCTCTATCGGCACTTCGGCGACCTGATCGGCTTCGACCCGGCGGTGATGAGCTGGCCTACCGACGACATCAACGCCTCGTGGGGCTACACCGAGGCCGAGGTCTACCGCCGGGTGAACCTCGCCCTGGGCAATCGGCTGGCCAACTACGAGCGCGACTACGTGCCCGGCCTGCGCACCTGGCTGATCCGCGGCGCCCTCAAGCGCGGCGCCAGCGCGCGGATCACCGTGCCGCCGGACGCCGTCGACTGGCTGCGCGAGGTCGCCCGCGGCCACGTCGCGATGGTCCGGTCGGCGGGCATCCGCGTGCGCGGCGACCTCGACTCCCTCGTCCCGCCCCCCGACGCCGGCCGCCCGCTGCCGGAGCTGCGCGACGACGAGCTGGCCGCCGCCGCCGTCCAGGCGCTCGCCGACTTCGCGGTGATGCAACGCCGCGCCCGCCGTCGCGAGGAGGCCGGCGAGGACCCGGCGCTGCGACGCAGCGCGGGCAAGGCCCGACGCAGCGGCACCTGAATCCGGGTCGGTGTTTCTTTCTCGCCGAGTCGGCGCTCGCGCTAAGCAGAAGTGCCGGGTCGGCGTTTCTTTTTCGCCGAGTCGGCGTTTGTACTAAGCAGAAGTGCCGACTCGGCGTCCTGTACGACCAGCCCGTCAGTCGGTCGGGAGGCGGTGGGAGGGGTCGCGGGCGATCGCGACGGCGAGCACCCCGGCCACCTGCCGGACGGCGGCGTCCAGGTCGTGCGGCAACGGGGCCGCGAGCTCGGCAGGAAGCTCCAGCCCTTCGGTCTCGCACCACGCGAGCGCTCCGCCGAACAGGGCCTCGGCGGCTCGGCGGACCTCGACGTCGGGGACCTGCGCCGGCACGTCGCCCGGGTCGAGCGACGACGACGGCGGCGGTTCGGTGGGCAGGTCGGCGGCGTCGCCGAGGAGCGTGGCGTGCTCGGCGATCGCCGCCAGGCTGCGGCCGTTGAGGTCGGCGGCGAACGCGGCGGTCGTCTGGTCGACACGGGGCCGGGACTCGCTCTCGCGCAGCGGGAGCAGCTCTTGGTGGGTGAGCCTGCGCATCACGCGGCGGTAGGCGCTGGGCGGCTCGGCGGCCAGCCCGGCGTCGTTGACCCGCCGCATCAGGTCGCAGGAACCGTAGCCGAGCTGGGGATTGTCGAAGGCGGTGTCGGTGACCGTGCGCGCGGGGTCGACGCCGACGACGTCGAGCAGCCGGTCCCACAGCAGCGTGCGTGGCTGGTCCTTCTGCGCAGGCACGGTGATGGCGGTGAATCGCTCGGGCGCGACGAACTCGCCCCACGTGCGCACCATCCGCGGGATGTCCTGGGTTCGGCGGAACGCGCGGGTGCCCGGGTGCGGCGGCCGCTGTCCGCGGGTGCGGGCGGCCACGGCGAACTCCGGCCACGAGAGCCGGTGGGCATTGCGGGTCAGGCTCTGCCACTGCGACGGCAGGGCGCGGACGGCGTCACGGACAGTGAGCACGACGCGCAGGTCGAGGCCGTGCGAGCTCTCCAGCACCCGCTGGACGCCGGGCCGCTTGGCGTAGCTGAGGAACTCCATCGAGACGATCGCGCCGGCGCACCCCGGCTCAGCGGTCCGCGCCCGGACGTCGTCCATCAGGGCGACCCAGCGGGGCGCGTCGTCGAGGGAGGCCGGCCGGGCAGCGCGCCCCGAGCCCAGGGCCGCGTCGGTGAGCGCCAGCAGCTCGCGCGTGGCGCGGACGACGGTGCGCTGGTCGGGGACGTACCAGCCCTCGGCGCGCAGCCGCTCGGCGTTGGCGATGAGCAGGTCCTGCACGAAGGTCGTGCCCGTCTTCATCGCACCGATATGGAGCACCAGGCGCGGGTCGGGCACGCGGCGACCATATCCCCTTTCGGTGCCGGACCCGTACCGCCCCCACGTAGAGTTCCTCCTGACAGGACGAGAGATCGGGACAAGCGGTGCGGATAGTAGGACCCCGGGGCTGGGCGAGCACGCCCGCGGCCGCGGCGCTCGTGGTGTTGCTGGTCGTCGGCGTCTTCGCCGTCTTCGTGCTGACTCCCGACGACGAGCCGCAGGTGGCCGCCTCGACGGGCGACCCGACGACGTCGTCCGCCTCGCCGAGCACCTCGATCGGCACCGACACCACTAGCACCGACGTCGCCAGCCCGCCGTCGCCCACCGCGACGGCGTCCGCCGGCCGCCCCAGCGCCTCGGCTACCAGCAAGGAGCCGACCCTTCCCGACCCCACGACCGTGTGCGTCCCCCAGGAGCGCACGATCGAGCTGAAGGTGGTCAGCTACAACATCCACTCCGCCCGGCCCTTCGACGGCGGGCGGCGGCTCGCGCGGATCGGCGACGAGCTGGCGGCTCTCGATGCCGACGTGATCCTGCTGCAGGAGGTCGACCGCGGGCGCGCCTGGACCTCGGGCGTCGACATGCCCGCCGTGCTGGCCAGGCGACTCGGCATGGGCTCGGTGTTCGGGTCGAACGTGCAGCGGGCGGCCAACAACCAGTACGGCACCGCCATCTTGTCGCGCTTCGAGGTGGTCGACTCCGGCAACGACCACCTGCCCAAGCCGCGCGGCACCCAGCAGCGCGGCCTGCTGCGGGTCGTGCTGGACGTCGAGGGCACCGAGGTCAGCTTCTACAACACCCACCTCGAGCCCGGGGCCTCCGGTGCGCGGCTGGCCCAGATGCGCATGGTGATGCGCACCGTCAACGCCGACACCCGCCCCAAGTTCCTCGGCGGCGACCTCAACTCCTCCCCCAACACCCCCACGCTCGGAGCCACCAGGAGCGGGCTGCGCGACACCTGGGCCGCCGTCGGCTCCGGCGCCGGACTCACCGCACCGTCGGGCAACCCACGCCTGCGCATCGACTACCTGCTCTACAACAGCGGCGGCAACGTGACGGTGAGCCCGACCGGCGTCTCGGTCGGCGCCTCCCGCACCTCCGACCACAGGCCGGTCATCGCCAACTACCGGCTCGTCGTCGACGACGGCGACGTCTGCGTCCCGGTGTTCCCCGAGCAGGACCGGCGCGGCAAGGCCGGCCGCGGACGCCGCTGAGGGACCGGCAGATCAGCTGCGGCCGCGGCTCGGCAACGGCCAGCGCCGGCGTTGCTGCAGCTCCTCGACGGTGCCGTTGAGATCGGCCACCTCGGCGGCGAGGCGGTCACGCTCCTGGGTGAGCGTGCGCCGCTCGGCCTCGAGCTCGCGCACCGCGACGCGCACATCGCGGTCGTGGAGCAGCATCCGGGCCAGCACCTGCGGCATCCCCTCGAACATCTCCTCGTCGTCGACGTCGTCGGGGTGGGGGGTGTCGGCGGTGACGTCGGTGGGGAAAAGCTCGGCCAGGTCGCCGTGCACGGGATGGCCGATCCGCTCGACGACCTCG
The DNA here is from genome assembly GCF_037936805.1 of Nocardioides epinepheli. Taxonomy (NCBI): domain Bacteria; kingdom Bacillati; phylum Actinomycetota; class Actinomycetes; order Propionibacteriales; family Nocardioidaceae; genus Nocardioides; species Nocardioides epinepheli. Next base: position 204,652 of record NZ_JBBMMC010000002.1, on the reverse strand, counting down.
ATCCAGTGCCGGGTCACCGCCTCCAGCCGCTCGCCGACCGGGGCCGGCGCGACCGGCTTGGCCGAGCGCGCGGTGCTCAGCACCGACTGGGCGAACCAACGCTTCGCCACCACGGCGTACCACGGCTGCACGAGCGCGTCGTCCTCGGCCTCGGCGATCCGGTCCAGCTCGCCGAGAACCCTGCGGAGCAGCGCGATCTGCGCGACGCCGAGGGACTCGTTGCGCCGCGGCGTGCTGGCGACGTCGACGACGTCGGCGGGCATCCCGGTGGCCTCGCAGAACCGGCGCCACAGCACGTCGGGCCCGCTCCCGCCGGGCGGGGTGATGACGAGGTGCACGCGCTCGGGCGGCACGAACCGGCGCCAGCGCTTGAGCACCCACAGCAGGTTCTGGCCGCGCCAGAAGCCGACCATGTCGTCGTCGTAGTCGGCGACGTCGTCGGGGAGCCCGGCGAGGATGTCGTCGGCGAATTCCTCGAACGACACGTTGTGGCCGTTCTTGACCCGCTCCTGCCACTGGGCGGTGAGGGTCTGGGCGAGGTTGCGCACGGTGATGACCAGGTGCACCTCGAAGTCGCCGAGCCGATCGAGGATCGCCTTGGCCTGCTTCCCGTTGGCGGCACTGAAGATCTCGTGGCTGATGACGACGTCGCCGCCCAACCGCTTGCCGCGCCGCACCAGGCGGTCGAAGGTGCCCTCGATCTCGTCCCGGTCGACGCCCCACTGGTCGGGGTTCCCGGCCATCTCGAGGGCCGCGTGGAACATGCCCTCCTGGCGCACGTACGGGTAGGAGAAGCCGTGCTCGCGCAGCGTGGCGCGATTCGAGCCGAGCACGGACTGGAGGAACGTCGAGCCGCTCTTGGGCAGGCCGATGTGGAGGTAGAGCCGTCTGACCGGTTCCGGCTCCGCGGCGGTGTCCCCGACTCCCTCGACGGCGGCCTCGCCGGGAGCGGCGTCGGCCTCGGCGGCCGTCGGGTCGTCGACGTCGTCGGGCGTCGGGTCCGTCATTCCTCGGGCCTTCCTCGCGGGGACGAATCAGAGCGTAGTGGTGGGCTCGCAGGACGCGCTCAGCGGCCGATCCGGCGCCGCAGCCGGCCGGCAAGTCCTACGGTCCGGGGCTCGGGTTCATCGTCGGCCGCGACCTCGATCCGGCCGCTGCGCCGCTTGGCCAGCTCGGTGCCGCGCTGGGTGAGCATCGTCGAGACGGCCGCGAGCGTCGCCTCGGCGATCTCCTCCTCGCTCACCGCGAGGTCTTCGTCGGTGAAGGCGGAGTCGGGGCACCGAAGATCGTCGAGCCGGCCCCGAATCTGGTAACCGGACGCGCCGAGCGCGACGATCTGGGCCTCGCTCACCTCCTCGCACCAGGGCCGCAGCCGGGTCGGCACCCGGATGCGACGCGGCTGCTGCTTGACGAGGACACCGGCGCTGAAGCCCCGCTTGACGACGTCGGCGTAGATGTAGCGTCGGTGCACCTCCTCGGGCAGCCGCTCGTTGACCCGGCGCAGCACCTCGGCCTGCACCACCCCGAGGCTGGAGTTGCTCGGGCTGTCCTCGGGCTCGAGCAGGTCGGGGTCGAAGCCGATCGTGTGCGCGAAGCGCTCGAGCAACACCGTGGTGGGGCTCCCGCTCGGCGGCACCGTGACCAGGTGCAGGCGGTCGGCAGGCAGCGCCTCTGCCCACCGGGCGAGCACCTGCGGCGGATCGAGGTGGATCCACGGGTGGCCTCCGCGGCCGGCCCGCTGGGCGCGACGCAGCTGGCGCAGGTAGCTCGGCAGGTCGACAGTGCTGCCGGCCTTGAGCTCCTGCTGCCACGAGGACGACAGCTGTCGAGCGAGGTCACGAGCGGTGACGACGACGTGCACCTCGCGATCGCCGCACAGCTCGAGCAGCCGCGTGATCTGCGCCGGACCCGCGCCGGCCAACGACTCCTGGCTGAACACCGCCCGCCCGCCGGTGGCCTGGTCGAGCTCGCGGGTGAAGCGATCGAGGATGGCCTGGTCGGAGGCGGGGTCCCGGCGGGCCTCGTAGCGATCCCGCACCACGACCATCAGCTCGAAGCACTCGCGCTTGGTGGGAGGCACGAGGTCGACCCCGGCGTCTGCCAGCCGCTCGCGGCTGCGAAGCATGGCGTCCTGGAGGTAGGACGTGCCGGTCTTCTGCATGCCGATGTGGAGGTAGAGCCGCTGCGGCTGAGACGCCATGGGCACACTCTTACGGCATGGCGCTCAGCCTCGGCAACCGGGCGGGTCTAGCGCGCGTTCTTGGTGAGCAGCCCGAACAGCTTGTTGCCCTGGTCGATGGCCTCCTGGCCGCTGCTCATCCGCACGGTGGACCGCTCGGTGAGCAGGGGCATGGAGAACTGGCGGGTCGTGTCCCACCGCACCTGCGGGCCGCGGACGACGTCTCGGACCTGGAGCAGTCCGTTGACCGCACCGACCAGGGGTCGCGAGGTGGCCTTCCACTGCTGCACGCAGGAGGTCGTGCACTGGCGTGTCCAGCTGCCCTTCACCCCGCGGCGGGAGATCAGGGAGGCCAGCCGCCGCTCGCGACCGGTGGTGTTCTTGCCGATCTTCACGAACTGCACCTTGACGCCGCGCTTGACCGCTCGACGCAACTCCATCGTCAGTCCGTAGACGTCGAGCCGGGTGGTCGCCACCTGCACGGTGCCGCCCCGTTCGGCCTCGCGCACGCCGGACATCAGGCTGGCCAGCGCTGCCCGGCGGGCTGCGGCGTTGCCGGCGGGGTCGCTGGTGAACATCTGGGTGGTGCTCGGCGCCTCGGCCAGCCAGCTGAAGCCGGCGGTGACGGCGTCGTGGTCGGAGTTGAGCTCGGTCGCGAAGTGCTGGTCGGCGACCAGCGCACCGCCACCACGGTTGAAGATGTAGTCGATCGTCGCGCCGTGGTGGTCGCCGGTGGCGAAGAAGCTCCCGAGGGTGTCGAAGGTCGGCTCGAGCTGGGCCGCGGCGAGCAGGTCGGCCGGGTAGCGGCCGCTGCGGTAGTGGAAGTTGAAGTCCCCACCGACCAGGACGGGACCCGCCGGGGCGAGCTGCTCGGTCAGCTTGCCGAGGCGGGTGACAGAACGACGCGCCAGGTCGGGCATGCCGCGGACGTTCGGTGCCACGTGCACCGCGACGACGGACAGGGTGCGGCCGTCGAGGTCGCGCAGGGTCACCCAGTTGGCGAACCGCCGGCCGAGCTCGGTCACCCGGCCCGGCGGCTTGCCGCGCCAGTTGGAGAGCATGTGGGTGCCCGAGGCGACCTCGGTCCACCGATCGGTGCGCCAGGCGACGGCGGTGGCTGAGGTGTAGCGGTTGGTGTAGCTGCGGTGGATGTCGTAGCCGTCGGGCGCCATCACGGCGTCGCTGCGGAAGGGCACCTCGTTGTAGGTGACGAAGTCCGGCAACGGGGCGAGCACCTTCTTCACGTCCGCCTGGAACCTCGGCACAGTGAGGCCGGTGTAGATGTTGGCGTGCGTCATCATGATCGGGCTCGGGACGACGGCGCGCGCCGCGACTCCGGCTGATCCCTGGGATCCCGGCTGGGCGGGAGCGGCCTGGCCGCTGGGCACCGCTCCCACCGAGAGGGTGAGTCCGGCCACCGCGAGCGCGGCGGCCGCCAGGCTCGCTCGGGCTCTGGCTCGAATGGTCAGCGTGGTCAGCACGGTGCGCGCGCCCATAGAAATGCGACTCCTCGACGGGGGGATGCGACCCCACCGGGGGGTCAGAGCACACGAATCACACCATTCCCACAAACCCCATACAACACAAACCGGAGAATTACTGGTATGTAGTTTCCTTCGGCGTGTCGCAACGGGGTGTCGATGCGACGCAGGTCACCGACTGTCGAGTCTGAGCGCCTTCGCGATCGCCGGGGAGATCCAGCGCGCGTAGTCGGGGGTGATGTGCTCGGAGTCGCGCATGGTGATGTAGCTGCCCACGACCGAGGGGCACAGGTCGTCGGCGCAGAACCAGCGCAGGACGTCGAGCGACTCGGCACCGGCCGCCTTGGCGGCGGCGAAGGAGGTCTTGGCCACCTTCTGGGAGTAGGGCCCCGGCTTCCAGGAGCACTCCCCCAGGTCTGGGTTCCCGTCACTGAGGCAGGTGCCGGGCTCGGTGGGGAGCTTGGGCGAGTTGCCGACGACGACCACCCGGTCGGAGGAGTCCTGCAGGGTGGTGAACAGGTCGCGCCAGCCGGTCTCGATGACGTCGAAGAAGGGCGCGTCGTCGCCGCCGACGGTGTCGCCGGTCGACGGGTCGGTGTAGCGCCCCACGTCGGTACCGATCACCGTCAGGTCGGGCTGGAGGTCCTCGATGGTCCCCAGCGCCCACTCCTTGAAGTCCTCGCAGCCGGACCAGGCACGATCGGTCGCCCGGTCGATCTGGGTGAGGCTGGTGGCCGAGCAGCCGCTGTAGACCAGCACGTAGACCCGGTAGCCCCATTTCTTCCCGATCTCGTCGAAGGCCGGCGAGAGTGCGCGAGCGTGCGAGTCGCCGAGCATCACGATCGAGCGGTCGGCGTCGGAGTCGCCGAAGGGACACAGGTCGGTGGTGCCGGTGCGGTAGTCGCAGTCGCCCAGGGACGCCGTCTGCTTGCGCAGGTTCAGCAGGCCGGGGGTGAGGTCGCTCGGGACCGGTGCGCCCTCCTCGGCGGCCGCGACCGAGGCCTTCACCAAGGCGACGTACTTGTCGTCACCGGGGTCCTTCTTGCCGTACTCGGAGACCGTGATCGGCGGGTTGTCCTCGAACTCGCCGAGCTGGTAGCGCACGACCTGGTTGCTCACCAGCACGGTGGCCAGCACCGTCACGATGCTCACCGGGTAGATCAGCAAAGCCTTCCCGGTGCGCTTCCACGTGCCGTAGCGGAAGGGGTTCTCGATCCAGCGGTAGCTGGCCCAGCTGACCACGAAGATCAGCACCAGCGTGCCGAGCTGGACCGGAAGCGTGGAGAAGCGCTCTCCCCCGAGGTTGCTTCGCAGCAGCACGATGATCGGCCAGTGCCACAGGTACAGCGAGTAGGACCAGTCACCGATGATGACCGCCGGCCGGATCGACAGCAGCCGCCCGACCGGGGTGTCGGTGCGCGGATCGCCGCCACTGCCCGCCACGATCAACGCGGCGGTGCCGAGCACCGGAAGCGCGGCATACCAGCTGGGGAACGGCGTCTTCGCGGTGAAGGTGAGGACGGCGTAGGCGATCAGCGCGAGGCCGGCCACTCCCAGCAGCGTCCTCCCCCACCGCGGCAGGAACGTCGCGCGAGGCAGCAGGGCACACGCTGCGCCGATGCCGAGCTCGTAGGCGCGGGTGAAGGTGGAGTAGTAGGCGGTGACCGGCGAGTTGTACGTCGCCCAGATGGACCACACCAAGGACGCGAGGATCGCCACCGCGATGAGGACGGCGGCGACGCGGCGGAACTGCAACGGCACCCGTTCCGGATCCGCCCCCGGCCGGCGTCGGAGCAGGACGAGCACCAGCACGAGCAGCGCCGGCCAGACGAGGTAGAACTGCTCCTCCACCGCCAGCGACCAGTAGTGGCGCAGCGGCGAGGGCGGCTGTCCCTCGGCGAAGTAGTCGGTGCCTACGTTCGCCATCCGGACGTTCGCGGCGAAGAACGAGGCCCACACGCTGTCGGTGAGGATGTCCTTGACCCGCAGCAGCGGCAGGGTGAGGAGCGCGACGACCGCGGTCACCAAGATCACGACCGTGGCCGCTGGGATGATCCGGCGGGCGCGACGGGCGTAGAAGTCGGCCAGCGAGATCCGCCGGTCGCGATAGCCCTCCTTGAGCAGCAGGGAGGTGATCAGGAAGCCGGAGACGACGAAGAAGACGTCGACGCCGATGAACCCGCCCGGAAGCCGCCCGGGGAAGAGGTGGTTGACGATGACCAGGAGCACCGCGAGTGCGCGGATGCCCTGGATGTCGGGCCGGAATCCCTTGCTCTTCGAAGCGGGGTTGGCGCTGCCGCCGGCGGCGTGGTCGCGGGTCTGGGCCTCAACCGACATGAGCGGTGGCGCTGATGAAGAAGTGGTCGCTGATCCGGTTGTCGGTGGCCGCTGTGTCGCGCCAGTAGTCGGTCCAGCTGACGTCGTTGGTGCTCACGACCCAGTCGACCGGGATCGGACCGGGCGGCGGCTTGCATCCGCTGCCGTAGCTTCCTCCGCTGGAGGACACCAGTCCGCCGGCGGCGACGCCCTGGCAGAAGAAGGGCTCGCGGTCGTTCATGTCGCCGGTGACGAAGATCGGGATCCCCTCGGACTTCAGGCCGTTGACCACGCTGATCAGCGTGGACCGGCCCCGCGCCCGCTCGGCCGCGTAGCGACCGCCGCCGGCTGAGGGGTGGGTGTTGACGACGTAGAACTCGCGTCCGGTGTCGCGCACGCGCAGGCGCAGGATCGGCTGCGGGCGCGGGCGCCCCATGAACGTGATCGTGAACTTGCTGCCGCTGACGAACTCGAACTGGCTGTCGTCGTAGAGGATCGAGTTGTCGGTCTCCTTGACCCCCCAGGCGAAGCCCGGGTAGGCGGCGAAACCGGTACGACCCTGGATCTGGCGCAGCTGGTCGTCCTGCAGCTCCTGGGTGCCGACGACGTCGACGCCGTGCTTCGACATCAGGTTCGCCGCACCGACCGACCGGACCGACGCGGCCGGGTAGGGGCGCGGACCGCCGGGACCGGTGTGCTGGCTGCCGAGCACGTTGAACGAGCCGACCTTGATCGTGAACGGCGCGTTCTGGCGGGCCTCGAGGCGCGCCTGACGCCGCTTCTCCCGGCGCTTCTCCCGCTTCAGCTTGCGCTCGTACCTGTCGGCGGCGTCGTGCTTGGCCAAGATCTCGATGGCCCGCTCGCGGGTCTTGACCGACATCGCCTGCTGGAGGCGCTCGAACCTGCGCTGCTTGCGCGCCTGGCGGGCGGCGATCCGCTCGGCCTTCGCTGCGCGCGCCGCCTCGGCGTCGGCCTCGGCCTGCGCCTGGGCCTCGGCAGCGGCATTGCGCGCGTCGGCACGGTCCTCTGCGGCGGCAGAGTCGCCGGTGCGCGAGACCACGAAGATCCCGCCGACGACGAGGGCGAGTACCGCGAGCGCGACACCGAGAATGAGCCCTCTCCCGGGCCCACTGCGGGCGCGATGGGAGTGCTGAACCACGTGCGCGACCTTAACACGGGAGCCGCGCTTGGCTGGGGTTCTCGCGAATACCCCACCGCAGGCGGACTCTCGTTACGGTGACCACCATGTTCCTCACCGCCTCGACCGTCAAGGACTCGGCCGAGAACGTCGCGTTCTTCGTGGCCGCCAACCTTGCCAGCGGCGTCGACCACATGTTCGTGTTCCTCGACGATCCCGACGACACAGAGCAGCGCGAGGTCGCCGACGCGCTCGATGAGAACCCGCACGTCACCTGCCTGCGCACCGACACCGCCGGTTGGTGGGGCGGGAAGCGTCCAGCGGGCCTCAACGTGCGCCAGCGCACCAACGCCAACTGGGCACGCGCCGTGCTCGAGCCCTTCGAGTGGGCCGAGTGGCTCTTCCACATCGACGGCGACGAGGTCGCCCGCCTCGATCGCCGCGCGCTCGCCGCCGTCCCGGCCTCCCAGGACGCCGTCTGGCTGCCGCCGTTCGAGGCGGTGAGCGTGTGGGACGCCGGCCGCCCCACACTCTTCAAGAGGCTGCTGCGCGACGGCGAGCTCAACCTGCTCCGCGTGCTCGGCACGATCGAGGAGCCCACCAACCAGCACTACTTCCACGGGCACGTGATGGGCAAGTCGGGGGTCCGCCCCGGCTCGGGCCTCGGCCTGACCCTGCACGACGCCGTCTCGCAGGACGGGCGCAAGCAGGAGCGGCACGAGGACCCGCGCCTGGGCGTCCTGCACTACGACGCCCCCTCGGGCGAGGAGTTCGTGCGCAAGTGGACCGCGCTGGCCCACGCCGGGCCGGCGCGCTACCGGGCCTCACGAGCGCCGTCGGCCCAGGCGCTGCGCAGCCTGGTGACCGACGACCTGCCCGACGACGTCCGCGAGCGCTACCTGCGCCGCATCTACGAGCAGACCACCGCCGACGACGTCGAGACCCTCGCCGACCTCGGCTTCCTGCTGGAGATCGACCCGCTGGAGGCACCCGCACAGCCACGCAGCCTCGACGACGCCCAGCGCGAGGCGCTGGCCGGTCGGGTGTCCGAGCTGGCCGACCGGCCCAAGGGGTCGTTCTTCATCGACGACCCCGCCAAGGGAAAGGCAAAGGGGAAGAAGGGCGCCGCACCGGGCGGGTCGCAGCGCAAGCCGGGCCGGCGCGAACAGCTCAAGCGTCTGGCTCGTCGCGGCTGAGCCGCGTCCGCACTGCCCGGGCAGCGCGTGCCCCCCGCTCGCCGATCCGGCTGAGTCGCTCCCGGGGGCCGGTGGACGCCTCTGCCTCGCCGGGCTCGTCGAGACCGCGTCCGCGGCGCAGGTCGCGGACGTCGTGCAGCATCCGGGAGACCAGGTCGACCGCGACCTCGGCCACCTCGGCATCGGTGACCGAATCGGGCTCGCGACGCTCCTCCAGCACCTGCGGCACCCGCAGGTGCCCGACCTCGCCGACGACGTCGAAGGGCGCGCCGCGCAGGTACTCCACGGCCTCCTCCCCGCGCCGGCGGCACTCGGCGATCTGGTCGGGCGCCGGCCAGAACCGCTCGCCGCCCTGCGGCACGAGCCGCTCGTCCGCGAGGTAGCTGCGTAGGTAGACACCTCGGTCGAAGGCGGTGCCGAAGCCGTCGAGCCCCGCGTTGATCCGGCGCAGCGTCTCTGCCTGGGCCACGCCCATCGAGGAGTTGGGGAAGGACGCCGACAGGTCGATGCCGGCGACGGCCTCGGCGTCGAGGCCGAGGACGCCGGCGAACCGGTGCCACACCTCCTCGCGCTCGGCGGCCGGGTCCAGCGGGAGGACGTGGATCCGCTCGGCCGGCACCGCCTGCGACCACCGGCGCAGGACCAGGCGCAGGTCGAGGGTGCGCCAGTTCCAGATGTCGGCGGGGCGGCGCGAGACCGTCCGGCCGTACTGGCTCATCGGGGTGCTGGCGCCGTTCTTCAGGCTCTCCTGCCAGCTCGCGGTGAACAGGCCGAGCGGCTCGCGGGCGGTGACGATCAGGTGCACCTGCGCCGGCGCGAGCGCGGCCACCATGTCGAGGGCCTGCTGCGCGCTCGCGGCGGCGAAGAACTCGTGGCTGATCAGGCCGACGCCGTCGGCCTCGGCGAGCTCGGTGCGGATCCGGTCCCATGCGGTGCGGTGCCGCTCCGGAGCGTGCTCCTGCTTGCGCTCCTCGCGGACGGTGCGCGAGGCCCACAGGTGGTCACGCCGCTCCGAGCCGGGAACGACCACGCCGCGCTCGCGCAGCGCCTCCCGGTTCGACCAGAGGATCGTCTGGAGGTAGGTCGTCGCGGTCTTCGGCAGTCCGAGATGGACATAGACCGAATCGACCACTACAGCGACCTCTGGAACCGCTCGATCGCCTCGGCGGCGGCCGCCTCGTCGCGGCCGGAGAGCGGGACGAGGAGCTCTTGGACGACGTCGACGATCTCGGCGAGCCGGACCTGGTGCCGTCGCAGCTCGGTCAGGTCGCTCTCGAGCTCGGCCACCCGCTCCTCGAGCCGGCGGATCTGGGCCCGCGCCGCGCCGGGCCGAAGGTCACTTACCTGCACCACGCCACACTCCTACGACTCGCACGACCGGACGGGTCGTCGGCTTCCGGTTGACGACCCTAACGCCGCGCGCTCCGGCCTTGCGCAGCAACGCCGCGAACACCTCAGGATCGGGGCGCCCGATCATCCACTCCTCGCGGGTGTGGTCGGGCACCCTGGCAGCGCCTGGCGGCGTCTTGTACGTCGGGTGGAACTCGGTGAGCAGCTGGCCGCCGGCCCGCAGCGCCATCGAGCTGAACCTGGCCAGCGCCTCTCGGCCCACCGACGACGTCGCGTCCGCGACGTGGCGGGCCAGGATCACCCGGGGCTGAGAGTCCTGGGCCAGACGGGCGCCCTCGGCGAGGACCGAGCGGCCATCGGTGAGGTTGAGGTGGCGCACCTCGAGGTCGAGTCCCTCGGCGCGAGCCTGTTCGGCCACCAGGTCCAGGGCGCGCGGCACGTAGTCGTAGGCGATGACCCGAAGGCCCTGGCGGGCCAGCCAGATGGCGTCGCGGCCACGCCCGGCGCCGACGTCGAGGACCTCGGTGGCGCCGATCCGCTCGGCCACCGCGGCCGCCTTGCGCCCCAGCTGGCTGGGGTTCTCGCGGGGCGGCTTGCGCTTGGCGTAGTGCGAATGACGGTCCCAGTAGCGGATGCCCGGCTGGGTGCCGCGGAACCAGTCGTCGAAGGCGCGGATCGTGTGGGCGCTGGTGGTGAACTTGAACGCCGGGTCCGGGACCCGCCAGCCGGGCCCGTACATCGCCTCGAGGAGCTTCTCGGGCCGGGCGGGGACCGGCATCGGGCGACCGTCGAGCTCGGCGGTGCCCAGCGGGTAGATCCACTCGCGCTCGAACGGGGTGTTGATCTCCCCCATCAGGTGCAGCCGGCCGGCGTCGAAGAACCCGCCGAACACGTCGAGGCCCCGGGTGACGTCGCCCTCGCTCACCATCACCTTGAACGAGGCACCGCTGTAGCGAGCGATCCTCAGCCCACGCTCGGCCAGCGCGCGCTGGATCCGATAGGACTCCAGGGCGACGTCGACCGGCGTCGTGTGAGAGCTGACGTAGCCGAGGTCGGCATCGGAGTCGTGGCCGAGGACGGCCCCCTCACGCACCGCGCCGAGCAGGGTTCCGTAGGCGATGAACGGCTCGACCCCCGCCTCCCGCAGCGCCTCCAGCACGGCGTCGGTGGCATCGAGCAGGGCCTCGATGTCGCGGTCGCTGCGGCTGGCGAAGGTCGGCACCAGTCGTCCGGACTTGTCGATGCCCAAATCGACCCCGCGACGGTTCTGCACCCGGATCGGGCCGGAGCCCTCCCCCAGCGTGACCGTCTTGTCGAACAGCTCACGACCGGTGACCGAGTCGGACACGGTGATCCGGCCCGTGCCGTTGAGATGAGCGCGCAGCGGCTTGGGCCAGACGGCCCGTCGAGCCGGCCACGGCCCGCGGGCCAGCGCGTCGACCGGAGCCACCGGATCGGTGTCCCGGCGGGTCCAGAACGTCCAGATCCGCCGGCCGTCGAGACAGACGTCGAGTGGTCGGTCGTCGCCGACCAGCACCGACACGCCGTCGTCGTCGACGCGCCGCACCCGGGTCAGCCCCGGTGCGGCGCGTCGCGACGGCGCGCTCGTGCTCGTGCCGGTGCCGCTCAACGCTCAGTCGCCGGCCATGTGGGCGTACGGGTCGACGCCGGTGGTGCTGTAGGGCGTGCCGTCCTCGTAGACGGCGTTGGCGTCGGAGCCGAAGACCAGGCGCTCACCGGGGGGCGGCGTGGTGGCGCCGCGGAACTGCGGGACGGCCTGACGGGCGCTGCCGCTGGAGAAGCGGTTGTACCAGTAGTCGATGTGGCTCTGGTAGCGCAGCGTGTCGCGCTTGCTGCGGTAGATGCCGAGGTTCTCGTCGCTGACCGCGGACAGGCCGGACCAGTTCGCCGAGCCGTTGAGGACGGCGTAGGCGCGGTTGTTCTTGCCGAGCTTGCCGACGACCGACATCGCCTTGAGGTGGAAGTAGTTGTCGAACTCGCCGTCGCCGTTGACGTCCTGCACGAGGTGTCGCATCGGGACCGGGCCGCGCGGGCCGGGTGCCCGCAGCATCCGGCCGACGTCGATGCCGACGACGGTGTAGCCGATCTTGATGTCGCAGCCGTTGTTCCACAGCGAGCGGACCTTGCGGGCCAGGCGCATGCCGCGGTCCTGGCGGATCACGTCGGGCGCGATCCGGATCCGGGTCTTGCCCGAGGCGGTGTTCTTGGCGCCGCTGCACCGGACCTGGTTGAGCAGTTGCATCACCGGGTCGTTGCGGGTGGCCATCGGGAACTGGATGAGCCGGAAGTTGCTCTCGAAGCGCTGGGAGACGTACGGCTTGGCGGCACGCCGGTCGCGCTTGGCCTCACGGAAGATCTTGTTGTAGAAGCGCCACACGTTCTTGCTGCGGGTGTGGGTGTAGATGTCGTTCCACTGGTTGTTGGTGGAGGCCAGGGTGAGGTTGGCCGAGCCCTGCATCACGACTCGCTTGACCTTGCCGGCCTGGGAGAACATGAAGAACTTCGAGTGCGCCGAGCCGGTGCTGCCACGGCACGAGCCCATGCAGGTGCGCGCCCAGCTCTTGCGCGCCGGCTTGCGGCCCTTGTTGTGGCGGGCCAGCTCCGAGCGCAGCCGCCGGAACGGCGCGTTCGGGATCTCCACGTTGTTGCGGTTGTCCATCAGCAGCCGCACCCGCACCCCGCGTCCCTGAGCGCGCAGCAGCGCGTCGGTGCCCTCACGGGTGAGGAAGTTCCACGAGAAGATGTTGATGTTCTCGCCCTTGGGGGTGGAGTTGATGGACCGGATGATCTTGCGGAAGATCGTGCGGCGGTCGGTGACACTGCCCAGCGGGCTGTTGAAGGTCGCTCCGGGGCGGGGGTTGAAGTTGTCGGGTGGTGCAGCGCTCGCCGGCGCCTGAGCGGCGGGGACGGAGAGCGCCGCGACAACGACGATCAGCGCGAGGAGTTTGGCCACAGCCGGTTCATCCCATCGAGTCGGGGTGGCTCGTCAGCTCGGTGCTGCTGACGAGAAGTGCGGGGGTCGTGCGGTTGCGTCGTTCGGTACGTCGTTTCGATTGTGTGCAGCACCAGGGCCGGTTCCGAAATCGGCAGTGGTCGCAGGCCTCATCAGGCCCTGCACCGGGCGGCCGCGGAGCCGTAGTCCTTGTCCTTCATCAGCGGGCCGTCGGCCTCGCTGATGTCGCTGCCGGCGATGGCGTAGAAGCGGTCGGCGTAGCGGACCAGGCGCTGGCCGGATGAGCAGCCCAGCTTGTCGGCGGGGACGTAGGTCTCGCCGTCCGCGCAACCGGAGTAGGTGCGCGGGAGAACCGCCCCGGCGGTCCAGACGTCGGCGCAGGCGGGCGTGCCCGGGGGTACCGCCTCGCTGGTGGGCGGGGCGCTGGTCGGCGTCTGGCTGGGCTCGCTGGTGGGCTGGCTGGTCTCGGTGCCGGACTCGGTCGGAGTCGAACTCGAGGTGTCGTCGGAGGCGTTCTCGGCGTCGTCGGACTCCGATCCGCAGCCGGTGAGCAGCGCCAGACCGAGAAGGGCACCTGCGGCGAGCCCGGCGAGCGAGCCGGCGCGTGAGCGACCGATGCGGCCAGTGCGACCGGTGGGGGTGGTGGTGCGAGACGCCATGGACTGCATTGTAGGTCGCGGGTGTGCAGAACCGGGTGAACACGCACTCGGAACGTCGTGACCTCCCGCGGAGCCCACACCGGTAGCGTGCGGTCACGTGAGCAGTCCCGCGCGCGTCTACGTCGCCCGCCTGGTGGGTTTGCCGATCTTCGACCCCCAGGGGGATCAGGTCGGCAAGGTGCGTGACGTCGTCGTCGTGATGCGCTCGGAGGCCAGTCAGCCGCGGGTGCTCGGCCTGGTGGGCGAGGTCTTCGGCCGGCGCCGGATCTTCGTGCCGATGACCCGGGTCACCCACATCGACGCCGGGCAGGTCTACACCACCGGCCTGCTCAACATGAGGCGCTTCGAGCAGCGCTCGACCGAGACGCTGGTGGTAGGACAGATCTTCGACCGGCAGGTGACCATCCCCGGCGGCGGCGCCAGCGGCACCGTGAGCGGGACCATCTACGACGTCGCGATGGAGCAGGGCCGGACCCGCGACTGGCTGCTGAGCCGGGTAGCGGTGCAGGAGCCTGCCAAGGGGCTGCGCCGGCGCGGACAGACGCACGTCGCCGAGTGGCGCGACGTGCAGGGGCTCGCCCGTCCCGGAGGCGACGCCCAGGGCGCCACCGCGCTGCTGCACGCCCTCAACGAGATGCGGCCCGCCGACGCCGCGACGATGATCCACGACCTCCCCGAGGAGCGTCGCACGGCGGTCGTCGCCGCCCTCGACGACGAGCGGCTCGCCGACGTACTGGAGGAGATGCCCGAGGAGGACCAGGTCGAGATCCTCGAGCACCTGGACTCCGAGCGCGCCGCCGACGTCCTGGAGGAGATGTCGGCCGACGACGCCGCCGACCTGATCGCCGACCTGGCTCCGGAGACCGCCGAGATCCTGCTCGCACTGATGGAGCCCGACGAGGCCGAGGACGTGCGGCGGCTGATGTCCTACGTCGAAAACACTGCCGGCGCGATGATGACCCCCGAGCCGGTGGTGCTCGGCACCGACGCCACCGTGGCCGACGCGCTCGCCCGAGTGCGCAACCCCGACCTCACGCCAGCGCTGGCCTCGCTGGTGTTCGTGTGCCGCCCGCCGCTGGAGACGCCGACGGGACGCCTGGTCGGTGTCGCCCACATCCAGCGCCTGCTGCGCGAGCCGCCCTCCACCCTGGTCGCCGGGGCCCTGGACGACTCGATGGAGAACCTGCGTCCCGAGGCGACGATCGATCAGGTCGCGGCCCACCTGGCCCTCTACAACCTGGTGTGTGCGCCGGTGGTCGACGAGAACGGGCACCTGCTGGGCGCCGTCAGCGTCGACGACCTGCTCGACCACATGCTGCCGGCCAACTGGCGCGACCGGGCACTGAGCAGCGACGACCGGACGGGGATCGAGGAAGGGGTGGGTCGTGGCTGAGCAGCGCGATCCCAAGGAGAGCCGTCCGGACCCTCGCCAGAGTCGCGAGCCCCGCACCCGCCTGGACACCCCGCGCGACAACCGGCGTCAGCTGGTGCGGCGTCCGGCCTACGACCCCGAGTCGTTCGGCACCTTCGCCGAGCAGTTCGCCCGGTTCATGGGGACCGCGACGTTCCTGGCCTACATGACGCTGTTCGTCGCGATCTGGATCGGCTGGAACGTCCTGATCCCCGGCGATGCCAAGTTCGACATCTACCCCTTCATCTTCCTCACCCTGATCCTGAGCCTGCAGGCGTCCTACGCGGCACCACTGATCCTGCTGGCGCAGAACCGGCAGGAGCAGCGCGACAAGGTCGTGGCCGAGCAGGACCGCCAGGCCAACGCCCGCGCGCACGCCGACATGGAGTTCCTGGCCCGCGAGGTCGCCTCGCTGCGGATGGCGGTCGGCGAGGTCGCCACCCGCGACTACGTCCGCTCCGAGCTCCGCTCACTGCTGGCCGAGCTCGACGAGCGAGCGGCCGCGGCGGCGTCCGAGGCAGACTCCGAACCCGGTGCCGACGACGACCGGCCGCCGCCCCCGGGCTCCTGACCGCCTCCGATCACCGCCGCCGGGGAGCCTGCTCCTAGACTGGCCGCATCATGACGTCACCGAATCGCGAGCAGATCGACGCTGCCCTCGCCACCGTGCAGGACCCCGAGATCAAGCGGCCCATCACCGAGCTCGGCATGGTCGACACCGTCGAGATCACCGACAGCGGCCTGGTCCGGCTCACGGTGCTCCTCACCGTGGCCGGCTGCCCCCTCAAGGACACCATCACCCGCGACGTGAACGCCGCCCTGCACCGCGTCGAGGGCGTCACCGACGTCGACCTCACGCTCGGGGTGATGACCGCCGAGCAGCGCGCCGGCCTCAAGGAGATCCTCCAAGGCGGCCAGGCCCAGCGCGAGATCCCGTTCTCCCAGCCGGGCAACCTCACCAAGGTGTTCGCGATCGCCAGCGGCAAGGGCGGGGTCGGCAAGTCCTCGGTCACGGTGAACCTCGCGATCGCGATGGCCCAGCAGGGGCTCAAGGTCGGCGTCCTCGACGCCGACATCTACGGCCACTCGGTACCCGCCATGCTCGGCGTCGCCGACGCGCGCCCCACCCAGGTCGACGACCTGATCATGCCGGTGCCCACGCCGTCCGGGGTCTCGGTGATCTCGATCGGGATGCTCAAGCCGCGGCGCGACCAGGTCGTGGCCTGGCGCGGGCCGATGCTCGACCGCGCGCTGGTGCAGATGCTCTCCGACGTCTTCTGGGGCGACCTCGACGTGCTCCTGCTCGACCTGCCGCCGGGCACCGGTGACGTCGCCATCTCGCTCGGGCAGCACCTTCCCGGCGCCGAGGTGGTCGTGGTCACCACGCCGCAGGAGGCGGCCGCGGAGGTCGCCGAGCGCGCGGGCACGATGGCCTCGATGATGCACCAGCGCGTCGTCGGCGTCATCGAGAACATGAGCTACCTGGCCTGCCCGCACTGCGAGCCGGGCCCGGATGGCCAGCCCGGCCACAAGCTCGACATCTTCGGCAGCGGAGGCGGCGACCGCGTCGCCGAGACCCTCGGCCAGCGCTTCGGGTACGACGTCCCGGTCCTCGGCCGGATCCCGATCGAGGTGTCCCTGCGCGAGGGCGGCGACGTCGGGAAGCCCGTCGTCGAGAGCGACCCGAGCGCCCCCTCCGCGCGCGAGCTCTCCTCGATCGCCGCCCAGCTGACCGGTCGCGGTCGCGGCCTGGCCGGCATGCAACTCGGACTCACCCCGAGCAACCGGTTCTGAGGCCCGCGCGTGTTCGGGGTCGGGCTTCCTGAGCTCGCGGTGATCCTGCTGGTCGCGGTTCTCGTCTTCGGCCCCGACCGGCTCCCCGAGTTCGCCCAGCAGGCCGGGCGGCTGCTGCGCCAGGCGCGCCAGCTGGCCAACTCCGCGCGCGACGACCTGCGCAGCGAGCTCGGCCCCGAGTACGCCGACCTCGAGCTGCGCGACCTCGACCCCCGCACGATCGTGCGCAAGCACATCATGGAGGCCATGGAGGACGCCGACGCCGAGGCGGCCGCCGAAGCCCGTCCCAAGCGCCGCGCCGCCACCCTCCCCTCCGGCGCCATCCCACCCTTCGACTCCGAAGCCACCTGACCCTTCCTTCACGCCGAGTCGGCGTTTGTGTTGAGCATTCGCGCCGACTCGGCGTCGCGTGCACGCCGAGTCGGCGACTTTGTTTGACGCAAACGCCGACTCGGCGTCGCATTCACGGTCAGACGTCGCGGCTCTGGACGGCGGCGAGGGTGGCGAAGGAGACCAGGGTGATGCGGGGCGGGTCGCCCTCGGCGACCTCGACGAAGTCGCCGCCGATGCGTCGTAGCGGGCCGTCGTGGCGCACCCGGTCGAGACGGTGCAGCACGCAGCGCTCCCCCGCGTCGGCGAGGTGCCGCAGCGCGGAGCCGAGACCGAGTCTGCTCAACGGCGACCAGGCGATCTCCGGGACGGCGCGGTCGGCCGCGCCGTCGATGGCGGCGAGGGCCGGGAGCGGGATGATCCAGTCGCCGGCCGGGGAGGCCAGCAGGCACCAGCCGTTGGCCACTCGGTCGAGACGTCCGGACAGCGGGCCGACGCCCGACACGTGCAGGGTGACGTCGCGGTCGATCGAGGCCATCAGCCGCGCCGCGAGGGTGACCTGCTGGTACTCGGTGCGCGACCGGTCGGCGATCTCCGGCGCGCGGTCTGCGTCGTAGAGCGACTCCGCCTGCTGCTCCAGATCGTCGAGCAGGCTGAAGATCTCCGCCTCCCACCCCATGACCCGACCCTACTGGCGTGCGCACCTGTGGAGAAACGATTGACGCCGATGTAAAAGGGGCGTTAAGTAAGGCAAACAGACGCAAACGCAACGATCGTGGTGGTGATCTCGGGATGGTCGGTCGCGGGCTCCGCAGCCTCGCGGTGTGGGCGCTGCTCGGTGCCCTGGCCGTGCTCGCGTGTCGCTGGGCGGGCACCGTCGTGGCCCACTGGCTGGGCGGACACCGGCCGCCGACCGGCCGGCTCGACCTGGCACTCGCCGACGTCGCGGCGGTCGCGCTCGCCGGGTGCGCGGTATGGGCGTGGGCGGTGACCACCGTGGTGCTGGCACAGGCGATCGGCACGCACCGCTCCACAGCCGCCCCGAGCGCCACGCCGGCCGGCACCTCCCCTCGACAGGTGCGTGGCGTGCCGGTGTGGGCCGCGCGCGCCGTCCTGCTGGCGTGTGGTCTCGCGGTGGTGACCGTGACACCTGCCTATGCGGTCGACGGCGAGCACGGCGCCCCGCGGTCCACGCCCGCGGCGGCCGGATCGCTCGACGGCCTGCGGGTCCCCGATCGCGCCACGGGGCCGGCGCACCGCACCGAGCCCGCAGCACAGGCTCCGATACCGGGGCCGATACCGGGGCCGACGCCGGGGCCGACGCCGGGGGGCGGTGCCTCCAACCGCGATCGGGGCGAGGTCGTCGTCAGTCCGGGCGACAGCCTCTGGACGATCGCGCGCGACGGGTTGCCCGCGGCACGGCGCGACGTCTCCACCGTGGCCAGGGCCACCGCGGCGCTGTATGCGGCCAACCGCGACGACGTCGGCACCGACCCCGACCTGATCCACCCCGGGTTGCGGCTGCACCGACCACCGGACCACCCACCCCACCGGCCGGATTCGAGCCGGCCCGCACCAGACCAGCCCGCACCAGACCAGCCCGACACAGATCAACCCGACCAGAGGAGTGAGCCATGAGCGTCAGCCCCCCGTTCCACGACAACGTGATCCCACTGCGGCTCCCGATGCCGGTCGCGGCGACCCAAGGAACCCTTGCCTTGGCCCTCCAGCCGCGCTTGGAGCCGCCCGCGGCACCACGCGACTCGACCGAGACCGCTACCGCGGTCTCCGCGCTGCCCCTCCCCCTCGACCGGCCCGGCGCCCACGACCTCGAGCGCTGGGCCCGACGCTTCGGGCAGGCCGTGGTCGAGATCGTGGGCGGGGACCGTCCGGTGAGCCAACTGGTGCGCTGGACCAGCCGCGAGGTCCATCTCGATCTCGAGCGGCGAGCTCAGCTGGTCGCCCGCGCGAGTGGGCACCTTCCCGGCGTCGCGCGAGTCCAGGCAGTCACGCCGCGCGTGTGGTCAGTGCACACCAGCTTCACCGCGCCCGGCATCGCCGAGACCAGCATCCACGTGCGCTACGGCGAGCGCTCCCGCGCGCTGGCCGCCCGGTTCGAACGACGCCGCAACCGCTGGGTGTGCACCGCTCTCGAATTCGCCTGAATCCAGGCTGGATCCACCGATTGTCGTCTCGGCGAGCGTCACCAGATGGGTGCGATGGCAAGGCGCGGTCGCGAAGGCGTTCTGGTTGACCATCGAGCGGCTGCAACGCCGCCAGCGCGCCCATATCGTGGCGTGCAGCAGGCGAGAATCGGTGGATCCAGGCTGAGCCTGCATCCACCGATTGCCGGCTCGGCGAGCGTCACCAGATGGGTGCGATGGCAAGGCGCGGTCGCGAAGGCGTTCTGGTTGACCATCGAGCGGCTGCAACGCCGCCAGCGCGCCCATATCGTGGCGTGCAGCAGGCGAGAATCGGTGGATCCAGGCTGAGCCTGCATCCACCGATTGCCGGCTCGGCGAGCGTCACCAGATGGGTGCGATGGCAAGGCGCGGTCGCGAAGGCGTTCTGGTTGACCATCGAGCGGCCGCAACGCCGCCAGCGCGCCCATATGGTGGCGCGTAGCAGGCGAGAATCGGTGGATCCAGGCTGAGGTCAGCCGATGCGTGCGGTGACGCCGGCCGGACCGCCCGGCGCGCCGTGGCACTGCTTGAACTTCTTGCCCGAGCCACACGGACACTTCGCGTTGCGACCGACGCCGGCGTACTGGTCGCGCTCCGCGCTCGCGTCGCTGGTCTCGACCGCCTCGCCGTCCTCGCTCGGCGCCGACAGCTTGAGGTTGGAGGGCATCGCCTGCTTCTCCAGGCCCTTGGCGCGGATCTGCGGGGCCTGCTTGGTGAGTGTCGGGGCGTCGGGCTGGGCCTCGGAGGGCAGGTCGCGCCGCATCGGCTCCTCGGGGTCCTCGAGCTGGAGCTCGACCTCGACCTCCTCGCCCTCGTCCTCCTCGTCGAGCTGGACCTCGAGGTTGAACAGGAAGCCGACCGTCTCCTCCTTGATGCCGTCCATCATCGCGGCGAACATGTCGAAGCCCTCACGCTGGTACTCGACCAGCGGGTCGCGCTGGGAGTAGGCCCGCAGGTAGATGCCCTCGCGCAGGTAGTCCATCTCGTAGAGGTGCTCGCGCCACTTGCGGTCGAGCACCGAGAGCAGCACGCGACGCTCGAGCTCGCGCATCACCTCGGAGCCGACCTCCTCCTCGCGCGCGTTGTAGGCCGCCTGGGCGTCGGTCTGGAGGGTGGCGATCAGCTCCTCCTTGTCGAGGCCGGCCTGGTCGCCGCCGGCCTCCTCGATCAACTGCTCCCGGTCGACGGTGACCGGCCAGAACTGGTTGAGGTCGGTCCACAGCTGCTCGAGGTCCCACTCCTCGGAGAAGTCCTCGAGCGAGCCCCGCACGGTGCCCTCGACGACGTCGTCGACGAAGCCGCGGATCTGCTCCTCGATGTCGGCGCCCTCGAGCACCTCGTGGCGCTCGCCGTAGATCACCTTGCGCTGGCGGTCCATCACGTCGTCGTACTTCAAGACGTTCTTGCGCGACTCGAAGTTCTGCGACTCGACCTGGCCCTGCGCGTTGGCGATCGCGCTGGTGACCCTCTTGTTCTCGATCGGGACGTCGTCGGGGATCTTGAGCATGGTGAGGACGCGGTCGACCCACTCGGACTTGAACAGCCGCATCAGCTCGTCCTCCAGGGACAGGTAGAACCGGGACTCACCCGGGTCGCCCTGACGGCCGGAGCGACCGCGCAGCTGGTTGTCGATGCGGCGCGACTCGTGGCGCTCGGTGCCGACGACGTAGAGGCCGCCGAGCTCGCGCACCTCGTCGTGCTCGGTGCTGACCCGCGCCTTGACCTCCTCGAGCATGCCGGGCCAGGCGGCCTCGTACTCCTCGGCGGTCTCCCCGGTGGGCTCGAGACCCTTCTTGCGCAGCTCGGCGTCGGCGATGAACTCCACCGAGCCGCCGAGCATGATGTCGGTACCGCGGCCGGCCATGTTGGTGGCCACTGTGACCGCGCCCTTGTGCCCGGCCAGCGCGACGATCTTGGCCTCGTCGGCGTGGACCTTGGCGTTCAGGACGCTGTGGGCGATCCCGAGTGCCTTCAGCTTGCCGGAGAGGTGCTCGGACTTCTCGACCGAGACGGTGCCGACCAGGACCGGCTGGCCCTTCTCGTGGCGCTCGGCGATGTCCTCGACGACGGCGTCGTACTTGGCCTCCTCGGTGCGGTAGACGAGGTCGGGCTGGTCCTTGCGGACCATCGGCCGGTTGGTCGGGATCGGGACGACGCCGAGGTTGTAGATCTTGTCGAACTCCGAGGCCTCGGTCATGGCCGTACCGGTCATGCCCGACAGCGTGTCGTAGAGCCGGAAGTAGTTCTGCAGGGTGATCGTGGCGAGGGTCTGGTACTCCTCGCGGACGGTGACGCCCTCCTTGGCCTCGATCGCCTGGTGGAGCCCGTCGTTGTAGCGACGTCCGGCCAGCATGCGGCCGGTGTGCTCGTCGACGATGAGCACCTCGCCGTTCATGACGACGTACTCCTTGTCGTTGCGGAACAGCTCCTTGGCCTTGATCGCGTTGTTGAGGAAGGAGATCAGCGGGGTGTTGACCGACTCGTAGAGGTTCTCGATGCCGAGATGGTCCTCGACCTTGGTGATGCCCGGCTCGAGGACGGAGATGGTGCGCTTCTTCTCGTCGACCTCGTAGTCCTCGTCGAGGGTGAGCTTGTCGACGATCTTGGCGAACTCCCCGTACCACTTCACCTCGTCCTGGGTGGGGCCGCTGATGATCAGCGGGGTCCGCGCCTCGTCGATGAGGATGGAGTCGACCTCGTCGACGACGGCGAAGTTGTGGCCGCGCTGGACGCACTCCTCGATGGAGCCGGCCATGTTGTCGCGCAGGTAGTCGAAGCCCAGCTCGTTGTTGGTGCCGTAGGTGATGTCGCAGTTGTAGGCCTCACGACGCTCGGCCGGCTTCATCTGCGGCAGGATCACCCCGACGGTGAGCCCGAGGAAGTGGTGGATGCGCCCCATCTGCTCGGACTGGAACCTGGCGAGGTAGTCGTTGACGGTGACGACGTGGACGCCCTTGCCGCTCAGCGCGTTGAGGTAGGACGGCAGCACCGCGACGAGGGTCTTGCCCTCACCGGTCTTCATCTCGGCGATGTTGCCCAGGTGCAGCGCGGCACCGCCCATGATCTGGACGTCGAAGGGGCGCATCCCGGTGACACGGCGCGAGGCCTCGCGCACGGTCGCGAACGCCTCGGGCATGAGCTCGTCGAGGGTGGCGCCCTCGGCCAGCCGCTCCTTGAACTCCCCGGTCATCGCCTGGAGCTCTTCGTCGCTCATCTTCTTGAACTCGTCCTCGATCGAGTTCACGGCCTTCGCCACGGCTTCGAGCTGGCGCAGGGTCTTGCCCTCGCCGATACGGAGGAGCTTGTCGATGAACGCGGGCACGGCAGGAACTCCTGGGGCTGGGGGTGGGGCACGGAAAAGCTGAAGCTGAGGGGCCCGGATCGGGCCACCGACCATCCTAACGAGCGGGACCAGGTTCGCGTTCCGCGGGCAGACACCCGGCTGTGGCGTGCGTCATAGCGTCGCGACGTGGGCCGCCAGCGGGGCGACCAGATCGCCACGCTCCCCCACGACGATGTCCTGCAGTCCGAGCCAGCCGCGCAGCCGGTCGAGCTCGAGCGCGAGCTCGGCCGCGGTGTCGTCGGGGGCGTGGGCCTCGGCGAACGCGCCGTGCACCAGGAGCCGCCCGGTGGGTCGGTCGGCCTTGAGGTCGACGCGCGCGACGATCTGGTCGCGCAGCAGGAACGGCAGCACGTAGTAGCCGTAGATCCGCTTCGGCGCCGGGGTGTAGATCTCGATGCGGTAGTGGAAGTCGAAGAGCCGCTCGGTGCGCTCGCGCTCCCACACGACCGGGTCGAAGGGGCTCAGCAGGGTGCGGGCCGGCACCGCGCGCGGACGTCGAGCGTCGCGGTGGAGGAAGCCGGGACGCCGCCAGCCCTCGATGCTCACCTGCTCCAGCTCGCCGGTCTGGGTCAGCACGGCGACCGCCGCGGTGACGTCCTTGATCGACATCCGGTAGTAGTCGGCCAGGCACCGGATCGTGGCCACACCGTGCGAGACCGCCGCCCGGCGCACGAGCTCGAGGTGCTGCTCGGCCACCGGCAGGTCGGGGGCGTTGCGGACCTCGGCCGGCAACACCCGCTCGGGGAGGTCGTAACGCAGCTCGAACTGGCTGTTGCGTCCGGCGATCGCAAGCTCCCCGGCAGTGAAGAGGAAGTCGAGCATCCGGCGGGTACGCGACCAGTTCCAGCCCCAGTTGTCCTTGTTGCGCGGCAGGCCGTCGTCGAGATCGCGCGAGGTGGCTGCCCCGCCTTCGGCGAGCTCGGCCAGCAGCCGGCGCTCGAGCTCGTCGTCCTTCGCGACGAAGCCCCACTTGCCGCGCTCGGCGCGATACCGCTCGCGTCGGTGCGCCATCGCCGGCCACAGGTCGACGGGCATGAACGCCTGGACGTGGGCCCAGTACTCCACCACCCGCCGGCGATCCGACCCGCTGGCGGCCCGCTCGAGGAGCGCGGTGTCGTAGGGCCCCATCCGCGAGTACAGCGGCATGTAGTGCGCGCGCTGGAGCACGTTGACCGAGTCGACCTGGAGCACTCCGGTACGGGCGATGGTGCGCGCGAAGGTGCGCATCGTCGGCGGATCGTGAGGCCGGTCCAGGAAGCCCTGGGCGGCCAACGCGATCCGCCGGGCCTGGGCCTGGCTGAGCGACTGGGTCACGCGCAGTTTCTACCCGATGACGCGGACGGTTCTCGACCGCGAACGACGTCCCGCCGGCGGGCAAACTCTCCTGCGGACCTCCCCGACGGCGGGGTTTCGTCGGCGCCGCCCGCACTCGTCCCTCGCGCGTCCGGCCTGCTCAACCTCCCGAGGGGCTGCCTCCCTAGGGCAGCTCGAGCAGATTCTCACGGACGGCGTAGATGACCGCCTCCATGCGCGAGTGCAGCTGCAGCTTCTCGAGCATGTTGCGCACGTGGTTCTTCACGGTGTTCTCGCTGATGAACAGCCTCGCCGCGATCTCCTTGTTGCTCAGGCCGTGGGCCACGAGTCGCAGCACGTCGAGCTCGCGGTCGGTGAGGCGCAGCGCCGGGCCGCTCTCCTTGGCGGGTCGCATCTGCTTGAACTCGTCGATCAGCTTGATGGCCATGGACGGGCTGATCAGCGACTGGCCATCGGCGACCACCGCGATGGCCTGGGCGACCTCCTCGATCGAGGAGTCCTTGAGGAGATAGCCGGAGGCACCGCTCTTGACCGCCTCGTACAGGTCACCCTCGTCGTCGGAGGCGGTGAGCATGATGATCTTGGCGCTCGGGACGGCCTGCTTGATCGCCAGGCAGGTCTCCATCCCGCTGCGCTTGGGCATCTTCACATCGAGCAGTACGACGTCGGGCGCGGTGGTCTCGGCGAGCCGGGTGCCCTCGACGCCGTCACCGGCCTCGCCGACGACCTCGAGGCCGGGCTCGGCGGCGAGGAGCATGGTCAGGCCACGCCGGAACAGCTGCTGGTCGTCGACGACCATCACCCGCACCGGAGCACGATCGGGGGCGACCTGCGCCGGCTCACCCGTCGGTGTCGGCGTCGCCCCCTGATCTGCCACGGACCCAGTCTCTCACGCGCCGGGCCCCGGACCCCGGGGCGGCTCAGTCCTCCAGCTCGCCGTTCAGGTCGAGGGAGATGACGCCGTAGTCGTAGCCACGGCGCCGGTAGACCACCGAGGGCCGCTCGCTCTCCTTGTCGACGAACAGGTAGAAGTCGTGGCCGACGAGCTCCATCTCGTACATCGCCTGGTCGAGCGTCATCGGGGCGGCCGGGTGGGTCTTCTCGCGGACGACGAGCGGACCGTCACCGGTGACGTCGATCGGGCCCACCGAGCGGTCGCGCACCTCGTCGCCGTCGATCTCGGCGGCCACCGCCTCGACCACCGCCGGGTCCGCCAACGCCTGACCCACCGAGACCGGGGTGCGGCGCCCCCGGTGGACGCGACGACGGTCGGCGGCGCGCCGCATCTGGGCGGCCATCTTGTCCAGAGCAAGGTCGAGGGCACCCATCTGGTGGTCGGCGGCCGCCTCGGCGCGGATCACCGGGCCCTTGGAGATCGCGGTGAGCTCGACGTGGACCGACTTGTCGTGCTGGCGCGGGTTCTGCTCACATTCGACCTCGACGTGAACCCGGATGATCCGGTGGTCGTGCTTCTCGAGCTTCGCGAGCTTCTCGGCACAGTGAGCACGGAACGAGTCGGTGATCTCGCACTGGCGTCCGGTGACGACGATATCCATGGTGAACCTCCCGCTAGCGATGGGTGTGGCTACAACTCTTCACACTGTTCTTCACTGCGTGCCGCGGTGCGGCCGCCGTGGCGGCGGCACCGGTACACGAGATGGAGTCCGTCCGGCCGACCTGGTCTTCGACCCCACAACCGCCTGCTGAGACGCTCGCAGCTTCTCCGCCACTACTGGCCTTCTCCCGACGCTCGCACCCGCACACCGGTGGGAGCAGGCCGCATCTGACGGCCGGGACGGGGCAGGACTTACCTCTAAGCCGCACCGTGATCCTCGCCGCCCCACCGGGGTGGGACGGGTCGAGTTACGTGGGCCGTTTCGCCTGCGACTGGCATCGGCTAGCCGCCCCGGGCACACGCCCCGGACGACGCAACCACGGACCCGGACGGACTCCATACACGGACGTTAGTCGGTCCGGTGAAACGGGGGAACCTCCCCCGCTGTGTCGAACCCGATCCGCGCTGCGGACCCACCTGCCTCGACGCGAGCCGGCGTCGCGGCGACGCATGCGACCCCGAGGACGGCGACGCCGACCGCCGCGAGCGCACGCCCGCTCTCGCGGGCCGTGCTGCCCGTCGTGACGACGTCGTCGCACACCACCACGTGCGCAGCATCTCCACGCCGCGCCTGCTGCCGGGCCAGGGTTCGCAGCGCCCTCGGGCGCGCGGCCATGCACCCGGCCAGGTTCGCCTGCCGCTGAGCCCGGTCCAGGCCGGCCTGATCGACGACGCCGCGACGCAGACGCAGCAGGTGGACGACGGTCGCCTCGACCCCGTACGTGCCGCGCAGCGCGCGGGCGGCCGCCGTGGTGAGAGCGCCGGTGGGGTCGTGTCCGCGAGCGCGGGTGGCCGCGGGACGCGAGGGCACGGGCACGAGCAGCACTGGCTCACCCTCCGATGCGCGAGCGTTGGCGAGCAGGGCCACCACGGCCTGTGCCAGAAGCAGCCCGAGCGGTGCGGTGAGAGCCAGCAGCCGCCGTTCCTTGTGTCCCACGACCATCTCGCGGAGCACCTCGGCATAGGTGCCCGCGGCGAAGCACGCGGCCAGGCCGGGGATCGGCGGTGCCGGCGTGCACGACACCGCTCGGCGAGGCAGGGCCGCGGCACAGGCCGAACACAGCACCCGGCCCGGTCTGCGGCATCCCACGCAGGCTCCGCCGAGGAGGAGGTCGAGCGAGGCGTCGCGCAGCTGGGAGGGGTGGCTCACTGCGCTATCCGATCAGGAGCGACCGCCCGGCACCACCACCTCGCGCAGGCCTGTGGATCAGCCGGCGTAGGCGATGTCGGAGGCCGGGTCGCCCAGGAAGCCGTAGCTGCCGCCGTCGGTGAGGTTGATCAGTCCCTGGTCGGTGACGCCGTAGGTGGGCAGGTCGGTCATCGGGGATCCGGCCAGGCCGCGCACGGGCTCGGCGAGCGTGGTCGACAGCGGCTCGGACGTCGTCGGCGAGCCGTCGACACTCACCGTGCGCACCTCGTAGATGGCACCGGGATCGACCGGCATCAGCAGCGCGATCGTGGTGGGCGAGGTCCAGGCGATGTCGCGGATGCGCACCGCGGATCCGGGCTGGACCACGATGGGGTCGGTCTTGGCGACCCGGTCGAGCCCTCCCCGATCGTCGATCTCGATCCGGCCGATCCGCAGGTGGTCTCCCCTCGGACCGCGGACCACGGCGACGAACCGCGTGGCATCGCGGGAGACGAGGAAGGATCGCACGTCGCGGCCGCTCACGCCGGGCACGGTGAGCCGCTGGCCGCGCCCGTTGTCGGACAGGATGTGGACGACGGCACCACGCCGCGTGCGGTCCACGACCCACACCCGCCCGGCGAAGTCCCACACGGGCTGTAGCAGGGAGGTGCCGCGCAGCGGTCGGATCGGAGGGCCCACGCCGTCCTCGGACTCGACGATCGGGCCCACGGCCAGCTCGCGGCCGGCGTCGGTGACCCCGGCAGCCGCGAGCCCGTCGATGCTCACCGCGGCGGCCCGCAGCGCGAGCGAACCGCTGCCGAACGGGCCCGGCACCGGCACCAGCTCGTTCCCGTCGCGCGTCGACAATGCGCCGGCTCGCACCCCGAACAGCTTGTCGGTGGCCGGGTATCCGCTCGGGTCGAAGGGGGCGGCCTCGCTGACCTGATACTCCTCCTCGCCGCTGGGCCCGGTCAGGACCTCGTCGTCGAGGGTGACCCTCAACGCGGAGATCGCGGGATCCTGCTGGAGCGTCCAGGCGAGCTGGGCGAGCATCTTCTCGGTCGCGTCTCCGGCCAGGCTCCCGGCCTCGCCCACCAGCGGCACGGTGGCGACGCCGGTCGTCGACACCGGTACCGACACCTCGACCCGAAGCCCCGGAGGGATGAACGAGCGCACCACACGCTGCTGGTCTGCGGGCGGACCGGCGAGAAGTCGCGTGATGATCGTGGAGGTCAGCTGCTCGCCTCGGGGCACGAACACCGGATCGGGCACGAGGATCCGACCGCTGGGATCGAAGTAGTACAGGGACGCGACCCGGAACCGCTGCGAGAACCACGAGTCGGGGACGATCAGCGCGTCGGGCGGGTTGGTGATCCGGTACTGGCCGTCCTCGATGGTCAGGTCGAGCTCGAGCTCGTCGCGGCCGGGAGGCAGGCGACCGGCCCAGGAGCCGTTCCGGTCGATCTTCTCGGGGTCGTTGAGCGGCACCGAGAACGAGAGGCTCTCGTCGCGGGGCAGCAGCTGGCCGGCATAGGTGATGGTGGCGGCGGTCGGATCCCAGTTCCGTGCCGCGTCGGTGGAGAGGAACTGCTTGACGGTGTCGGTGTCGCTGGGCCAGGCGGTCATGGCCTTGAAGTAGCCCAGGACGACGTCCTCGGCCGATGCTCCTCGGGTCGGCGGGACGGCGTTGACCTCGGCCGCCTCGCGCTCGCTGACCTGGGAGTCGGTGTCCGCGTCGACCACGGGGCCGGAGTCGGGCAGGCTGGTGCAGCCCGAGACGAGAAGGACGACGAGCACGACCGCGGTCACGCTCAGCAGGCGGCGGGCGCGGCTCATGCGCTCACCTCGTCCCGATCGCCGGCGTCGTCCGGCTGCAGCGGCAGCGGGCTACGACGCAGGACGTGGTCGCTGCGCCGCGGCAGGGTGAGGCGGAACTGGGCGCCGCGACCGGGTCGGCCCCAGGCCTGGAGCCAGCCGCCGTGCAGGTGGGTGTCCTCCAGCGCGATGGAGAGCCCCAGGCCGGTGCCTCCGCTGGTGCGTGCCCGCGCGGGGTCGGCGCGCCAGAACCGGTTGAAGACCACCGCGGACTCCCCCGGCTCCAGCCCGACGCCGTAGTCGCGGACCGCGATGGCCGAGGCATCGTCGTCGGCGCCCAGCCGGATCACCACGCCGGGCTCGCGTCCGCCGACCTCGGCGTGGTCGATGGCATTGGTGACCAGGTTGCGCACGATCCGCTCGACCCGGCGGCTGTCGGCCTCGGCCAGGCAGGGCCGGTCGGCGTCCTCGATCGCGATCTTGACCCCGCGCTGCTCGGCGAGCACCTGGGTGGAGTCCACGACCCGGCGCACGAGGTCACCGAGGTTGACGTCGTCGACGTCGAGCACGGCGGCGCCGGCGTCGAAGCGGCTGATCTCGAGCAGGTCGGCGAGCAACGTCTCGAACCGGTCGAGCTCGGTCTGCAGCAGCTCGGCGGCGCGCGCGGTGCCGGGGTCGAAGCTCTTGCGGGCATCGTGCAGCACGTCGCCGGCCATCCGGACGGTGGTCAGCGGCGTACGGAGCTCGTGGGAGACGTCGGAGACGAACCGCCGCTGCACCCGGCTGAGCTCCTCGAGCTGGCGGATCTGGCGTTGCAGGTTGCTGGCCATCTGGTTGAACGACGTCGCCAGCCTGGCCAGGTCGTCCTCGCCGGTGACCCGCAGCCGCTCCTGGAGGCGCCCGGCCGCGAGCCGCTCGGCGACCTGGCGCGCCATCCGCACCGGCGTCACCACCTGGCGCGTCACCAACCACGTGATGCCCGCGACCAGAAGCAGCAGGAGCACGGCCGCGGTGAGCAGCGCCTGGGTGACCAGGCTCATCGTCTCCTCCTCCTCCTGGAGCGGGTAGACGACGTAGAGCGCGTAGGTGCGACCGTCGGCGGGCAGCCGCAGCTGGGACCCGACGACGATGCCCGGGACGGACCCGGCATGCGTCCCGCCGGCGACTCCCGCATCGGCTCCGGTGTCGGTGGTCACGACGCGGGTGTAGGTCCAGGCCGAGCCGGCGCCGACGTCCGACATCCGGTCCATCAGCGAGTCGGGCAGGGTGGCGGCGACGTCGAGGCCGGGGCTGTTGGTCGCGACGGCGTCGTCGATCGGCACGCCGGCGTCGACCGGGCCGGTGATGACCACGCGGTAGCCGCGCGTGTCGGCCCGCTCGATGATGTCGCGCGCCAGGTCCTGCACCTGACCGGCGGCATCGGTGTCACCGGCCGGCGCGGCCTGCAGGCGCAGCTGGGCGTCACGGGTGGCCGAGGCGGACTCGGCGAGGACGGTGTCGACACGGTTGGCCAAGAGCCCGTCGCGGGTCTCGCGGAGCAGGTACCACCCCACGACGCTGATCATCACCGCCGAGAGCACCAGGGTGCTCGCGACCACCCGCGCCTGGGTGGAGCGCCGCCAGAAGGTGAGCGCCCGGCGCACCCCCAGCGGCAGGCGCGGCGCCCGCATCTCAGACCCGCATCTCAGGCCTTGCCGGCCTTGTAGCCGACACCGCGCACGGTGACCACGATCTCCGGGTGCTCCGGATCGTGCTCGACCTTCGAGCGCAGGCGCTGGACATGGACGTTGACCAGGCGGGTGTCAGCGGCATGGCGGTACCCCCACACCTTCTCCAGCAGCATCTCGCGGGTGAACACCTGCCAGGGCTTGCGGGCCAGGCACAGCAGGAGGTCGAACTCCAACGGCGTCAGGCCGATCGCGGTGCCGTCGCGGCTGACCGAGTGACCGGCGACGTCGATCTCGAGGTCGCCGATGCGCAGCGACTCCCCGGTCTCGGGCTCGGGCTTCTCCTTGCGACGGACCCGCGCACGGATCCGGGCGACGAGCTCCTTGGGCTTGAACGGCTTGACGACGTAGTCGTCGGCGCCCGACTCGAGCCCGACGACGACGTCGACGGTGTCTCCCTTGGCGGTGAGCATCACGATCGGCACGCCGGACTCGGCGCGGATCTCCTTGCACACGTCGATGCCGTCGCGGCCGGGAAGCATCAGGTCGAGCAGCACGACGTCGGGTCGATAGTCACGAAATGCCTCCAGCGCCTGGTCCCCCCGACCGACCGTGTGGGAGTCGAAGCCCTCCTGACGCAACACGATCGAGAGCATCTCGGCCAGCGCCGCGTCGTCGTCGACGACCAGCACGCGACCGTTGGTCGCCAGGTCGCTCGACGCCTCGCTCATACCGCCACTCATCCTCACAGTGTGACAGGCGGGACGACACGCCGACCCGACAGGGAGACAACCACCACCCGCTCCCGACCCGCCCATCCACGCTGACCCGTCAGCCATAGCGGACGGGTCAGCGCAAAAACGACGTCGACCCGTCAGCTATGGCTGACGGGTCGGCGCGGTGGCGGTTCGGTGGTGCCGCCGGTCTCGAGCCGCCGAGGTCTCGACACGCCGGTTCACGGCCTTCGCGGGCTCAGGCCGCGACGGCTCGCTCGACCACCGTTGACACGATCGTCCTGACGTGGCGAGGCCTCGCGAGCTCGGCCTCCCTCACATCAGTATCGATACGTGTCGGGCTTGTAGGGGCCCTCGACCGGGATGCCGAGGTAGCCGGACTGGTCCTCCGAGAGCGTGGTGAGCTTGACGCCGAGGGAGTCGAGGTGGAGGCGGGCCACCTGCTCGTCGAGGTGCTTGGGGAGCACGTAGACGTCGGTGGGGTACTCCTCGGTCTTGGTGAACAGCTCGATCTGGGCGAGCACCTGGTTGGTGAAGGAGTTCGACATCACGAACGAGGGGTGCCCGGTCGCGTTGCCGAGGTTCATCAGGCGACCCTCGGAGAGCACGATGATCGAGCTGGCCGGGCGGTCGTCGGTGGCCGGGAAGGTCCACACGTCGACCTGCGGCTTGACGTTCTTGCGCTCGGCGACGCCCTCGGCCTCCAGGCCGGCCATGTCGATCTCGTTGTCGAAGTGGCCGATGTTGCCGATGATCGCGTTGTGCTTCATCTGCCGCATGTGGTCGATGGTGACGACATCCTTGTTGCCGGTGGCGGTGATGATGATGTCGGCGATCGGGAGGGCCTCCTCCAGCGTGGTCACCTGGTAGCCGTCCATCGAGGCCTGGAGCGCGCAGATCGGGTCGATCTCGGTGACGATCACCCGGGCGCCCTGGCCGCGCAGCGACTCCGCGCAACCCTTGCCGACGTCGCCGTAGCCGCACACGACGGCGACCTTGCCGCCGATGAGGACGTCGGTGGCGCGGTTGATGCCGTCGACCAGCGAGTGCCGGCAGCCGTACTTGTTGTCGAACTTCGACTTGGTCACCGAGTCGTTGACGTTGATCGCCGGGAAGAGGAGCGAGCCCTCCTTCATCATCTCGTAGAGACGGTGCACACCGGTGGTGGTCTCCTCGGTGACGCCCTTGATGCTGTTGGCGATCGGGGTCCAGTGGTTCGGGTTCTCGGCGAGGACCTGGTTGAGGACCTCGAAGATGATCCGCTGCTCGTTGCTCGTGGCGGTGGCCGGGTCGGGCGCGACGCCGTCCTTCTCGGCCTGCACGCCGAGGTGCACGAGCAGGGTCGCGTCGCCGCCGTCGTCGAGGATCATGTTGGGCTGGCGGTCGCCCCAGTCGAGGATCTGCTGGGTGCACCACCAGTACTCGTCGAGGGTCTCGCCCTTCCACGCGAAGACCGGGACGCCGGCCGGCTCCTCGACGGTGCCGTTCGGGCCGACCGCGACGGCGGCGGCGGCGTGGTCCTGGGTGGAGAAGATGTTGCACGAGGCCCAGCGGACCTCGGCGCCGAGCGCCACGAGGGTCTCGATGAGCACTGCGGTCTGGATCGTCATGTGCAGCGATCCGGCGATACGCGCTCCGGCCAGCGGCTTGGAGTCGCCGAACTGCTCGCGCATGGCCATCAGGCCGGGCATCTCGTGCTCGGCGAGCATGATCTCGGTGCGGCCGAAGTCGGCCAGGGAGAGGTCGGCGACCTTGAAGTCCACAAGTGCTCCTGAGGGCGGTGTCGATGCATGTCGGTGCATGTCGGTGCGGACTACCCAGGCTAGGTCCGCCCTCGGGCGATCGCAGAATCGCCGCAGCCCGCCCTCAGTGGCCCTCGGAGTGCGCGGCGGCGTGCTTCTTCGGGAACGGCAGCACGTGCATCACCGCGACCACGACCGCCCCGACCACCAGGCCGACGACGGCCGACGCCGCGGTGTTGGTCAGCCAGCCCAGGACCGCGCCGAGCCCGCCGACGGCGTCGTGGACGGCGACCTCGAGGTGGTGCACCACCGAGTACGGGCCGTGCCAGCCGATCTCGTCGAGCTGGACCAGCAGGATGTGGCCACCGACCCACAGCATCGCCGCGATGCCGACGACCGAGATCACCGCGAGGAGCCGGGGCATCGCGGCGACCAGACCCAGGCCGATGCGCTGGGCCGCGGCCGAGGAGCGCTGCGCGAGGCTCAGCCCGACGTCGTCCATCTTCACGATCGCGCCGACGACTCCGTAGACCAGGATCGTGATGCCGACCGCGACGACGGCAAGGATGATCGCGCGAGCCCAGAAGGACTCGGCGGCCACCTCGTTGAGGGCGATCACCATGATCTCGGCGGAGAGGATGAAGTCGGTCCGGATCGCGCCGGCGACCATCGTCTTCTCCTGCTCCGGGGTGATCTCCCCGGTCTTCTTCTCCGCCTCCTCGTGGCCGGCGATCTTCTCCCAGATCTTCTCCGCACCCTCGTAGGCCAAGAACGTGCCGCCGCAGATGAGGATGACCGGCAGCACCCAGTCGGGTGCGAACTCGCTCAGCAGCAACGCGGCCGGCAGGATGAACAGCAGCTTGTTGCGCAAGGAGCCGATGGCGATCTTCTTGATGATCGGCAGCTCGCGCTGTGCGGCGACGCCCTGGACGTACTGCGGGGTGACCGCTGTGTCGTCGACGACGACGCCCGCCGCCTTGGCGCTGGCCCGTCCCGCAGCAGCGCCGATGTCATCCACGGAGGCGGCTGCGAGCTTGGCGAGCGCAGCGATGTCGTCGAGGAGTCCGAAGAGGCCAGCGCTCATGCGCGGAAGGCTAATGGATCAGTGGACCCGTTCGCGCTCGGGGACGACGTCGGAGCATCCGTCCCGGACCACCATCGACAGTTCGACCGCGCGACGTACCTCCTCTCGCGCCCAGCCGACCGGATCGACCAGCCAGCCGACGCGGCGCACGGTGGGCGGTGCGGCCAACGCCAGGGAGATCGCGATGCCGAGGAGGACCACGAAGACCCTGCCGAGGCCGTCGTGCCCCACGGTCCAGTGCATCACTCCCCCAGCGTCGAGCCCACGGATCACGACGCCGTGCAGCAGGAAGACCACCATCGTGGCGGTGCCCAGGCGGGCGAACCACCCGTCCGTGCCCGGCACGAGCGAGAGAGCGCCCAGCGCGCAGCCCAACGACAGCAGGAGCAGCGTCGCGCGGATCTCCACGCCCTCGCGGGTGGTGCTCTCGAGGATCTCGTAGGGCCGGAGGTAGAGCCAGTAGGTGCCCGCCCAGTCGTCGAGGCGGCGAGTGACGACGAGCGCGAGGATGAGGCAGCCGACGCTGAAGAAGCGCATGGCGTGGGTCCGGATCGCGGCGATCGCCTCGGGGGTAGCGACCAGGCCGAGGACGAAGAACGGCAGCATCCCCAGGATCCGCGGAATGCTGAACGCCTCGACGTCGAGGGTGCCCCCGTAGAGGCTGATCACCACTGCCAGGGACAGGGCGAGCCAGCCGGGGAGCCGGCGGAACACCGGCGTGACGAGCCGCCACGCCGCCAGGGCCAGGAGGTACCACAGCGGCCAGACCGGGTCGAGCAGCACGCGCTCGGGCCAACCCCACCCCAAGCACCACTGCATCGTCGACAGGCCGACCTGGAAGATCACGTAGGGCACCAGGAGCGTGGTGACCACGCTCGACAGGCGCTCCCGGGTCCAGGTGAACGACCGGGACAGGTAGCCGCTCAGCAGCACGAACGCCGGCATGTGCCACATGTAGAGCCAGTCGTAGAGCCAGGCGTTGGTGTTGGTCCCGGCCGCCGTTCCCGTCGTCGCCGCCGGGAGCAGCGACCAGAGGTGGCCGATGACGACCAGCACGATCAACGCCATCTTGGCGTTGTCGAACCATGGATCGCGGCGGGCCATCCTTCCCACCGTAGGGGGCGCTCGCGGCGCACCCACAACTCGTCAGATTGTCTGACGAGACCATCGGCTCAGCCCTCGACCAGCCCCAAGCGCAGGTACTCCGCGGCGTAGGTGCCGGTCAACAGCAGCGACGCGTACCGGGCGACCTCGGTGCTCGCCTCGCTGGTGAGGGTCTCGATCCGCACCCCGCGGCCGTCGGCGGCCGCACGAAGCCGTCCGCGCTGCTCGCGAGCGACCGGATCGTCGCTTCCGTCGTCGAGGACCACGAGCACCGGGCGCAGATCTCCTCCAGAGGGATCGGCGAACGGGTCGTCGAAGACGTCGCGGGCTCGCGTGGCCTCGAGGACCGGGAGGAGATGCTCGGCGTCGGCGGCCAGGGCGGTCCGCCCGCTCGCGCGCCGGATCGACTCCGCGATCCGGCGGGCGGCCCGGGCGGCCAGCACCGAGCCTCCCCACACCAGCGGGGTGGCGTCGGCCAGCGAGATCGCCAGCATCTTCGCCGGATTGATCGACAGGTCGCGGTGCGGGGAGCAGGCGATCGCGACGTCGTCGAGGGCCTGGGCGACGCTGTCGGCGTCGGCCTCGGGTCCGAGACCGACCCGGTGCAGGTAGGACAGCATCACCACGGCCGTCGCGAGCTGGTCGTCGGTGGTGGTGGGCAGCTGGGTGGTCCACCGTCCATCGGCGTGCTCGGCGACCAGGGAGTCCGGCGGGCAGGCGATGACGACCTGGCAGCCACGACGTACCGCCTCGGCCGCGCAGGACGCGGTGCCGGTGTCGGACCCGACCGGCGCGAGGATCACCACGAGGTCGAGCGCGCCGGCCCAGCCGGGAAGTCCGTTGCCCGGCCAGGCGACGAAGGGCACCGGGCACCATGGCTCGAGCACCGCCCGCAGCAGCCGGGAGTCGGGGCCGGCCGCGATGACGGCGCGCGGCCGGGAGTCCTGGGCTCGAGCGACCGCGACCGCGGTCGCCTCGGCGGCGTCGTCGGCGGCCCGGCGCACCCGCGCGCCGGACTCGGCCAGCGTGCGCAGCCGGAGGTCGGCGGCACCGAGCGCCATCTCGTCGTCGAGGCGGGACTCGTCGAACCAGGTCATCGTGGTCGCTCTCTCAGTTCAGGACGCGATCACGAGGGGCGTCGCGCCTCGTCGACGAGCAGCACCGGGATGTCGTCGCGGACCGGGTAGGCCAGACCGCAGGACTGACACACGAGCTCGGTCTGCGAGCCGTCGCCCGGGGCCGGGGTCACGACGAGCTCGCCGTGGCACTCGGGGCACACGATGATCTCGAGCAGGGCAGGGTCGATGCTCATGGGCTTCCTTCGTGGATCAGCGCGAGCGCCTCGTCGCGCACCGCGGTCATGGTGGGGTGGTCGGCGCCCTCCACGTTGAGCCGGAGTAACGGCTCGGTGTTGGAGCGGCGCAGGTTGAGCTGCCAGTCAGGATGACTGACCGTGAGCCCGTCGAGCTCGTCGATCCGGGCGCCCTCGCGGCTCCCGAAGCTGCTCCGCACCGCGGCCAGTGCGGCGTCAGGGTCGGTGGTCGTCGAGTTGATCTCGCCCGACAGCGGGTATCGGTCGTAGCCGGCGACCAGCTCCGAGAGGGGGCAACCGGACTCGGCGAGAGCGGCCAGCGCATGGAGGGCGGCGAGCATGCCGGAATCGGCGCGCCAGAAGTCTCGGAAGTAGAAGTGCCCGCTGTGCTCGCCGCCGAAGACCGCGCCGGTCTCCTCCATCGTCGCCTTGATGAAGGAGTGGCCGACCCGGGTGCGGACCGCGGTGCCGCCGAGCGACCCGACCAGCTCCGGCACCGCACGGCTGGTGATCAGGTTGTGGATGATCGTGGACCCCGGGTGACGGGCCAGCTCTCGCTCGGCGATCAGGGCCGTCAGCGCGGACGGCGAGACGATCGCCCCCCGCTCATCGACGAGGAAGCACCGGTCGGCGTCCCCGTCGAACGCCAGGCCGACGTCGGCGCCGGACGTGACGACGGCGTCCTGGAGATCGACCAGCGTGCCTGGGTCGATCGGATTGGCGTCGTGGTGCGGGAAGGTGCCGTCGAGCTCGAAGTACAGCGGGTGCAGCTCGACCGCGGCACCCAGCCGGCCGAACACGGCAGGCGCGGTGTGACCGGCCATCCCGTTGCCGGCGTCGACGACGACGGAGAGCGGCCGCCCGGCGACCGGCGCCAACGAGACCAGGTGCGCGGCGTAGGCCTCGAGCACGTCGTGCTCGGTGATCTGTCCGGTGATCTGGCTGTCGTGGACGGGTTCCTCGACGGTGCCGAGGACGGCGTCTCGGAGCTCGGCGAGTCCGGAGTCGCTGCCGACGGGACGCGCACCGGCCCGGCAGAGCTTGATCCCGTTGTACTGAGCGGGATTGTGACTCGCGGTGAACATCGCGCCGGGCGCGTGGAAGTGGCCGGAGGCGAAGTAGAGCTGGTCGGTGGAGGCCAGGCCGATCATCACGACGTCGGCCCCGGCTCGCGTGGCTCCGTCGGCGAAGGCGCCCGCGAGCGCCGGCGAGCTCGGCCGCATGTCGTAGCCGACGACGATCTCCTTCGCGCCCTCCCGACCCCCGAGCTGCCGCACGAACGCCGCGCCCACCGCGCGGGCGAGTTCCTCGTCGATCTCGGTGCCGACGAGCCCCCGCACGTCGTACGCCTTGAAGACCGCGCGCACCGTGGCGGGGTCGAGAGCCATGCGCTGACCCTATCGGGCCGCGCTCAGTCGGTCGTCAGGACTCGGAGGTGCCCGCGCCGCGCGGTCTCGCGGCCACCTTCGTCGACCGGGGCGAGCCGCTCGACCGGCACGGGCCGTCCGGCCTCGCGCACGGCGTCGGCGAGCGCCAGCAGGTCGTCGGTGCTCGGGCCGGTGTCCACGAGATCGGACGCCAGCCGAAGCACCTCCCAGCCACGGGGGGCGGAGAGCCGCTCGCTGTGCACGGCACACAGGTCGTAGGCGTGCGGCTCCGCATAGGTGGCGAGTGGGCCGAGCACGGCGGTCTGGTCGGCGTAGACATAGGTGAGCGTCTGCACCGCGGGGCGACCGCAGGGTGTGCGCGAACAGCGCCGGGCGAGACTCACGCGGCAGACGGTACCTCTCCGCGGCCCTGTTGCCGCCTAGGCTCGCGGGGTGGCCGACCAGCTCGATCCTTCTCACACGCGCCGACGCGGGCGTACCCGCGACCGGCGCGAGCGCGGGATGCGCGGACCTGCCGTCCTCCCCCGCGATCCGGGGACGCCCGAGCTCCGCACCCGCCGCGACCGGTTCGACGACCTCGTTCTGGCCGTCGTGTCCGACGTCGAGGAACGCTGGCAGGCTCACCTCGGTCTGGTCGAGTATGCGGTGGAGGAGACCCCGCAGGTGCCCGACGACTGGGAGGCCCTCGGCAGCCGGGGGGTGCCGCTGTCCTCGCTCGTGCGCGGCACAGGGGGCACGACGACCCGGCTCGTGCTGTTCCGGCGTCCGATCGAGCACCGCTGCGGCTCGCGCGCCGACCTCGAGGCCCTGATCCACCACGTCGTGGTCGAGCAGGTGGCCGAGCTGCTCGGCATCGACCCGGCCCAGGTCGATCCGCGCTTCGACGACGGCTCGTGAGTCGACCGCGTGGTTAGCGCGTGGCCCTAGGCTGCCCGAGTGAGCGACTCAGTGGAAGACCACTCCCCCACAGGCAGCCGATCCCACACCGCCGGCTCCGCGGACGAGCCGCCGAGGCTGCGACGTCCGGCCGTGCTGCGCCGGCTGATCCGGCTCTACGAGAACCCGCGCTACCTCGAGATCGGTGTGCGTCACGGCGTCACCTTCGATCGCGTGCCGGCGGCGCGCAAGGTGGCCGTCGACCCGCTGCTCGACTTCGACGTGCCGGCTGCGCTGCGCGCGAACCCGCATCACGAGTACCACGAGGTCACCAGCGACGAGTACTTCGCCACGATCGTCGACCCCGACGACCGCTTCGACGTCATCTACCTCGACGGGCTGCACGTCTACGAGCAGACCCTGCGCGACCTGATGAACGCGCTCAACCACCTCCAGCCACAGGGTGTGATCGTCATCGACGACACCCGGCCCCCGACGTACCTGGCCTCGATCCCCGGTCGCGAGGACTTCTTCCGGGTGCGCGAGTACCTCGGCACCACCGCTCAGGCCTGGATGGGCGACGTGTACCGGCTGGTGTGGTTCATCGAGACCTTCTGCCCGCACCTGAGCTACGGCACGATCCTCGACAACCACGGCCAGACGGTCGTGTGGCGCCAGCGGCGCACCGACTACCCACAGCGGAGCCTGGCCGAGGTGGCCGGCCTGACCTTCGAGGACATGGTCCGCGAGGAGGAGGTGCTCCGGGTCGAGCCGTTCGGCCGGATCCGCACCCGGTTGCGTCAGGATCTCGGGCTCTGAAGACCATGGCCGATCGATGTGACGAGCCTCATCGAGGTTTGACTCTCCGTCACAGGTGGAAGTAGCCGAGCGCACCACCTTCGACTCGACGACCGAGAGACACGGCGATGGCACTCGATTACGAAAACCTCGACACATATCTCGAGGAGGCCGCTCGAGAGGCCGCCTTCGCGGAGTACACCCGGGAGCCCGACTGGTCCTACGAAGGCGACGACTCCGTCGTATTCAAGGCCAACTTCGGGGAGAGCTACACGATCCAGCGAATCTACCTCGACGGCCGGGCCTACAGCGGCGGCACCAACCTGGGCACGAGCATCCCCTACGAGGAGGACGCCGGGCTTGCTGCCCTCTACGCGGAGCTGGTCAGCTCCTGGAGAGCCAGTCTCGACGCGGTCGTGGTCGGGTGGGATGACCTGCCGGAGGGCTCGAAGCTGGACGGCATCAAAGCCGCCTGCCTCCTCGCCCTGCAGAAGGTCGCCGGAACCGCCGGAGACGGGGGCTCCACACTGCCGAACCCCGACCTCGAGGCCATTGCATTCATCGAACACTTCCTTCCGAGTCCGGAGGACTCCGGTCAGACGATCGGAGCCTTCTACTCCAGCTACGGACCGCCGCGGCTCTCGAGCGTGCTCGACAGTCACTGTCAGGCCATCGCCGCACTCGGCGTCGGCATCACCGGTACCCAGGAGCTGTTCGACACCGCTCGGGAGGACACCGTCACCCTGGCCGCCAACGTCGTGGAGGCTTTCAGGGCTACCCGTGAGGGCGCCAAGCCATCGGGGTTGGAGACGGTGCTCAAGATCATGGGGGCCTCACTCGACCTCGTCGGCGCCTTCGCCGGACCGGCTGCCGCGACAATCGGAGGGCTGAAGGCCGGAACCTCCTTCCTGAGCACCGCGTTGGGCCTGATCCCCAAGCCGAAGCAGCAGTCGCA
The DNA here is from genome assembly GCF_037936805.1 of Nocardioides epinepheli. Classification (NCBI taxonomy): domain Bacteria; kingdom Bacillati; phylum Actinomycetota; class Actinomycetes; order Propionibacteriales; family Nocardioidaceae; genus Nocardioides; species Nocardioides epinepheli. The sequence continues at coordinate 164,765 of NZ_JBBMMC010000002.1, read as the reverse complement.
GAAGTACAGCGGTAGCTCACCCAAGGAGGTCCTCGAAGAGTTCAAAGCTGGCTTCGAGGCCATCGCCGATCGTGCCCGGGAGCACGACTTGGGATTGACCGATGCTCTCAACAGCATGAGGCTCGCGGTGGATAACGGTCACAACCGTCGCAACTTCCATATCAACCCGCACGATGGCGTTGCCGATCTCGGCGACGACATCATCGACCTGAAGTACCGCCACCTCGAGACGATCGGCTACGACAAGATGCCGATGGTGGCTAGAGCGTTCTTCCATGCCGCGAACAAGGTCGAGGATGCCGACAAGATCGACGACTGGTACCGACCCTACGAAGTCGGCGGAGGATCCTACGGCGCCTACTTCGCGTGGAGTGAGCTCGCGTCGCGAATCATTCCCTTGCTCAACGACAACGGGGCCGAGGTCGTTCAGGCCGGCGAGGATCTGGCCGTGGCCGCCGGGTGGATCCGCGAAAGCGATGAGGGCGTGAAACGCATCGTCGGCAAGGACTTCGAGCATGTCGAGAACGCCCAACTCGGCTGGGTGCCTCCGCCGGCACCGCCGCAGCCTCCGCGCCGCGGCGGTCCGACCCCCTACCCGTAGGAGCCTGTGGCCGAGACCACGCGTCGGGCTGCTCGCAAGCCCCGCCTCGGCGTCAGGGCACCCCGGGCGAGACAGCCGGCACCAGCGCCGTCGAGACCGGCTCGCGGACCCGCAGCAGCGTCGCGCCGTCTGCGTTGGTGACCAGGACGGCGGCGGCGATGCTGGTGCGAGCCGCCTCGACGCTCATCAGGCGGGCCTCGTCGGGGACGTCGTAGGTGTCCGCGCGGCCCGCGGCCACCTCGATGCGCTGCTGGGGCAGCTCCTTGCCGTCGGCGTCCCACAAGGAGACGGTGACGACGCCCTGGCCGGTGGCGTCTCCGAGCACCAGGGTCTTGCTTCCGGCCGGCACCACCGTCGTGCCGGGACCCTCGAGCGGTGTCGCGGGGACCGAGCGCACCAGGTCGCGACGGTAGAACATCTGCAGGCTCGCGGTGGTCGGTGCGCTGGACTCGACCAGCAGGCCGACCGGCGCCTCGTCGTCCTTGCCGGCCTCGGCGAGGACCTTGGTCAGTGGCACCGGCACCACCGACTGGGGCGGCAGCTCGATCTCCTCGACACCGGAGGGCGCGAAGGTCGACCCGGTGGTCACCAGCTTGATCGTGGCGCGCTCGGCGGTGGTGTTGGGATTCGCGATCATCAGGATGCGCGGACCGGACCCGCCCGGGATGCCGAGAAGCAGGTTGGAGGTGGCCGGCTCGTCCTGGGAGCCGAGTCCGTCGTCGCCGTTGCGCCCGGCACCGGCGACGCCACGGACGGCGTCGCTCACACTGGCGGCGACCCGGCCCCGGACCACGGTGACGTGGAGGGCGAGCTCGTCGCGGCGGGGCAGCGTCTTGGCCAGATCGAAGGCACGCGACTCGCCACCGGAGATGGTCACCCCGCGCAGGCCCTCGACGTCGAGCAGGCCGTCGGCGCTGTAGACCTCGACGTCGACGACGGCACGACCCTCGTCGGGGTTGACCAGCTGCAGGGTCGACTGGTGTCGCGCACCCGCACCGAGCCCGGTGAACCAGTAGTCGTAGACCGGGGCCCGGCAGTCGAAGCTGGCCAACGGCTGGGCGAAGCTCTGCGCCACCAGCCCCGGGGCGAGATCGCCGGTGCCGCTGACGACCGCGGCGGGCTTCCCCGTGTCCACCTCGGTGGTGCGCCCGGGAGCGACCGGCGCAGCGACGTCGACCTTGGTGCCGGCGCGGACCTGGAGATCGCCGCTGGCGCCCGATGTCGAGGCCACCTGGACCTTGCTGCCACCCGCCGGGCACACGACGTCGGCCGCGGTGAGCGCCGCCTCCTCGGGGGGCTGATCGGGGCGCGCCTCGGCTCCGGTGTCGACCAGCAGGGACGCGACGACGGCGAGGAGCGGGACGAGAACCGCTGCGACGATCGTGATGTCGAAGCCGGTACGAGCGGCCCGTCCGCCGCCGGCGCGGGGGGCGGCGGGCGGGGTCTGCGGGGAGTCCGGTGGGGTCTGGCTCATGCTCGGCTCCTCGAGCGGATCGTGGGGACACACAGGACCAGAACCAGCAGCAGTGCGGCGACCTGGATCACCAGCAGCACGGGTCGCAGGGCCGATCCGGCGCCGGCTACGGCCTCGGGGTCGAGCGGTCGCTCGACCTCCCATGCCTGGGTACCGGCATCGGAGCTGGCCGCGACGAGCCCGGCTGTCGCGTCCAGGGAGGCGGCCACCGCACCGTCGACCGGAGCGGTGAGGAGCACGAACTGGATCCCGAGTGCGCCGAGCCGATCGGCCACGTCGGCCCCCGGCCGGGACAGGGCATCGCTCACCACGGCGGCGTCGGCGGCGTCGACCGGGCTCAGGGCCAGGATCTCCTGCTCGCCGAGCGTCACGCCGTCGCCGCGATGGATGGTGTAGGTGAGACCGGTCGCGATGTCGCCACTGACCACGAGCACGCCGTGCTCGGGTCCGAGCACCGAACGCTGCACCATGTGCACCGGCACCACCGAGTCGTCCTCGGAGGAGAGGTCACCGCCGTCGGTGAGCCACCACCCGAGCCCGGCCAGCGGGACGACGGCGGCGGCGACCGCCGCCGCGATGCCGATCGCGCGCACGGTCCGCCCCAGCCCCGCACGGGCGGCACCCTCGGCGCCGAGCACGACCGCGGTGACCAGGGCCGCCTGGGCGGCGAGCAGCGGGCCACCGAGTCCGGCCGGCGTGTCGAGCGCCGGCAGGGAGAACTCCAGGGTGCCGAGGACCGCGCCGACGACGCTCGCGACCAGCGCGACCAGCCAGCAGAGGATGACCGGGACGCGGGTGGCCCGCGGCAGCAGGGCGAGCAGGGCGAGCACGAGCAGCACGATGCCGACCCAGGCGGGCGCGCCGAGGTCGCCGAGGCGTCCGATGAGCAGGTCGAGCGGGCCGACCTGCTCGTCGGGCACGCGGCCGGCGTCCAGAGCGAGCGAGGCGCCGGCGCCCGTGCCGAGCGCGGGGATCCACCACGGCGAGAGCAGCACCAGCGGAACGGCGAGTGCCGTGAGCGGCGGACCCCACACGTCTCTGGCCATGACGGCGCCGCGGGCGAAGCCGACGCCGGCGACCAGGACCAGGGCGATCAGGACGGCGGCGACCAGCCACGACGTGGGCGCGAACGCGGTGACGAGCGCGAGCAGCAGACCGACCCGCCAGCCCGCACGCCACCGACGATCGGCCTCGGGCTCGGCGAACCCGAGGGCTGCATGGGCCAGCCAGGGCAGCACGGCGGCAGCGACGACCAGGCCGAGGCGGCCCTCGCCCCATGCGCCACTGACCGCCGGCGTGATCGCGTAGGCGGTGGCGCCGCCGACCAGCAGCCAGCGGGGTGCGCCCTGGGTGCTGACCAGGCGACCGGCGACCCGCAGGAAGCGCCAGGCGCCCCAGAGCGCGAGGGGGGCGGTGAGCAGCATCAGCGCGCTGACGGTGGCGGTCGGGCCGATGAGGCTGCCGAGCAGGGCGAGCGGGAACACATAGGGCGGGGCGGGAACGTCGGTCCCGAAGCCGAGCTCGTGCCAGGACGAGAGGTGCAGCGACCACCACGAGCCCACGCCGTCCGGAGCAGGCGCCAGGGCGCCGCCGCTGACCTGCCCGAAGGCCGCGCGGGCCGCGATCAGCAGCACGACCACGACCGCGCACATCGCCAGGACGAACGGGTTGGTGAAGAACCGCGCGATCGCGCCGGAGTCGGCGAGCTCGTCCTCCTCGTCGCGCTCGCGCTCGGCACGCAGCCGGATCGCCGCCTGGGACGACGGATCGGCCTCGGCCGCGGCGATCCGGCGGCGCTCGGCGACGTCGGAGGCCTGTTGGGTCGCTGCGGAGACGACGTCGCCGACGAAGTCGGCTCCATGGCGGTACGGGAGCCAGGGCGGAGGCAGCAGTCGCCTCACCCGGGCCTTGTCGGGCGCCGCGGCGGCCGCGCGCTCCTTGCGTTCGCGCCGTCCGGCGAGGACCTGGCCCGGCCTGCCGACCACCGAGACCAGCGCGGCGAGATCGTCGAGAGCCTCCCCCACCGAGCGGACCAGGAGAAAGCCGATCATCCGGACGAAGGTCCCGAGCGTGAGGCGGATCACCCGCCAGGGCAGGGCGATCGCGCTGCTGTTGACCAACAGCGTGTAGAGCGCGGCGCGGCGCTCCTGGTAGTGCGTGTGGCGCCCGGTGAGGGCGGTACGGCGCAGGCCGCGATGGGCGGCCTCGGCGTGGAACACGACGGCGTCGGGCACCACGAGCGTCGCGTGGCCGGCCGCGGCGGCGCGCCAGCCGAGGTCGAGGTCGTTGCCGAACATCGGCAGCCGCGGGTCGAAACCACCGAGCTCCTCGAGGACGTCGCGGCGCACCAGCATGCCGGCGCTGTTGACGGCGAGGACCTCGCGCTCCTCGTCGTGCTGCCCCTGGTCGTACTCGCCGCGCTCGAGACCGGTCTCGCGGCGTCCGGTGCCCGAGATCGTGACGCCGAGCTCGAGGAGCCGTCGCAGCGAGGGCCACTCGCGCAGCTTCGGTCCGAGCACGTCGACGTCGGGGCGCCGGGCCGACGCGGCCAGCAGCGCCGCCAGAGCCCCCTGCGCCGGACGCGAGTCGTCGTGGAGGAGCCAGACCCATCGGGCGTGGGGATGGGTCGTCGCGATCCGCTCGAGCCCGATCCGCACCGCGTCGGGATAGGAGGCCGACGACGTGGCCTCGACGAGGTCGTAGTCGGCGGGCAGCAGGTCCCGGCTGCCGTCGGTGCTGCCCGTGTCGACGGCCACGACACCGCTGACGAGGGGGCCCTGTTCGGCGATCCCCTCGATCACGCCGGGCAGCCAGCGGACGCCGTCGTGGGTGACCAGGAGGACGACGACCCCACCCGAAGCCGGCCCGCCGGGAGTGCCGCCGGGAGCACCGGCGGGGACACCGGGAGGCGGTGGCGGAACGGGGGGAAGTGACACGATCGGCCACCATAGACGACCGGCTCCAACGGTCGCGAAAAACCAGAGGCGCCCCGGTCTGCATCGACCGGGGCGACCCTCTGGGACTCGGCTCGGATGAGCCGCAACTCGTGACGGACTAGACGACGCGCTTCTTCAGCTTGCGACGCTCCCGCTCGGAGAGACCGCCCCAGATACCGAACCGCTCGTCGTTCTCCAGAGCCGACTCGAGGCACTCGGTGCGCACCTCACACGTGAGACACACCTTCTTCGCCTCCCTCGTCGACCCACCCTTCTCCGGGAAGAACGCCTCGGGATCGGTCTGGGCGCACAGTGCACGCTCCTGCCATCCCGCTTCGTCTGCTTCCGGAGCCAGGAGAAACAGCTCTCTCATGGTTCCACCTCTCGACCCGCTGGTTTCTGCTTCGACCCTGATTCGACCCGTGCGACGTCGCTCGGAACAACAACGTAAGAATTACATGCCTGTCATACCCCGAAGTCAAGCGGAACTCTGGTATTGCCCTCCGGCCCCCCGCCCGGTCTGGTCCGGCGGGCCATCGGCACCGCGTGGAACCGGGCAACGCCGGGCCGTGGAAGGCAGGTGCGGCGTGGACGGCAGAGTAGGGGCATGAAGAACATCACGGTGCTCTCCGGCGGCATGGGCGGGGCCCGCTTCCTGCAAGGACTCAAGCACGGCATCGCAGCCCGGTCCCTCCCCGGCGTCGCCGCGGACGCGGAGGTGACCGTGATCGCCAACACCGCCGACGACCTGTGGGCCCACGGGTTGAAGATCTGCCCCGACCTCGACACCGTGATGTACACCTTGGGCGACGGAATCGACCGCGACCGGGGTTGGGGTCGTCGCGACGAGACCTGGAGCGTCAAGGAGGAGCTGGCGACCTACGGGGTCGAGCCGACCTGGTTCGGCCTCGGCGACCGAGACATCGCCACCCACCTGGTCCGTACCCAGATGCTCGATGCCGGCTACCCCCTCTCCGCGGTGACCGCCGCCCTGTGCGGCCGGTGGCGCCCCGGCGTGCGGCTGCTCCCGATGACCGACGACCGCGTCGAGACCCACGTCGCGATCCCCGACGCCGACAGTCCGAGCGGGCGCCGGGTGGTGCACTTCCAGGAGTACTGGGTGCGGCTGCGCGCCGAGGTGCCAGCTGACGCCGTCGTCGCGGTGGGGCTGGCCGAGAGCACCCCTGCCCCGGGCGTCATCGAGTCGATCGCCGAGGCCGACCTGGTGTTCGTGCCGCCGTCGAACCCGGTGGTGTCGGTCGGCACGATCCTCGGTGTGCCGGGTGTGCGCGAGGCGCTTCGTGCCACCGAGGCGCCCGTAGTCGGTCTCTCCCCCATCGTCGGCGGCACGCACGTGCGCGGCATGGCGCACCAGATGCTCACTGCGATCGGCGTCGAGGTGTCGGCCGGCGCGGTCGGCGTGCACTACGGGGCTCGCTCGGGCGACGGCGTTCTGGACGGCTGGCTGGTAGACGAGCGCGACGCCGACCAAGTGGAGGCGGTGCGCGCGGCGGGGCTCGCCTGCGCCGCCGTCCCGCTGATGATGACCGACGACGACGCCACCGCGGCGATGGCGGCGGCGGCGATCGAGCTGGTCGCGGACCGGTGACCGTCGCCGCGTTCGCCCCGGACGGGGTTCCTGAGGTCCGCGCCGGCGACGATCTCGCCACACTGCTGCTCGCAGCGCTGGCCCCAGGTGACGAGCTGGCGGACGGCGATGTCGTCGTCGTGACGAGCAAGGCGGTCAGCAAGGCCGAGGGTCGCGTCGTCGACGGCGACCGGGCCGAGCACCTGGCCGCAGAGACGGCGCGAGTCGTGGCACGCCGCGGGCCGACCACCATCGTGCGGACCCGCCACGGCCTCACCCTGGCCGCGGCCGGTATCGACAACTCCAACGTCGCGCAGGGGCGGGCGGTGCTGCTGCCGCTGGACCCGGACCGATCGGCGCGCCGGCTCCGCGAGGCACTGCACGCCCGCACCGGCCGCACGATCGGGGTGATCCTCACCGACACCGCCGGGCGCGCCTGGCGCGAGGGCCAGACCGACATCGCCATCGGCGCCGCGGGGGTGCTGGTCGCCGAGGACTTCGGCGGCCGCGTCGACGGCTACGGCAACGAGCTCGCGGTCACCGCCCCGGCCGTCGCCGACGAGATCGCGGGCCTGGCCGAGCTCGCGCAGGGCAAGCTGGGCGGGCGGCCGTTCGCGATCGTCCGCGGGCGCGGCGACCTCGTCCTCGCGCCCGGCGTCGACGGCCCGGGCGCGGCAGCCCTGGTGCGCGGCGACGGCGCGGACCTGTTCGGGTTCGGGGCGCGCGAGGCCGTCGTCCGCGCCGTCCGGGGTGCTGCGGCGGACCGAGCGCCTTTCGGCCGGCCGGCCGAGCCCGAGGAGGTCGCCGAGGCGCTGACGGCGGCCCTGGGGGTCGAGGTCGCCCACATCGACGACGACACGCTGGCCGTGCCCGCCACCTGGGCCCGCCTCGCCGACGTCGTCGCCTTCGCGTTCGGCTGGGAGCCGGTGGGTGCGTCCGCGGAGGACGCCGATCATCAGATTCACAGGGTCACTCCGTAGACTCTGCGCGACTCCCGCCCCGCCTGTACGACCGACGATCCGTACGTGAACCGAAGGTATTCCTCCCGTGGCCAAATCGACCAAGTCCGAGAAGACCGAGCGTCAGAGGATCATCGAGGAGACCCTCAAGAAGCAACGGACCGCCGAGAAGAAGCGCGGCAACGCCATCGTCGGCATCGCGGTGCTGATCGCGGTGATCATCCTCGGCGTGGCGATCTACCCGATGGCGCGCGGCGCCTTCGAGGAGTCGAAGTACGAGGACAAGGCCCTCAACGACATCGGCGCCGAGCCGTCGGTGTGCCAGAAGGTCGTCGAGAAGGCCGGTCGTGACGTCGGCACGCACGTCCCGGAGGGGCAGCAGGTCACCTACGACACCGCGCCGCCCGCCTTCGGGCCGCACTGGAACGCCATCGGCGCTCCCGCCCCGTTCGAGGACAAGTTCTACGACAAGGACGACCGCCCCGAGCTCGAGCAGCTCGTGCACAACCTCGAGCACGGCTACACCATCCTCTGGTACGACGAGTCGATCGCCGACGACCCCGGCCAGCTCGGCCAGATCGAGGCGATCGCCAAGAAGTTCAAGGAGAGCGGCGACGCGAAGAACTACCGCAACAAGTTCATCGCCGCCCCCTGGCTGTCCTCGGACGAGAACGGCGCGAAGTTCCCCAAGGACCAGCACATCGCGTTCACCCACTGGAAGGGCGACTCCCAGACCTCGACCGGGGTGTGGCAGTACTGCTCCGAGGTGAGCGGCGCGGCCCTGGAGACCTTCATGGACGACTACCCCTACACCGACGCTCCCGAGGCCGTCGTCATCTAGTCCCCATCTAGCCGGGTCGCCGGATCGCAGCGAGGGCGCACCGGCTGAGAGTGGTCGAGCGAGCCCTCGCGACGCGATCCTGCGAGCGGTGTGAAGGGTCGCGACGTGACCCGGTCGCGTTTCGGGGTGAGTCGACCTGGCGGCCGGCACCGTTCCGCGCAATTGCGCCGTTCGGGTCACCCACCAACCGCCTCACCGACCCGTTCCGCGCAATTGCGCCGTTCGGGTCACCCACCAACCGCCTCACCGACCCATTCCGCGCAATTGCGCGGTTCGGGTCACCCACCAACCGCCTCACCGACCCATTCCGCGCAATTGCGCGGTTCGGGTCACCGGCACAGCTGCGCCGGTGCCCTCGTACCGCAGGCGGTCATCTGATAGCTGCGAAGGGTGACAGACGCGACGTTCGCGTCATCGGATGAGGCGGCCCGGAAGCGGACCGCCACGCTGCCCAGGTCGGCACCACGGTCGTCCACCTCCAACTCCAGAATGAGGTCCTGGTAGGCGTCGCCCGGATCTGAACAGGGCGTCGAGATGACGGAGCCCTCCGCGGGCGCCAGCGTCCCCGTGATCTTCCCCAGATCCCCGTACTCCTCGTCGAAGTCGGGCGCCGAGCCCAGTGCAGAGATGAACGGCATGGTCTCGAGCCGGTCACGATCGGCTGTCTCGGTTCGCACCCAGGCGCGGAAGCCGACGGGCCGCACCGTCCAGGTGGGCCTGACCTCGACGATCTCTGCTGGCACGTCCGAGCACATCAGGAGGAGACCGTAGGAGGCGATCCAGGTTGGGGCGAAACGCTCCGGCACCAGAACGCTGACGCCGCCACCGGCGCCGATGAATCGCAGTTCAGCGGGCGCGCCGAGAGAACCCGGGGGTCGTGACGAACCCGGATCCTGGCTGCACGAAGCAACGCCCACACACAGCAGAACTCCCAGCGCGGCACGCATCGAGGCCTTCAGTCGCATCAAGGCAGTGGTCCTCCCGAGCGAGTCCACCCAGGCAGGGAGACGGTCGGCGACCGTACCAACCGCACACCAGCGGCGCAATGGGTCCGACCAGCCTCTCGCGGATCGCTGGTCGAGACGTCTCAGGTGAGATCGTCACGACCCATCTCCCCGAGTGCGGCCACGATCGCCTTCACCTCCTGGGCACGGTCACGGGTGGTCACCAGCAAGGCGTCGGGGGTGTCGACGATCACGACGTCGTCCAGGCCGACCACCGCGACGACCCGGCCGGAGTCGGGCACCACGATCCCGGTGGCCTCCCGGGCGAGCACCAGCGCCTCGTCGCCGAGGACCCGCACCGGCCGGTCGTCGCCGTCGAACCGGGTGGCGAGCGAGGCAAAGTCGCCGACGTCGTCCCAGCCGAACGCCGCCGGCACGACCGCGACCCGTCCCGCCGCCGCGGCCGGCTCGGCGACGGCGTGGTCCAGGGCGATGCGGGGCAGGGTCGGCCAGACCGACTCGAGCGTGGCGGGGTCCTCGGCGATCCCCCGCAGCGCTGCGGCGAAGTCGGGGTCGGTCTCGGCGAGCAGATCGAGCAGCACGTCCGGCCGCGCGACGAACATGCCCGCGTTCCAGCGGTACTCCCCCGTCGCCAGGTAGTCCGCGGCAACCTCGGCGGTCGGCTTCTCCACGAAGGACGACGCCACGCGGATCCCCGGATCCGTCGCGAGCGGCGAGCCGAGCCGGATGTAGCCGAAGGCCGGTGACGGAGCGGTCGGCTCGATGCCGATCGTCACCAGCCAACCGTCCTCGGCAGCACCCACGGCCACGCGCACCGCCTCGGCGAAGGCGCCCGGGTCGGCGATCACGTGGTCGGCGGCGAACGAGCCCAGGACGGCGTCGGGGTCGCGCCGCTCCAGGAGGGCGGCGGCCAGTCCGATGGCCGCCATCGAGTCACGCGCCGAGGGCTCGACGACCACCGCGTCGGGCGCGAGGTCGGGCAGCTGGGCGAGGACCGCGTCGCGGTGGGCTCGTCCGGTGACGATCACGATCCGGTCGGCCACCAGTGGCGCCAGTCGGTCGCGGGTCTCCTGGAGGAGGGTGCGGCCGCTGCCGGTGAGGTCGTGCAGGAACTTCGGCGACGTCGAACGCGACAGTGGCCACAGCCGCGTCCCCGCACCGCCGGCGGGGACCACCGCCCACAGGTGCTCGATCGCCGCTCCGTTCGATGGGCTCCTCATGGGGCGGAGCGTAGTGAGTGCGCAAGACTGCGCGGGTGCCCGCCTCGACGTTCTCGACAGTCCTCGCCGACCAGCTGCGCCGTGACCCCGGCCGCCCGTTCGTCACGTTCTACGACGAGGGGACCGAAGAGCGCACCGAACTGTCCTTGACGACGTACGCCAACTGGGTCGCCAAGGCCGCCTCGCTGCTCGTCGACGAGCTCGACCTCGAGCGCGGATCGAGCCTGCGGATCGACCTGCCGCCGCACTGGCTCGTGCCGGTCTTCCTCGGCGCCGCGTGGACCGCGGGCCTGGTCGTCACCGACGACGACGCGCCCGACGCGGTGGTGTGTGGCCCTGACGGCCTGGAGCGGTGGGCCGCCGACGCGGCGCAGCGCGTCGTCCTCGCCAGCGCCCTGGCACCGCTCGGCGCCCGCTTCCGCGACGGCGTCCCGGACGGCGTCCACGACCTCGGGGCCGAGATCTGGGGGCAACCCGACGCGTTCGCGCCGTGGGATCCACCGTCGGGAGCCGACGTCGCCCACGACCTCGACAGCTCGCCGGTGACGCAGGCCGAACTGTGGGAGGCGGCCGCCTCCGGGACTCTCGTCTCCGAAGGCGACCGCCTCCTCTCGGAGGCGAACCCGGCTTCCCCACCGGGTATCGCCACCTTCACCGAACCGCTGCTCCGCGGCGGCTCGATGGTCCTGGTCGTCCGGGCCGGACGGGAGCGGCTCGAGGCGATCGCAGTCGCCGAGCGCGCTACCGCCCGCTTCCCTGCCTGAGCGACCAGGCGGCGCAGGCGCGCGCGGTCAGGCGATCCGGTCGTAGATGCCGAACCCTCGGCCGAGGAGGATCGGCGCGCCGAAGCCGGTGCGATAGCCCTGGATCAGGTACAGCTCGCCGTTGCGCTTGCGGACGACCAGGTCGGAGTGGCCGGTCATCCCGACGTCGCTGATCCCGGTGACCATGTCGTACGGCGCCAGGCTCAGCTTCATGGTCCGGATCGAGCCGGTCAGGCCGCCCGGTCCGTTGCCGCGCAGGATCCTCAGCGAGTTGCCCTTGCGGAACAGCAGGTCCGGCGCGCCATCGGCGTCCCAGCGCCCGACCGGAATCTGACGACCGGCGTCCACCGCGCTGTAGGCGGTGTAGCTGGCACCGAGCCCGTTGTTGCCGAGCCCGGGGTAGATCCGCATCGAGCCGCCCTTGGGCTGTCCGATCAGGTCCGGCCAGCCGTCACCGGTGAGATCGCCGGCAGCGGCGAGCAGTTGCACATCCTTGAAGCCGGTGGCGAGGCGCCGGCCCGGCCCGTAGCCACCCTTGCCGTTGCCACTGGTGACGTAGAGGGTGCCGTCGCGGCCGCGCAGGATCATGTCGCTGTGACCGTCGCGGTCCCAGTCGCCGGCGTTGAAGAACGCGGTGGCGCCGGAAAGGTCGACATTGGTGGTGATCGACTTGCCCGCGACGATCCCGCTGGCTCGCCGCACCAACGGGACGACGACGGCGCGCCCGTCGGACTTGCGGCGGAACAGGACGTCGGGCAGGTCGGTCCTGCCGATGTTCGACTCCAGCTCGCGTCCGGCGAATCCGGCTTGGGCGGCCGCGGCGAGCTTTCGGATCTCGGGGATCTTCGCGTACAGGTACTTGCCCGGGCAGGCGGTCGAGGCGGCGTCGCGGTGCCCGTTGATCGCCTGGAAGTTCCGTGAGGTGACGAACTGCTTGGTCGAGGCGGCGTTCACCCCGTGCAGCGACAGCTTCCAGCCGAACAGGGCGCCGTAGGCCTGGATCATCGCCTGGGAAGGCTGCGCGGTCTCGAAGTTGCCGATCGCCGACATGGCGAACGAGTCGTCGTTGTAGCCCAGGGTGTGCGCGCCCACCACCGGACGGTCCACGCCGCCGTAGCGGCCCTCCCAGATCCGGCCGAAGCGGTCGACGAGGTAGTTGTAGCCGATGTCGCTCCAGCCACGGGACTGGGTGTGGTAGGCGTAGATGCCGCGCAGGATCGCCGGCACGTCCTTGGCCTTGTAGTTGTTGGCGTTCACCGTGTGGTGGACGAAGCCGGCGTGCACCTCGTAGTAGTGCAGCGAGCTCTTGTCGCGCAGGCGCTCGTCGGCGCCCCACTGTGCGCGGGAGTAGATCGTGGGACGCGGCGTGTACGTCGCCGCGGCGAGCTGCAGGTCGCCCGACGACGACGTCAACGTGGCATCGGCGCCGGCGCTGCCGGTGCTGTCGCTCTGCTCGGCGCCGGACGGAACCGTCGCCGCCGACGGCGTCGCGGTGGTGCTGCCCTCGGGACCGGTCTGGATCGCGGGGAGCTCCTCGGCGGTGTCGGAGGCGACACCGGGGTCGATCACGGCCAGCTTGAGGTCGGCCGGCGCGGGGGCGTCGCTGTCGATGCGGACCTGGACGTCGTCGACCTCGCCGACGAGCAGCTCGTCGGTCCCCGGGCGGGCCGAGCGGCCCTCGGCGCTGTCCGGGTCGGGGCCGTGGTCGTCGTGGTAGTCCATCGCGAGCCAGTCCGACCAGCCGGACTCGTCGCGGGTGCGGACCTGGATGGAGATCTGGTCCTCGGGCACGGTGGCGCCGTGCTCCCAGGTGACCCCGACGGCGCCGTAGCCGGTCACCTTCTGCGGGGTGCTGACCAGCTGGCTGCCGCCGCCCGGCACGACCTTGGCGGTGGCCTTGAGCAGACCAGGCGCCACCCGCGCTCCGCGAGGAGCCGTCAGCGGCACCTCGCGAACGGTGGCGTCGACCGTCGCGGTCGGGACCCGGGTGGGCACCTGCTGGTTCTTCGCGTAGGCCGCGAACTGGGCCGAGGGGACCGCGCCGGGCGCGGAGTTACCGCCCGAGGCGGCCTCGTCGGGCGCGGGACCGAGCTCGATGGAGATCACCCGAGCGGCGGGGGTGAGCACCGCGCAGATGACGCCGAGGACCAGCAGTTGCTGGCAGGCGGTCACGAAGCGGGGGTGCTTGGGATGGGTGGACGAACGGTGCGGGGAAGACATGATTTCAACAGCTCCAGCGTGAGGGGAAGAGTCACACGAGACGCAACTTTCACACCAGTCCCACCGCTTGGGAAGAAGAACTGAGTAACTACAAGACTGTAATTTCCACTCGACACGCCGAAGGATCTCCAGATTGTCAAATGCCCGGGCGGATCCTGCCCCCGCTCGGCCCACCTACCAGTGACGGCGCGGCCGACCCAATCCGCGCAATTGCGCCGAACGGTGCAGTCAACCACCCCACCAACGACCCAATCCGCGCAATTGCGCCGAACGGTGCAGTCAGCCGCCCCACCGACGACCCAATCCGCGCAATTGCGCCGAACGGTGCAGTCAGCCGCCCCACCGACGACCCAATCCGCGCAATTGCGCCGAACGGTGCAGTCAGCCGCCCCACCGACGACCCAATCCGCGCAATTGCGCCGAACGGTGCAGTCAGCCGCCCCACCGACGACCCAATCCGCGCAATTGCGCCGAACGGTGCGGTCCCCGCCGGCCGGTCGTTGCGATTCGCGACGGAGCTAGATGTCGGCGCCGAGCTCGTCGTCGAGGACCTCTTGGACGTCGGGCGTGGCGGCCGGCTCGTCGTACTCCAGGAAGCGGATGCCCTCGTCGACCTCGCCGTCGAAGACCAGCCGGCCCTCCTCGAGCACCAGGACGCGCGAGCACATCCGGCGCACCGAGCCGGCCGAGTGCGAGACGTAGAACAGGGTGCGGCCGCTGTCGCGGATCTCGGCCATCCGGGCCAGGCACTTCTTCTTGAAGGGCCGGTCCCCCACCGCCAGCACCTCGTCGGCCAAGAAGATGTCGGAGTCGACGTGGATGGCGATGGAGAAGCCCAGTCGCGCGCTCTGCCCCGAGGAGTAGTGACCGACCTGGGTGTCGAGCTTGTCCTCCAGCCCGGCGAAGTCGACGATCGCGTCGAACTTGCGAGCCAGCTCCTTCTCGCTCATGCCGAGGATGGCTGCGTTGAGCTCGAGGTTCTCGCGCCCGCTGAGCTGGGGGTGGAACCCGGCGCCGGTGGCGATCAGGCCGGCGATCCGGCCACGGGTGAGCACGTCACCGGTGTCGGGACGCATGACGCCGTTGATCATCTTGAGCAGGGTGCTCTTGCCCGAGCCGTTGAGCCCCATCAGGCCGATCGACTCGCCCTGCTCGACGGTGAAGCTGACGTCGTCGATGGCGTTGAACTCCGCCATCGTCGGGTTGCCGCGCATCTTCGCGACCGTGATCTGCTTGAGCGTGCGCTGGTAGCGCTTGGTGAACGTCTTCGTCACGTTCTCGACGCGGATCGAGTCGGCCATCGTCACAGCCTCTCGGGGATCTTGTTCTCGAGGCGGCTGAACACGAACTGGCCGAGGGCCAGCACCAGCAGGGACACCCCGATCATCGCCACGCCGCGCTCGAGCAGGTGGTCGGGCATCACGGTCGGCTGATCGGTGCTCCCGGTCCAGAAGGCGCGCTGGAACAGCAGGACCGCGATCGCGATGGGGTTGTAGAGGTAGTACGGCGCGAAGCTCCCGAACCGCTGGTCGACCATCTCGAAGCTGTAGATCATCGGGACGCCGAAGCGCACCAGGTTGGTCAGGATGTTCACCACGCTGCCGACGTCTCGGAAGAACACGTTAGCCGCGCTGAACATCAGGGCCAGGCCGGTGCCCAGGATGCTGATCAGGACCAGCGCCAGCAAGAACGCCGCTGCGCCGTACAGGTCCGGAGTCCACCCCGAGGCGAAGCAGGCGATCACGAGGATCACCACCTGCGGCATCACGTGGTAGAGCGAGACCAGCATCGAGGCGACGGGGAACATCTCCCGCGGCATCGCCATCTTCTGCACGATCTGGCGGTTCCGCACGATCGAGCGGGTGCCTGCGTTGAACGTCTCGTTGAAGAAGTGGACGATGATCAGCGCGGAGAAGATGTGGATCGCGAAGTTCGGGATGTTCTTGTGGAGGGCGAAGATCGTGCCCATGATGAAGAAGTAGATGCAGAACTGCGACAGCGGGTTGATGTAGGACCACAGCAGGCCGAGGATCGAGCCTTGGTAGCGAGCACTGATCTCTCGGCGTACCAGCAGCTTGAGCAGGTAGCGCCGCTGGAAGACCGCCTTGAGGCCGTTGTCGGCCGTCGGCGCGACCAACGGCGGCAGGTCCCGTGCGGGACGTTCCTCCGTGGTGTCCGCGGTGGTCTCGGTCATGGTTCTCTCTCTGGTGCTCTTGCGGACCTGCTGGTCAGTCGTCCGACTTGGTGCGCGGCTCGGTGTCGAGCCACGGCCGGAAGGTCTGCTCCCACGTCTGGGGCGAAGTGAGGTCGCCCAGCGCTGCCTGGTAGCGCTCGGCCAGCTCGTCCCAGTTGCGGGCCAGCTCCTTGTGGATCGCCAGGGTGCGCTTGGTGAGGTCGAGGAACTTCCCGCGGTCGCGCCGGTAGAAGGCAGCGGCGGTGCCGTCGGGCAGCGAGACCAGCGCGGAGTCGTAGCGGGCGATCTTGTGCCACCGCGCGTCCTGGGCCATGATCTCGGCTTCCGGATTGACCTGGGCGGCCTCCCGGGGCTTGCGGAGCTGGCGGATCGGCTGGATCAGCGCCTGCAGGGTGGCCGCCTTGCCGGAGATGACCGGTGAGGGCTCGCGACCCTTGCGGGCCAGCTTGTGCTTGCGCACCTCCGGAAGCTCACCGGGGTCGGAGACGTAGGTGGCGTCGTCGAAGCCCTTCACCATCTCCTTCAGCCCCGGCAGCGTGGTCGGCAGCAGCTCGTGGAGCCGCTCCGGTCCGCCGAGGACGTCCATCAGCGCCCGGTGGCGCAGCTCGACGGTGGAGTACTGCATCGAGACCAGGTGCTTGATCTGGTGGTTCAGGCTCTCCTGCACCATCCGGCCGCCGCGCGGGTACTTCGAGTGCAGCAGGGCGGCGATGAAGCGGTTGCGCACGTGGAAGTAGGACTGCCAGTCAAGGGCGTCGTTCTTGTCGGTCCACGGCACGTGCCACACCGCGACGCCGGGCATGCTCACCGTCGGGTAGCCGGCCTCCTTGGCGCGCAGGCCGAACTCGGAGTCGTCCCACTTGATGAACAGCGGCAGCGAGAGCCCGATGTCGTCGAGCACCTTGGTGGGGATCAGGCACATGAACCACGGGTTGTAGTCGACGTCGATGCGCGCGTGCAGCCAGCGCGTCGAGCGGATATTGCGCTCGCCGAGGTCCCAGCCGGCGACCACGCCGGGGGCCGAGCCCCACCAGAACGTGTAGGGCTCCACCTTCTCGCCGAAGCTGTGCAGCTGGGCCTTCTGGTAGATCGAGAACATGTGGCCGCCGACGATGGTCGGCTTGCGGCACAGGTCTGCGAAGGTGACCGCACGGACGATGCCCTCGGTCTCGCACTCGGTGTCGTCGTCGAGCATCAGGACGTAGGCCGAGCGGCCCGCCTTCAGGGTCTCGTACTGGGCCCGGGCGAACCCGCCGGAGCCGCCGATGTTGCCCTGGTCGATGATCCGCAGGGTGTCGCCCAGGGCCTCCTCGGCCGCCGGGAAGAACTCGGAGTCCTTGACGAGCTTGGTGCCCTGCTCCATCACCACGATCTCGTCGACGACGCCGTCGAGCTCGTCGGCGGCCCCGAGCTGGCCGAGCAGCTTGGCGCAGTAGTCCTGCTGGTTCATCGTGGTGATGCCGATGGTGACCGTGCTGGTGGGCACCTTGTCGGAGGGCACCTCGGCGCTCCACTCCGCGGAGCGGACCACGGCGTCCTCGTCGGTGGCGACGACGTCGTACCAGTACCAGCCGCCGTCGGTGAACGGCTTGAGCGGCAGGTCGAAGCTGAACTCACCGGCGTCGCCCTCGACGGTCCCGGAGTCGACCCGCTGGGAGCGGCCGTTGGCCATCGAGCGGTAGACGATGACGCTGGCGCCCTCGCCCTCCAACTGCACCGTGAGCCGGACCTGGCTGACGATCGTGTGCCGGCGCCAGTAGGAGGCCGGGAAGGCGTTGAAGTAGCTGCCGAACGACATGGTCTCGCCGTGCTCGACCAGGAAGGCCGTGCGCGACAGGATCTGGTCGGGGTGCACGATCCGGGCACCCTTGACCGCGTTGTGCATCCGGGTGGTGATCGCGTTGGCCTCCTGGGCCGCGCGGGTGTGCCCGATGTCGAACTTGTCGGCGTCCAGGGAGAGCGGGTCGGGGTCGACGTAGAGCCGGATCACGTCGGTGTCGCGGTTGGCGGGCATGATCTGCCGCATCAGGACGACGCGGGTGGTGTCCTCGGCCGCGGTCGAGGACACCGCACCGGCGCCCTTGGTGGTCTCGCCGGTGGTCTTGCCAGTGCTGTTCTCGGTCACGGTCATCCGTCCACTCCCCCGCTCTGCAGCGCCACGCCCTCGGTGAAGTGCGGGGCGAGCTTGTTCTCGAACATCGACAGCGCCGACCCGATGGCCATGTGCATGTCGAGATACTTGTAGGTGCCGAGCCGGCCGCCGAAGAGCACCAACGGCTCCTGCTTGGCCAGCTCGCGGTACTTCAGCAGCTTGGCGCGGTCCTCTGCGGTGTTCACCGGGTAGTAGGGCTCATCGCCCTCCTCGGCGAAGCGCGAGTACTCGTGCACGATCACCGACTTGCCCGGAAGATGGGTCTTCTCCCGCTCGGGATGGAAGTGCTTGAACTCGATGATCCGGGTGTAGGGGACGTCGCCGTCGTTGTAGTTGATCACGCCGGTGCCCTGGAAGTCGCCGGTGTCGACGACGCTCTCCTCCAGGTCGACCGTGCGCCACGACAACCGGCCCTCGGAGTTGCCGAAGTACTCGTCGACCGGGCCGGTGTAGACGATCGGCACCTTGCCCTTGTAGTGGTCGGCGACGTCGAAGAAGTCGACGCCGAGGCGGACCTCGATGTTGGGGTGCTCGGCCATCTTGGTGAGCCAGGCGGTGTAGCCGTCGACCGGGAGACCCTCGTAGGTGTCGCTGAACCAGCCGTTCTGGAAGGTGTAGCGCACCGGGAGCCGCGTGATGATGTCGGCGCTGAGCTTGGTGGGGTCGGTCTGCCACTGCTTGCCGGTGTAGCCCTTGATGAACGCCTCGTACAGCGGCCGCCCGATCAGGCTGATGGCCTTCTCCTCGAGGTTGGTCGCCTCGGAGGTCTCGAACTCGCTGGCCTGCTCGGCGATGAGCGCGCGGGCCTCGTCGGGGGTGTGGCTGCGCCCGAAGAACTGGTTGATCAGGCCCAGGTTCATCGGCAGGGAGTACACCTGGCCCTGGTACTTGCCGAACACGCGGTGCTTGTAGTCGGTGAAGTCGGTGAACCGGTTGACGTACTCCCACACCTTCTCGTTCGAGGTGTGGAACAGGTGCGCTCCGTACTTGTGCACCTCGACGTTGGTCTCGGGGTCGCGCTCGGAGTAGGCGTTGCCGCCCAGGTGGGAGCGCCGCTCGAGCACCAGGACCCGCAGGCCGAGCTCGGCGGCGCAGCGCTCGGCGATGGTCAGACCGAAGAATCCGGAGCCGACCACGACCAGGTCGGGCAGGGCGGATGGATCCGAGGAGGTGGGCTCAGGGGTAGCGGCTGGCACGATCGGTCAGTCTACGGACCCAGCGGGCGCCGTCCGATTCCGCAACGCCAACGAGCCGGTCACAGCCGGTCACAGCCGGTCACAGATCGTCGTGGCGGCGCGCTCACGACCGGCGCGCGGGGCGCGAGGATACGGCGGCCTTGCGGCCCAGACCGTAAACTCGCCGGTATGCAGGAGTCCCGAGGTGTACGCACCGTGCTCGAGCGGAACTTCGGCTACGCGTGGGCAGCGGGCATCACGATGGCCGTCGCGACGGTGGTGCTGGCGGCCGTCGCCGAGCTGCCGATCCGCGACCCCGACAACTTCGTGCCCGGCTACATCCGCTTCCCCGCGATCGTGTTCGGCGCGATCGCGCTCGACGTCGTCCCGCGGCTGATCTGGCGACTGACCCACGGCTCTCACGGCGTCGGCAACACGCTGCGCGACATCATGCGCGAGCGCTGGACCCGCGCCCACTGGCTCTTCGCCCTCGGCGGCATCGGCGCCTGGTACCTCACCTACGCCGCCTTCCGGAACCTCAAGAGCTTCGTGCCGTTCGTGAACTCCCACAACTGGGACGGTGAGTTCCGCCACATCGACCAGGTCCTCTGGTTCGGGCACGACCCGGCCCAGGTGCTGCACAACCTGTTCGGCACCGGCTGGGCAGCGCACTTCTTCTCCGGCGTCTACTTCGTGTGGATCGGCCTGGTGCCGATCAGCATCGCGATCGCGCTGGTCTGGACCCGTTCGCGGACCGCCAGCTCCTGGTATGTCACCGCGGTCGCCTTCGACTGGATGCTCGGCTCGCTGGTGTACCTGCTGTTCCCCTCGATGGGCCCGATCTACACCGAGGCGCAGCGCGGCCAGTTCAGCGACCTCCCCCACACCTACAACACCGACCTGGCCAACAGCCTGTGGGACGACCGGGTCTCGGTGGTCGGTGACGTGTTCGGGTCGGGCACGCTGCAGACGATCGCCGCGTTCCCCTCGCTGCACACCGGCATCATGGTCACGATCTGCGTCTTCGCGCAGTACGTCGGTCTGGCCCGCTGGATCCGCGTCGCCTCCTGGATCTTCCTCGGCCTGACCATCGTGGCCACCCTCTACCTCGGTTGGCACTACTTCGTCGACGTCCTCGGCGGAATCGCGCTCGGATCGTTCACCGTCTGGCTGGCCGCTCTCGCGACGGGCAACCATGTCGGCCTCCGGCCCAAGCTCAAGCGCGAGGAGACCGAGATCACCGACTCCGCGGCCGCCAGCACCGCCCCCTCGGCGTCCTGACCCTCCCACATCACGCTGACCCGTCCGCTATGGCTGACGGGTCAGCGCGAATGCGGAGCGGCCTCGGGTGAGAGGCGGGCCAGGCGGCGGGAGTCGCGGACGGCGCGCCACACGTTGCGCGCCTCGCCGCGGCCGCCGCGCAGCGGGCTGAGGACGACGACGGCCAGCGCGATCGCCCACGGCTTGGCCCGCACCAGGGCGTTCTCGCCATAGCGGCGATGCACCACGAACAGGTTGCGGTACATGTAGTAGCCCTTCCAGCCGGCCAGGTCGTGCTGCTGGTCGAAGTCCAGCTGGCGCACCAGGACGGCGTCGCGGACCGCCCATATCCGGTAGCCCGAGCGACGGGCGCGCACGGCGAAGTCGACGTCGTCGTAGAAGATGAAGTAGGCCGGATCGGGCAGGCCGATCGCCTCGATCACCTCACGGCGCACCAGCAGTCCCTCGAAGGCGACGTTCTCGACCTCGACCAGCGGCGGCATCGCCGCGCGCGTGCCGTAGTCGGTCTCGATCATCGAGGTCTTGGGCTTGATGGCCAGCGGGCTGCGCAGGTCGAAGCGGGTGGCGGCCTTCTCGATCAGCGCGCCGCGGCGGTCCTCGCGCACCGAGATCAGGCACGACTCGTCGACGGCCATCAACGTCTCGAGGCAGTCGGGGGCGGGGAGGACGTCGTCGTCGATCAGCCAGATCCGGTCGAAGCCCTTGGCGTGGGCCGCCGCCACGCCGCGATGGAAGCCGCCGGCGCCCCCGGTGTTCTCGCTGAGGTGGATGCGGACCAGGTCGGGCAGTGGGGCGGCGTCGAGCACCTCGCGGGTGTGGTCGGTGCTGGCGTTGTCGACCACGAAGACGACGTCGGGCGCGCGGGTCTGCGCGGCGAGCGCGGCGAGGGTCTCGCCGAGCAGGTCGGCGCGGTTGTAGGTGACGATCACCACCGCGAGGGACTCGCTCACCGCAGGTACCGCCGGTGCCCGGTGAAGTCGCCACGAAGGCCGGCCCACGCCGCTCGGGCGCTCATCGCGATCCGGCCGACCTGACGCCGGGTGAACAGGTAGAACCACACCGTCTTGGCCCAGAACATCAGCACGTGCGGCCAGCCCCGATAGGTGCGCAGGTTGACGGTGTTGTTGCGCGCCATGCAGTAGTGCTTGAGGTCGCTCGGGGTGTGGTTGTAGGTGGTGCGACCGCGCATCATCGGCGTGCCGAGGTCGTCGGTGGCCGGGTGCAGGAAGTGGGCGTCGACGACCGTGGCGATCCGGGCGCCGGCCCGCTCGGCACGCCACAGGTACTCCACGTCGTCGCCCCAGATGAAGAACTCCGCACGCGGTACGCCGATCCGCTCCACCAGCGCACGGGTCACCAGGACGCCGTTGAACGGGATCACCACGCCGGGCACCAGCCCGTCGCGGGCCGCGGCCTCCACCTGCGTCATCCGGTGCACCACCTTCGTGCCGCCGGGCAGCCGGATCGGGAAGCACAGCCTGCTGGGATCCTGCTCGGCCAGCACGGCGGGGCCCCAGAAGTCGAGACCCTCCACGTCGAGGAGGCGAGCCAGGCAGTCGCGCTCGGGCAGGCCGTCGTCGTCCATCAGCCACACCAGGTCGGCGTCGCGCTCCATCGCCCAGGTGAGTCCCTCGGCGAAGCCGCCGGCGCCTCCGGTGTTGGTCGCGAGGGTCCGGGCGAGGACCCGCGGGTCGTCCAGGGAGGCCAACCACTCCCCGGTGGCGTCGGTGGAGGCGTTGTCGACCACGAGGATCTCGGCCAGCTCGGGCATCTGGTCTCGCTGCTCGAGGAGCCGCTCTAGAAGCCGGCGCAGCAGGTCGAGGCGATTGAAGGTCACCACTACCGCCACCACTCGCACGGCCCACACCCTACGGTGGGACCGTGGAGACCGACGCCATCACCACCCTCCTGCAAGACGTCGCGGCCGAGGTCATCACGCCTCGCTTCCGCGCGCTCGACTCCGACCAGATCGATGAGAAGAACCCCGGCGACCTGGTCACCGTCGCCGACCGCGAGGCCGAGGTGCTGCTGACCGACTCGCTCCTGGCGGCCTACCCCGACGCGGTGGTCCTGGGCGAGGAGGCCTTCGCGGGCGATCCGACGCTGGCCGACCGGTTCGCGACCGCCGCACACTCCTTCACCGTCGACCCGGTCGACGGCACCAAGAACTTCGTGCACGGCTCCCCCGATCACGCCGTCATGGTCGCCGAGCTGCGCGACGGCGTGGTGGTGCGCTCCTGGATCTGGCAGCCCCAGCACGAGACGGCCTACGTCGCCGAGCTCGGGGCGGGCGCGTTCTGCAACGGCGAGCGACTCCACGTGACACCGCCGGCGGGGCCGCCCGAGACGTGGCGCGGCGCGACCTCGCGACGTTCGTGGGTCGGTGAGTCGTTGGCCGGCGGTCGGCCCCTGGCGCAGTCGTGGGTCTGCTGCGGCGTCGACTACCCGAAGCTCGTCGACGGCGCGGCCGACTACCTGCTCTACGGCGTCACGATGCCGTGGGACCACGCTCCGGGCGGACTGCTGCTCACCGAGGCCGGTGGCGTCCTGCGGAGCCCGGACGGGAGTCCGTACGACCCGCGCACCCGGCACCGCAGCGGGCTGATCGCCGCCGCCTCCACCGAGGTGTACGACGACGTCGCCGCCGCCTGGCCCGACCTGTGACCCGACCTGTAGTCCAACGCCTGGCCGGACCGGTGGCCAGGTCGGCGTGATCAGCAGGCGGCGCCGAGGTCCTCGGTCTGGTTCGCCTCGTAGCCGTCGGCGAGCGAGCCGACCGAGCCGCCGGTGACCGACGTCGAGCCGCTGTCGCTCTTCTTGCCCTTCTTCTTGCCTCCGGTCGACGGCGCCGACTCGGGAGCCCGCCCCTCGGCCTTGGCGATCGCGTCGGCGACCTTGCTGTGGATCAGGTCGATGTCGGGCGAGGAGGTGGAGATCAGCGGCGGCACCAGCGACAGGGTGGCGAGCTTCTGGCCCTTCGCCTTCAGCGCCAGGTCGAGGAACCGGTCGACCTCGGAGGCCGGGAGATCGGTGGAGACCAGCTCGGAGGAGGCCTTGGCGATCTTCTGGAAGTTGCGCAGCGCCGTCGCCGGGCTGATCTGGTCGAGCATGGCGCTCATCACGCACTTCTGCCGCGCCATCCGCGAGTAGTCGTCGCTGCCGTAGCGGGCCCGGGCGTACCAGAGGGTCTCGAAGCCGTTGAGCTTGCGCTTGCCGGCCTCGATGGTGCCGGTGACCTTGTCGCCGGGGAGGCCGATCGGGATGTCTTGGCGGACGTTGAGGGTGACGCCGCCGACGGCGTCGACGAGGTCCTTGAATCCCTCGAGGTTGACCATGGCCCAGTAGTTGATCTTGAGGTCGGTGATCCCCTCGATGGCCATGATCGTGGCGTCGACGCCCGGGTTGTCGGAGTCACCGAAGAGCTCGGTGTTGTCCTGGGCCCAGGTGCTGACGCCGTTGAGCATGCAGCCGTCGCAGTCGAATCCCTCGGGGAACTGCTCGTCCATCACCGAGCCCTCGGAGAAGGGGAAGTTCGTCATGTTGCGCGGCAGCCCGATCAGCACGGTGCGGCCGGTCTCGGCGTCGATCGAGGCCACGGTCATCGAGTCGGGGCGCAGGCCCCAGCGGCCGGCGCCGGAGTCGCCGCCCATGATCAGCACGTTGTAGCGCCCGTCGTGGGCGTCGGTGGCCTCGCCGTTGCCGAAGGTCGCGAGGATGAAGTCCCGCTGCACTCCCACCAGGTGCGCGCCGACGAGCAGGCTGCCCGCCACGGTGAAGCAGAGCAGCCCGTTCACGCCGACGGCCATGCGGCGGTGGCTCATCGAGTACGACAGCGGGTTGCCGATCCGCCAGGCGTCGATGAACAGCGCGGCCCAGCCGATCGCCATCACGGTGAGCACCAGGTACACCAGGAGCAGCGCCGGCGGGCTGGTGGCCAGCCACAGGGCGAAGGGACGGTGCACATAGGCCAGCAGGCCGCCCAGGAGGGCGGTGCCGAGCAGGCCGAGGTAGGTGAGGAAGGCCACCAGGCCGATGCGCCGGTGGCCGGCGATCAGCTGGGCGCTCCCGGGGGCGATGAGGGTCATCGCCATCAGGGACAGCGCGCGGCGGAACCGCACCTGGGCGGCTCGCTCCGATACGGGCGACATGGGGGAAGCTCTCTCTGCCGGGGAAGGAAGCAGAACGGACCGCCAGTATCACCAGTCACACCTGCCTCAGGCGTCGCGGCGCGCCGAGGAAGCGGCAGACGACCAGTCAGCCGGTACCGTCTTGCCCCATGACCGATCGCCCGTCCGATCGTCCTGACGCAGGTGGCTCGCAGGACGGCCCCGAGTTCGGCTGGCTCTACGGCCGTCGGCCCCAGGGCGACGATGGCGCAGCCGCCCCTGGAACGACGCCGGCATCCCAGTCACCGCAGCAGCCGTCGCCGCAGCCACCGCCCCCCGGCGTACCCGAGCCGACGCGGATGATGCCGGTGCAGCCGCGGCCCGAGCCCACGCCCACCGCCGTGCACCAGACGACGCCGCGGCAGGGCCAGCCGGCCTCCCCCACTCCCCCTCCGGTGCAGCCGGCTCCGCCGCAGGGTCCTCCCGGCGGACCGGGCGCGCCCGCCCGGCGCGGTGGCGGTGGCGGCGGATTCTGGGCGCGCCGCGTGCGCCGACCGCGGTTCTGGATCCGCACCGTCCTGCTGCTGTTGGTGCTGTGGCTCATCTACACCGTCGCTGTGCCCTTCGTCACCTGGAAGGGCTCCGACCAGATCGCCTTCGAGCCGTCCAAGGGCGAGCGGCCTGCTGACCAGCCCGGGACGACGTACCTGTTGGTCGGCAGCGACTCGCGCGCGGGGCTGTCGGCCGAGGAGCGCAAGGAGTACAGCACCGGCAACCCCAAGTCCGAGCTCACCGACACGATGATGCTGCTGCACACCGGCGACGGTCCGAGCGTGCTGCTCTCGATCCCGCGCGACTCGATCGTCGACATGCCCGGCTACGGCGAGAGCAAGATCAACTCCGCCTATGCCCGAGGCGGGCCGGAGCTGCTGGTGCAGACCATCGAGGGCGAGACCGGGATCCGCATCGACAAGTACGTCGAGATCGGGCTCGGCGGCGTCGTCGACGTGGTGGATGCGGTCGGCGGCGTCGAGGTCTGCCCCAAGGAGCGGCTCAAGGACCCCCTGGCGGGCCTGGACATCAAGAAGGGCTGCCAGGAGGTCGACGGCAAGACCGCACTGGCCTACTCGCGCTCGCGCAAGCAGTCGGCGCTCGGCGACCTCGAGCGGGTACGCCGCCAGCGCGAGGTGATCGGCGCGATCGGCAACAAGGTGCTCTCGCCGTGGTCGGTGGTCAACCCCGTGCGCTGGTGGAAGCTGAACCGGGCGGTCCCGACGTTCTTCCGCTTCGGCGACGGCACCAGCGCCCTGGACGCCTCGCGCTGGGCCTATGCGATGACCAAGACCGGCAGCGGCGACAATCGCACCTGCACGATGCCGGTGACCGATGCCTCGGCCAACCACTGGAACCGCGATCTCGCCGACCCGCTCTTCCAGGCGATCATCGACGACCAGACCGACGAGATCACCGACGAGCAGTGCACGCCCAACGGCGTCGAGGTGCCCAAGGGCTGACCGGTGCGGTGAGTCGGGCTCATGGATGCGCCGGCCACCTCGGTCCGGAGAGTGGCCCGCCGTGCGCCGGCGTCGATCCTCGCGTGAGGATGGGGGCATGGCCGACACCTCGTACGAGACCCTGCGCTGGGAGGTCGACGCCGACGGCGTCGCCCTGCTGACCCTGCACCGCCCCGACGCCCTCAACGCCTTCAACCTCACCATGGCGCGTGAGCTGGTGGAGGTGTTCACCACCGAGGCGCTCGACGACGCGGTACGCGCGGTCGTGGTGACCGGCTCCGGCCGCGCATTCTGCGCCGGCATGGACCTCAGCGCCGAGGGCAACGTGTTCGGCCTCGACGAGACCCTCGACCCGACCCCGGAGTCGCTCCGGGAGAACTTCGACGACCCGGCCTACGCCGACGGCGTCCGCGACACCGGCGGCAAGCTCACCTTGGCGATCAATGCGCTGCCCAAGCCGGTGATCGCCGCGATCAACGGTCCCGCGGTGGGGATCGGGGCGACGATGACCCTCGCGATGGACCTGCGACTGGCTTCCACGACCGCCCGCATCGGCTTCGTCTTCGGGCGCCTGGGCATCGTCCCCGAGGCCGCGTCGAGCTGGTTCCTGCCGCGGATCGTCGGCCTCCAGCAGGCGCTGGAGTGGGTCTACTCCGCCGACATCCTCACCGCCGAGGCCGCCCTGGAGGGCCGGCTCCTCCGCTCGGTCCACGAGCCCGACGAGCTCCTGCCCACCGCGCTCGAGCTGGCCCGGTCCTTCGTGGTCGACCGCTCCCCGGTGGCGCTGGGCCTGGCCAAGCAGCTGGTCTACCGCAACTCCGCTGCCGACTCGCCGCGCGAGGCCCACCTGGCCGACTCGCTGGCCATGTGGCACGCCTCGGTCGGCGACGGCAAGGAGGGGGTCGCGGCGTTCCTGGAGAAGCGGACGCCGGAGTTCACCGGACGCGCCTCCGAGCTGCCCCGCGTCTTCCCGGAGGACTGAGTCCCCGATGACCACCAGCTGGCAGGACCCCGCCGCGATACGGAAGATGCTCGCCGCGGACACCTGGGCGGTCGTCGGGCTCACCGACAACCCGACGCGCACCGCGTACACGATCGCGGCGCTGCTCCAGGAGCGTGGCAAGCGGGTGGTGCCGATCAACCCCGACGGCACCGAGGTGCTCGGCGAGCCCGGCTACCAGAGCCTGGCCGACGTGCCCTTCCCGATCGACGTCGTCGACGTGTTCCGGCGCTCCGAGGCGGCCGGCGAGTACGCCGACCAGGCCGTCGCGATCGGCGCCGGAGGCGTGTGGTTCCAGCTCGGTGTGATCGACGAGGCGGCGTTCGAGCGCACGGTGGCGGCCGGCGTCCCGATGGTGATGGACACCTGTCCCGCGATCGAGTGGGCCAAGCGGGGGTGAGCGAGGACCTTCGGGTCTCACCGCGGCTGAGCATCCCGGCCGCGGAGCTGGTCGAGCGCTTCAGCCGCTCCTCCGGACCCGGCGGCCAGTCGGTCAACACCACCGACAGCCGCGTCGAGCTGGAGTACGACGTCCTCGCCTCGCGAGCGCTCAGTGAGACCCAGAAGGCCCGCGTGGTCGGGCGACTCGGCTCGCCGGTCGTGATCGTGGCCTCCGAGCACCGCTCGCAGCACCGCAACCGGGTGGCGGCCCGCGAGCGGCTCGCCGAGCGCCTGCTCGCCGCCCTCGCGCCTCCTCCTCCCCCGCGCCGGCCCACCAAGCCCACCAAGGGCTCCCAGCGCCGCCGGGTCGAGAAGAAGCTGCAGCGCGGCCGGACCAAGTCGCTGCGGGGCCGGGTTCGCGACGACTGAGCCGGCGCGGTACCTCCGGCTCGTCGTCCGGTACCTCAGGCGGAGGATCGCGGGCCGCGGCGCTCCTAGCGTTCGGGACATGACGATCCTGCTGTCCGACCCACGAGTGCGGGCCACCGCTCTTCTCGACGCCGGCGACCCGTTGGTGCGGCTGCCCGGGCACCTCGGTCCCGCGCGAGCGCTGGTGCGCACCGGGCTGGCCGACCGACTGGTGCGTGCGGCAGCACAGCTGCCCGCCGGGATCTGCCTGCGAGTCGTGGAGGGCCACCGCTCACTCGCCGACCAGCAGGCCATCATCTCTGCCTACTCCGCCGACCTGTGCGCCCTCCACCCCGGAATCTCGGCCGCCGACCTCGACGAGCTCACCAGTCGCTTCGTCGCCCCGATCGACGTCGCCGGCCACGTCGCCGGCGCGGCGGTAGACCTCACGCTGGTGGATGCGTGCGGAGAGGACCTCGACCTGGGGACGCCGATCGACGCCACGCCCGAGCAGAGCGACGGGCGCTGCTACTTCGCCGCGGCCGGGATCGGCGCCGACGCCCGCGCCCACCGCGAACTGCTTGCGCGAGTGCTCGGCGGCGCTGGGCTGGTGAACTATCCCACCGAGTGGTGGCACTGGTCCTACGGCGACCGCTACTGGGCCCTGGTGACCGGCGCGAGCCACGCGCTCTACGGTCCCGTCGACCTGGCGATCGCGGCGTGAGCGCGGTGAGCGCCCTGCCGATCACCGAGCGCGCCGAGCTCGCCGAGCTCGCCGAGCGCCACTCGGTACGGCGGGCACCGACCGCGGTACCGAGCGGCCCCACCCTCCACACCGACCTGGACGCCGTCGCGGCCAACACCCGCCTGTTCGCCGCCCGCGTGCCCGGCGCGCTGATGGCCGTGGTCAAGGCCGACGGGTTCGGTCACGGTGGCGCCGCGGTCGCGCGCACCGCCCTCGCGCACGGCGCCTCCTGGCTCGGTGTCACCAGCATCGAGGAGGCCCTCACGCTGCGCGCCGGTGGTGCGACCGCGCCGATCCTGAGCTGGCTCAACACCATCGACGCCGACTTCACCGCGGCGATCGGCGAGCGCGTCGACCTCGCGGTCCCCAGCGCCGCGCATCTCGACGCGATCACCGGCGCCGGCCTCGGTGCCCGGATCCACCTGCACCTCGACACGGGCATGGCCCGCGACGGCGCCGCCCCGCGCGACTGGTCCGCGCTGTGCCGGGCCGCCCGCGCTGCCGAGCGGGCCGGGCTGGTGCGGGTCGTCGGCGTGATGGGACACCTCGGCTGCGCCGACGTTCCCGGCGACCCGGCGAACGCCGCGGGGCGCGCGGCGTTCACCTGGGGCGTGCAGATCGCCCGGGCCGTGGGACTGCGGCCGGCCCTGCGGCACCTCGCGGCGACGTCGGCGACGCTGACCTATCCGGCCGCCCTGCACACGATGAGCCGTGTCGGCGCGGGCCTGGTGGGCATCGACCCGACCGGCACCACGCGACTCTCGCCGGCGCTCACCCTCACCGCGCCGGTGGTGAGCGTGCGCCGGGTCGCCCGCGGTACCGGCGTCGGCTACGGGCACACCTGGACCGCCGACCGCGCCACCACCCTGGCGCTGCTCCCCCTCGGGTACGCCGACGGCCTGCCCCGAGTGGCCTCGGGCCGCGCGCAGGTGGCCCTCCGTGGGCGCCGGTGCCCCGTCGTCGGGCGGATCTCGATGGACCAGGTCGTCGTCGACGTCGGCGATGCGCCGGTGCGGCCGGGCGAGGTGGCGACCGTGTTCGGTCCGGGCCCCGGTGGCGAGCCGACCACCGCCGACTGGGCGAGCTGGTCGGACACCATCGAGCACGAGATCGTCACCGGCATCGGACCCCGGGTGGTGCGGGCATGAACGCCTCGCCCCTCCTTCGAGGCGAGCCCGCTCGTGGACTTCCGACCACCGACCCAAACCACGCAATTGCGCCGAACGGTGCAGCCCCCCACCCGACCACCGACCCAAACCGCGCAATTGCGCCGAACGGTGCAGGGCAGCGACGCGGTCCGGCACCCAGCACGCCCGGCACGAGCGCCTCGCCCGCCGCGGAACAGCGCATCCGGGTGGCGGTGATCGGCGGCGGCGCCAACTGCGAGCACGCGGTCTCGCTGGCCTCGGCAGCCTCCGTCGCCGAGCACCTCGACCCCTCCATCTACGACGTCGTCCGGCTCACCATCGACCCGCACGGCACGTGGCTCGACGGCGGCGGCAGACCCCTCGGGCTGACCGGCGCGGCCTGCGTGCTGCGGCGTTGCGACGTGGCGCTGCCGGTCGTCCACGGCCCGAAGGGCGAGGACGGCACGCTCGCCGCCCTGTGCGAGCTCGCCGGGGTGCCCTACGTCGGCTCGGGAGTGCGGGCCGGTGCGCTGGCGATGGACAAGTGGGCCACCAAGCTCGTTGCAAACGCCGTCGGCGTGGCCACCGCGCCCGGCGTGCTGCTGACCCGGCCGGTGCACACCTGGACCCATCCGGTCGTCGTGAAGCCGGTCGCGGCCGGCTCGAGCCACGGCGTCACCCTCGTCGACGACGCCGCCGGGCTCGACGACGCCCTCGCCGCGGCGTTCGCGCTCGACGACCGCGTGCTGGTGGAGGACGTGATGGTCGGCCGGGAGATCGACATCGCCGTACTCGGCCGCCCCGACGGCTCGCGGATCGTCTCGCCGCCGTTGGAGATCGTCGTCGACGGCGTGTTCGGCTACGAGGAGAAGTACGGCGGGCGGGCCGACTTCCGGCTGCCCGCCGTGCTGCGCGACGTCGACCGCAAGGCACTCGAGGAGGCGGCGATCGCCGTGTACGACGCACTCGGCTGCGCCGGGGTGGCGCGAGTCGACTTCTTCCTCACCGAGGGATCGACGCACGGCGCGGTGCTCAACGAGGTGAACACGATGCCGGGCTTCACCGCGCAGTCGCAGGTCCCGCAGATGTTCGCGGCCGCGGGCCTTCCCTATCCCGAGCTGCTCGACCTGCTGATCCGCGATGCCCTGCCCGCGAACGCTGGGCTCGTGATTGAGTAGGCGTCCATGACGGCCCGATGGCGGCTCGGGGCCTACGACCCGGTGCTCGCGGCCGCCGTCCTGGTCCTGGGGGTCACCGAGACCCTGCTCTCGCCCGCCTGGTTCTGGTCGACCGTGATCGTCGTGCCCCTGGCGATCGCGGCCGCCACCGCCGCGATCGTCGGGCTCAGCCGCGGCCATCCCGGCGTCGCACTCGCTCTCACCTGGGTGCTCGGCCTGGGGCAGCTGCTCGGCGGCTTCGAGGTCATGGCGACCCAGGCCATCCTGCTGATCGTGATCTTCTGCGCGGCCCGCTGGGGCACGGTCGCCACCGTCGTCGCGGCCGGGACCTCGATGCCGGCGATCGCGCTGATCGCCGTCCAGGACGGGCCCTACCTCGGCTTCCCGGCGTTCTCGTACGTCATCGGCACGCGTCGCACCGTCGATGTGCTCTCCACGCTGAGCGCCGGCGCGCAGGCCGGGGCGGCGATCGTCGTCCTCGGCCTGCTGCTGATCCCGTTCCTCCTCGGACTGGCCTACCGCGCCAACGATCGGGCTCGCGAGTCCCGGTCCTCGCAGCTGCGTGCGGAGGAGGCGGCCGCGACCGCTGTCCGGGAGTCCGCGCAGGCCCATGAGATCGCCCGGCTGCGCGACGAGCAGGCCCGGCTTGCCCGCGACGTGCACGACGTCGTGGGCCACTCGCTGGCGGTGATCCTGGCCCAGGCCGAGTCGGCGCAGTACCTGCCCGACGACGACCCGGCGCGCCTGAAGCAGACGATGGCGACCATCGCGGCCTCCGCGCGGTCCTCGCTCCAGGACGTGCGCGCGGTGCTCAGCCCCGCCGACGCGCCGGCCGGCCCGCGTCAGCTCGACACCCTCGTCGACGGCGTCCGCTCCGGCGGCCACGAGGTCGTCTCGCGCGAGCTCGGCACCCCGCAGCCGCTGCCGCCCGAGCTGGAGGTGGTCGCCTACCGGGTGCTGCAGGAGATGCTCACCAACGCCGTCAAGCACGGCAGCCGCGACGACCCGGTGTTCGTGGAGCGGCTCTGGCCCGACGGCGCGTTCGCCGGCGAGCTGCGGATCGAGGTGAGCAACACGGTGCCGGCCGGACCGGTGCGCCGCGAGGACGCCGAGCGCGGCGAGCAGGGCAGCGGCCTGGACGGGATGCGACACCGGCTGGAGGCGGTCGGAGGCCGGCTCGACGTGCGGACGCGGGTCGAGGAGGCCGGCCCGACGTTCACGACGACGGCCTGGCTGCCGGTCAGCCGTCCCCGACCGGGAGAATCCGGCCCGTGAGCGACATCCGGGTGCTGCTGGTCGACGACCAGGACCTGTTCCGCGAGGGCGTGCGGATCATCGTCGACGCCCAGCCGGGGATGAGCGTGGTGGGCACCGCCGGCGACGGCGTCGAGGCGATCCGGCTCGTCGACGAGCTCACGCCCGACGTCGTCCTGATGGACATCCGGATGCCCGAGATGGACGGCGTCGAGGCCACCCGCCAGGTCTTCGCGCCCGACCGGGTGGCCCGGCGCGCGGCGTCCGGGGGGGCACCGGTGCGGGTGATCGTGCTGACGACGTTCAACCTCGACGACCGCGCCGCGACCGCCATCCG
This sequence comes from Nocardioides epinepheli, assembly GCF_037936805.1. Lineage (NCBI taxonomy): Bacteria > Bacillati > Actinomycetota > Actinomycetes > Propionibacteriales > Nocardioidaceae > Nocardioides > Nocardioides epinepheli. Next base: position 132,345 of record NZ_JBBMMC010000002.1, on the reverse strand, counting down.
GCACGGCGCGAGCGGCTTCCTGCTCAAGGACACCACTCCCCCCATGCTGGCCGACGCGATCCGCACCGTGCACTCGGGGAACGCCGTCCTGGCTCCCGGTGACCTCACGACGCTCCTGGCCGGCTCCTTCACCCCACCCGTCCCGACGCCGGCTGCCTTCCTGGAGCTCACCGACAAGGAGCGCGAGGTCTTCACCGCCGTCGCGCGCGGTCTGTCGAACGCGGAGGTCGGCGGCCTGGTCTTCGCCTCGGAGTCGACGGTGAAGACCCACGTCGGCGCGATCCTGCGCAAACTCGGCCTGCGCGACCGCGTCCAGATCGTCGTCTACGCCCACGAACACGGTCTGGTCGGCCGGTAGGTGCGCGGCCGACCGCCTGGCCCCCGTGGCTTGTTACTGACCGTTGTGACTACTGACCTGCTCTTGCAAGCGCAGGCCAGAGGTCACAACGGTCAGTAACAAGCCGGGCCGGATCAGCCCGCTGAACAGCTCAGAACCCGAGCCGCGTGCCCCGGCTCTCGCCCCGCACCACGGCGCCCTTCTCCTGGGCTGCGGTCTTGAGGTCGGCCTGGAAGCGGCGCATCCGCTCCTGGAGGGCGGGGTCGGTGGCGGCGAGGATGCGGACGGCGAGGAGGCCGGCGTTTCGGGCGCCGCCGACGGCGACGGTGGCCACGGGTACGCCGGCCGGCATCTGCACGATGGAGAGCAGCGAGTCGAGGCCGTCGAGGTTGCGCAGCGGCACGGGCACGCCGATGACCGGCAGCGGCGTCACCGAGGCGAGCATGCCGGGCAGGTGCGCGGCGCCCCCGGCGCCGGCGATGATCACCGCCAGGCCGCGCTCGGCGGCGTGCTTGCCGTAGTCGAGCATCTCCTCCGGCATCCGGTGGGCCGAGACGACGTCGGCCTCGTAGTCGATCTCGAACTCGTCGAGCGCCGCGGCCGCCTCCTTCATCACCGGCCAGTCGGAGTCGGATCCCATCACGATGCCGACCCGCGGGCCGGCGCCAGGTGCCTCAGTCATGCGGTCTCACTCGCTCTCGTTGCCCAGGTCGCCTGCGAACCAGGCGGCCGCGTGTCGGGCCCGCTCCAGGCAGTCGTCGAGGTCGTCGCCATAGGCGTTGACGTGGCCGACCTTGCGCCCGGGGCGCAGGTCCTTGCCGTACAGGTGCACACGCAGCCGTGGGTCGCGGGCCATCGCGTGCGGGAATCCGTCGTAGAGCCGTCCCGGCGCCTCGGCTCCGTCCGAGCCGCCCAGGATGTTGACCATCACGGTCCACCGCTCGCGCGGCGCCGGCGAGCCGAGCGGCAGGTTGAGCACCGCGCGCAGGTGGTTCTCGAACTGCGAGGTGACCGCGCCGTCCTGGGTCCAGTGGCCGGTGTTGTGGGGGCGCATCGCCAGCTCGTTGACCAGGATCCGCCCGTCGCGGGTCTCGAAGAGCTCGACGGCGAGAACGCCGGTCACGCCGAGCTCGCCGGCGATCCGGAGCGCGACCTCCTGCGCCTGGGTCGCGAGCTCGGGATCCAGGTCGGGCGCGGGAGCGATCACCTCGCGGCACACGCCGTCGCGCTGCACCGACTCCACGACGGGATAGGCGGCCGCCTGGCCGCTGGGCGCCCGGGCCACGAGCGCGGAGAGCTCGCGGCGGAAGTCGACCAGCTCCTCGGCCAGCAGGCGGACGCCGGAGGCGGCGGCGGTCTCGAAGGGCTCGGCGCAGTCGGCGGCCGACTCGACGACCCACACCCCCTTGCCGTCGTAACCGCCGCGCGTCGTCTTGAGCACGCAGGGGAAGCCGAACGCCTCGACGTCGGCGACGCTCTCGACCAGCGCATTGCGCGGACACGGGACGCCGAGCGCGCCGAGTCGCTCGCGCATGACGCCCTTGTCCTGGGCGTGCACGAGCGCGTCGGGGCCGGGCCGCACCGCGATCCCGTCGTCGGCCAGCGCCCGCAGGTGCTCGGTAGGGACGTGCTCGTGGTCGAAGGTGACCACGGCGGCGCCCGCGGTGACCTCGCGCAGGTCGGCGAGGCTCGTGTGGTCGCCCACGATCTGGTCGGGGATGACCTGGGCGGCTGAGACGCCGTCGGCCTCCGCGAGCAGACGCAGCGGGATCGCGAGGGCGGCGGCCGGTTCGGCCATCATCCGGGCGAGCTGGCCGCCACCGATGACCGCGACGAGAGGAGCAGAGCCGGTCACGGCGCCCACCCTATGGCCCCGATGGCACGGGTCGAACAGCCGGTCAGTCGGTCTCGAAGCGCAGGCCGTGGCCGCGCACGGTGGTGATCAGCCGCGGTTGGCGCGGGTCGTCGCCGAGCTTGCGCCGGACCCAGCCCACGTGCACGTCGATCGTCTTCGACGACGTCCAGAACGTCGTGTGCCACACCTCTCGCATGAGCTCGTCGCGAGTGACCAGCTCACCGGCGCGGGAGATCAAGGCGTAGAGGAGGTCGAACTCCTTGCGCGCGAAGTAGACCGGTTCGCCGTCGACCCACACCTGGCGCTGGGCGGGATCGACCCGTACGCCGCGCACCTCATGGACCTTCGCCGACACCTCGCCACGGTAGGAAGCGGGTCGCCGTCGGCACCGGGAAACGGCGAAAACTTCCCAGAAATCGGATCAGGTGGTCTAGACCGGGCTCAAGTCCGGAGTCGTGCGAGCCGATGACTCCTCATCGGGCTCAGCGGGGCGGGGTCAGTGACGGCGTACCGCGACCGGCTCCACCAGCCCGAAGCCGCGCACGGGCCGCGCCGGCAGCCGTCGGGTCTCGAACTGATCCTCCGGCAGCAGCGCCGCGAGCGCGGAGTCGACGATGATCCGGTTGCGTCGCGCGACCGCGGTGAGCCGCGCGGCCATGTTGACCGGCGGTCCGAACACGTCGCCGAGCCGCATGACCACCGCGCCGGTCGCCAGGCCCACCCGCACATCAGGCATCCGGTGGTCGCGGCCGATCACGTTGATGATGCCCTCGGCGGTGTCATAGGCGCGGATCGGGTCGTCGTTCACGAAGAGCACGGAGTCGCCGATGCTCTTGATGACCCGGCCGTGCTGGCTGGTGACGACGTCGGAGCAGCGCAGCTCGAAGAGCTCGACCAGGTCGCCGATCCGCTGGCGGGACAGGTCGTTGCTGAGCTGGGTGAAGGCGACGATGTCGGCGAAGCCGACGGTGAGCTGGGTGGTGTTGAGGGCGTCGTCGCCGCCGAGCGCCACGATGCGGGAGACGGCCGCGGCCAGGTGGCGCCGCCACGCATAGACCATGACCGACTCGAACCCGACGCTGAGGTCGTCGAGCATGCGTAGGGCGAGGTCGACCCGGTCGCTGCGCTCGGCGTCACTGGGCAGCTCCTCGAGGCGGTGGACGATCGCGCCCACCTCCCAGTCGGCCAGCCGCGCCATGGTCTGCCCGAGCGCGCGGGCCATCGCGACCGAGAGGTCGAAGTCGAGCACACCTGAGTCGATCGAGGCACCGAGCGCACCCAGCGCCTTGCCGTCTGCGGCGGTGTAGACGTTGCCGTCGGCCTCGGGGAATCCCAACGCGCGCCACAGCCGGCGGGTCTGCTCCAAGGAGACACCCGACTCGGCCACCACCTCGTCGAGGGAGAAGCGCGGCTCCTCGCCGAGCACGGCCCGCACGATCGCCCCGGGGTCGGACCACATGGACGCGCGAGTGGGCTCGGGAGACTGCGGCGGGTGCGATTTCGCGTCGTCGGTGCTGATCGTCCTGCCTCCTTCTCGGTGCTTGTCAGTGCCCCTCGTGGCTGCGCGTCTCGCCGCCGTGGAGACCGTGCAGCAGTTGGTTGAGCTGGCGTTGCGCGTCCTCGACGCGCGGGATGTCGTAGATGAGCACCTGTCCGTTGGTGCTCGCATCGCTGATGACGAGCGTGCCACAGCCGAGCATCCGGTCGATGAGGTCGCGCTCGTAGGCCACGTCGCTGATCCGGCCGAGGGGGATGTCGTGGCCGCGGCGGGTGATGACCCCGTGCCGGGTCATCAGCCGCCGGTTGGTGATGGTGTAGGACGAGCTGAGCCACTCCAGGAACGGCCAGACCACACGCCAGAGCACGAGGACGGCGATGACGATCCAGATCACCAGCATCACGGTGTTCTGGTCGATGAAGGTCTGCGCCACCACGCCGGCGGCGAGCAGCAGGATCAGCGTCATGAGCGGGATCAGCAGCGCCTTGATGTGCGTGCGCGTGCTGACGACGATCTCTTCGCCCGGGTTCAACAGCTTCGAGGAGATGACCACGGGCCGATCATTGCACCAATCCGCGCTCCGCCGGGCGCCGCTACGACGCCGAGTCGGCGCTTGTGCTCAGTCCTAGCGCCGACTCGGGCGGCTCGCGCGGCTCGCGCCGTGGCGTTCAGGCGTTGCGGACGTGGACGACGTCGCCGGCGGCCACGGCGGTGCGGGTGCCGTCGTGCTCGACGACGAGGCGCCCGGTGGGGTCGATCTCGACCGCGCGACCCACGAGCGTGCTGCCGTCGGGAAGCTCGACCCGGACGTCGCGGTCGAGCGTGACGCAGGCGGAGGTGTAGGACTCCAGGACCCGCATGCCGTTGAGGTCACCGCCGAGCTCCCAGGCGTCGACGGCCTCGCGGATCGCGTTGAGCACCTCCACCAGGACGTCGGTGCGGTCGACGTGTCGGCCCAGCTCGAGCTCGAGCGAGGTCGCGGTCTCGACCGGCAGCTCGTCGGCGCCCTGCGCGACGTTGATCCCGACGCCGACGACCGCGGCCGGTCCCTCGGGGGTCTCGATCCGCTCGACGAGGATGCCGGCGACCTTCTTCTCCCCCACCAGGACGTCGTTGGGCCACTTCACCCCGGCGGCCAGCCCGTTGGCCTTCAGGGCCTTGTCGACGGCGTACCCGGTGAGCAGCGGGATCCACGGCCACGAGCGGGTCGGGGCCTGCGGGCGCAGCAGCACCGAGAACGTGACGGCGGTGCCCGGCGGCGTCTCCCACGTGCGGTCAAGCCGGCCGCGGCCCGCGCTCTGGTGATCGGCGACGATCACCAGTCCGTCCGCGGCGCCCTCGCGGGCGCGGGCGGCGACCGCGGCATTGGTGGACTCCACGACGTCGACGACCTCGACGGCGAGGTCCGGCATGAGCTCGGGGTGGTCGCTGGTCAGGCGGGCCTTGTCGAGTGGTGGGCGCTCGGCCGAGTCCGTGGTCACAAGGTCTAGCCTGTCGTACCGATCCGCCAAGTCCAAGCACCAGGGTCGGTCGTGACCGACCCCGGCCCACTGAGGAGAGCCGTGAGCGCACAGCCCGGAGAAGGCACCGACGTCCCCCCAGCGGACTCGGGCATCGACCTGCACACGACGTCGGGCAAGCTCGCCGATCTCGACCGGCGGCTGGAGGAGGCGGTCCACGCCGGCTCGGCCAAGGCGATCGAGAAGCAGCACGCCAAGGGCCGGCTCACCGCTCGGGAGCGGATCGAGATCCTCTTCGACGAGGGCTCCTTCGTCGAGCTCGACGAGCTCGCCCGGCACCGCTCGACGGCGTTCGGCCTGGAGAAGAACCGGCCCTACGGCGACGGCGTGATCACCGGCTACGGCACCATCGACGGCCGCCAGATGTGCGTGTTCAGCCAGGACTTCACCGTCTTCGGCGGATCGCTCGGCGAGGTGTACGGGGAGAAGATCACCAAGGTGATGGACCTCGCCATCAAGACCGGCTGCCCGATCATCGGCATCAACGAGGGCGCCGGCGCGCGGATCCAGGAGGGCGTGGTCTCCCTCGGCCTCTACGGGGAGATCTTCCGCCGCAACGTCCACGCCTCGGGAGTCATCCCGCAGATCAGCCTGATCATGGGCAACTGCGCCGGCGGCCACGTCTACTCCCCCGCCGTCACCGACTTCACGATCATGGTCGACCAGACCTCGGCGATGTTCATCACCGGCCCCGACGTCATCAAGACCGTCACCGGCGAGGACGTCACGATGGAGGAGCTCGGCGGGGCGCGCGCCCACAACACCAAGTCGGGCAACGCGCACTACATGGGCGCCGACGAGGCCGACGCGCTGGAGTACACCAAGGCGCTGCTGTCCTACCTGCCGCAGAACAACCTCGACGAGGGCCCACATTACGACGACCCGGCCGACCTCGAGATCACCGACCTCGACCGTGGCCTCGACACGATCATCCCGGACTCGCCGAACCAGCCCTACGACATGCACGACGTCATCACCACGGTGCTCGACGACAGCGAGTTCCTCGAGGTGCAGGAGCTGTTCGCCCCCAACCTCATCGTCGGGTTCGGCCGGGTCGAGGGGTCCTCGGTCGGCGTCGTGGCCAACCAGCCGATGCAGTTCGCCGGCACCCTCGACATCGACGCCTCGGAGAAGGCCGCCCGGTTCGTCCGGTTCTGCGACGCCTTCAACATCCCGGTCCTCACCTTCGTCGACGTGCCCGGCTTCCTCCCCGGCACCGACCAGGAGTGGAACGGCATCATCCGGCGCGGTGCCAAGCTCATCTACGCCTACGCCGAGGCGACGGTGCCGCTGGTCACCGTGATCACCCGCAAGGCCTACGGCGGCGCGTACGACGTGATGGGCTCCAAGCACCTCGGCGCCGACATCAACGTCGCCTGGCCGACCGCGCAGATCGCCGTCATGGGAGCCCAAGGGGCCGCCAACATCGTCCACCGCAAGACGCTCTCGGCGATCGAGAAGGACGGCGGCGACGTCGAGGCCAAGCGGGCCGAGCTGATCGACGAGTACGAGACCACGCTGGCCAACCCCTATATCGCCGCCGAGCGCGGCTACATCGACGCCGTCATCGCCCCGCACGAGACGCGGGTCGAGGTGGTCCGCGCACTGCGACTGCTGCGCTCCAAGCGGGAGTCGCTGCCGGCCAAGAAGCACGGGAACATCCCGCTGTGAGCGAGGACCACAACGACCCCGGCGACACCGGCGACACCGGCGACTCTGCCGATGCCGCCCAGGCCGCGCCCGTGCTCCGGGTGATCACGCCGGACGCGACGCCGGAGGAGATCGCGGCGATCGTCGCGGTCGTGGCCGCGCTGGGCGGCGGGGCACCGGCGCCCCGGCGCCGGCGTCCGCAGTGGGGAGCGCCGCATCGCCAGGTGCGTCGCGCGCTGCCGCACGGCCCGGGCGGCTGGCGCTCCAGCGCCCTGCCGCGCTGAGCGGCGTGAGCCCCGTGGCGTCGGTTCCACTCGTCCTGGCCTCGGCGTCGCCCGCGCGGCTGGCGACCCTGCGGGCGGCCGGCATCGAGCCGACCGTGATCGTCTCCGGGGTCGATGAGTCCCAGCTGGTCGACCTGGCACCCGCGGACCTGGCTCTCGGCCTGGCCGAGCTGAAGTGCGGCGCGGTCGCCGCCGGTGACGACCTGCCGCCGGGTGCCCTGGTGCTCGGCTGCGACTCGGTGCTCGAGTTGGACGGCGAGGCGCTCGGCAAGCCGGGTGACGCCGCCACGGCCACCGAGCGGTGGCGGGCGATGCGCGGTCGGTCCGGCGTCCTGCACACGGGGCACTCGCTGCACGACACCACCACCGGCGACTCGCGCTCGGCGACCGCCTCGACGGTGGTCCACTTCGCCGACGTCGAGGACGACGAGATCGCCGCCTACGTCGCCACCGGCGAACCCCTCCACGTCGCGGGCGCCTTCACCCTCGACGGCCTCGGCGGCGGCTTCGTCACCGGCATCGAGGGCGATCCCCACAACGTCGTCGGCGTCTCGCTCCCCCTCCTGCGCACCCTCGTCCGCGACCTGGGCCACCCCTGGCCCTCCCTGTGGACAACTCCGCGCTGACCCGTCAGCCATAGCGGACGGGTCGGCGTCCATTTGAGGTGACCCGTCAGCCATAGCGGACGGCTCGGCGTGGATTCGCGGTGACCCGTCAGCTATAGCGGACGGGTCAGCGCGAACGCGGCGGTCAGGGTGTGGTGACGGGTTCGGGTGCCGACTCGAGGGGGCGGCGGAAGACGAAGCGCTTGAAGAGCAGGAAGCGGGCGCCGAAGGCGAGGATCAGGCCGACGCCGTTGGCCGAGAGGTTGTCGGCCAGCGCACTGTCGAGACCGAGGACGTTGCGCGAGAGGTAGAGGCAGCCGACCGGGAGGATCATCGCGGCGAGATTGATGATGACGTAGGCCGTCCAGCCGCCGTCGGCCTGCTGGGGCGGGCGGTGTGGGAAGACCCAGCCGCGGGCGCCGTGGTAGCTGATCACCATGCCGACCATGTTCGCCAGCACGTAGGCCGGGATGGCGCGGTCGCGCAGCAGCGCGTCTCCCACGAACCAGCCGTGCAGGAGCATGTTGAACAGCAGGAACGAGACCCAGGTGGCCGCCTGGGCGACCACGAAGAAGCGCGCGACCTCGCCGATCCGGCGTCGCCAGTGGTCGCTCACAACCGCAATGGTAGGAGACGCGCGACCGGATCAGACGCAGGTGGGTTACTCGACCGGCAGGCCAAGACCGCGAGCGATGAGCATCCGCTGGACCTCGGAGGTGCCCTCCCCGACCTCGAGCACCTTGGCGTCGCGGTAGAAGCGCGCGACCGGGTACTCCTCCATGAAGCCGTAGCCACCGAAGACCTGGGTGGCGATCCGGGTGCCGGTGACCGCCGACTCGGTGGCGTAGAGCTTGGCGACCGCGGCGGCCTGCTTGAACTCCTGGTACGGCGCCCCGGCGTCCTTGAGCGCGGCCGCCCGGTAGGTGAGCAGTCGAGCCGCCTGGAGCATCACCTCGAGGTCGGCGATCTGGAAGGCGACGCCCTGCTTGCGGCCGATCGGGCCGCCGAAGGTCTGCCGCTCCCCGGCGTACTCGACGACCATGTCGAGGCAGGCCTGCAGGCAGCCCACGCTCAGCGCGGAGATCGCGACGCGACCGTCGTCGAGGGTGGCCAGGAACTGTGCGTAGCCGCGGCCCTGGTCGCCGAGGAGGTGGTCGGCCGGGACGTGGCAGTCCTCGAAGCTGAGCGGGTGGGTGTCGGAGGCGTGCCAGCCGAGCTTGTCGTAGGGCTTCTCGGCGACGAACCCGGGCGTGCCGCTGGGCACGGTGATCGCGCTGATCTCGGGGCGGCCGTCCTCGCGGGTGCCGGTGCGCGCGGTGACGGTGACCACCGAGGTGATGTCGGAGCCGGAGTTGGTGATGAACTGCTTGGCCCCGTTGATGACCCACTCGTCGCCGACCAGCTCGGCCCGGGTGGCCGTGGCGCCGGCGTCGGATCCGGCGCCGGGCTCGGTGAGGCCGAAGCCGGCCAGTGCGTCGCCGGCGACGAGGGCCGGCAGCCAGCGCTCCTTCTGCTCCTGGGTGCCGTAGGTGAGGATCGGGTTGATGCCGAGGCCGACGCCGGCCTGGAGCGTGATGCCCATCGACTGGTCGACCCGGCCGAGCTCCTCGATCGCGACGCAGAGGCTGGTGAAGTCACCGTCGTCGCCGGCGCCGCCGAACTCCTCCGGCGCGGTCAGGCCGAACAGCCCGAGGCGCCCCATCTTCTGCACCACGTCGACCGGGAAGTGGTGATCGCGATCCCACTGCGCGGCGTGCGGCGCGATCTCGGCCTCCGCGAAATCACGGACGCTGCGGCGGAACTCCTCGTGCTCACGAGACAACTCGAAGGTCATGCCGGTGATCGTAGCGGGATGGTTAGCGATTGTTAACCTCGCGCGCGGAACCAGCCGCTCACGTGCGCAGATGGCGTACGGCGTGCCACCCCGGATCGGGCTGCGCCGACACCTCGACGTCGCCCTGACCCCATCCGGTCACCGCTCCCTCCACGACGCCGCGAGCCGGCGTGGTCGAGTCGGCGTAGTAGTGCAGCGTGCGGACGCCGCCGGTGGTCTCGTGGGCCACCAGCCGGCCCGATGTGCCCAGCCGCGCGCTGAGGTGGTCCTCCAGGGCCCGCAGCGAGTCGAGGGTCTCCGGCTTGGGCAGGCCCTGGTCGGTGGCGTCGCGGTACGGGACCGAGACGGCCAGGTGCAGATCGAGGTCGGGGGCCCAGCTCCCGGCCAGCGGCACCTGCGCGGCCGCCATGACCGGCGTCCCGCCGGCGTCGCCGCGCAGCAGGACCCAGACCGGGTCGCCGTCCTCGTTGAGCGAGTCGTCGCGCACCTCCTCGACCAGCGCACGCAGGTCCCCCAGGGTGCCCCACTCCTCGCCCTCGGGAGGCGTCTCGACGACGGCCTCCACCGACCCGATCCAGGTCTCGCAGTCCGACTCCCCCAGCGCGGAGTCGAGGGCGAGGAACATCACCGTGTTGCGCAACTGCTCGGTGAGGGTCGGCATCGCCGGGTGATGGACCCGGACGTCGACGTGGTTGCCCACCCGCTCGCCGGCGACCCGCACCGAGCCGAAGTCGATCTCGGTGTCGTCGAGCTGGAGGACGATGCCGTCGACCCCGGGATCCGGACGCCGCGAGTCGCCGTACTCCCAGACCTCCGAGCGAGGCGGCGCGGCCCGCAGCCAGCGCCGGGCGAAGGCGCGCGCCTCGGGGTCGCCCTCCGCGGTGACGATGAGCTGGTGCTCGGACTCGACACCGGAGCCGAGCTCCCACACCAGCTCGTTGTGGATCGCGTGCACGCGGTCGGTCAGCTCGTCGGAGAGGCCCTCGAACGACCGCGCCTCGATCGCGGCCTCGCAGGCCGCCGCTCCCTCGGAGGTCCACCACTGCCAGAACGGCTTCGGGTCACCGGTGGGGTCGGGCTGGCGTTTTCCGAACAGGGCCATGCCGCAAACCCTACGAGGCGCGGATCCGGGCGGCCGGGGCCGAGCCGACTCAGTCGCAGTTGTCGCAGAGGCCGGTCGCCGGGATCGCCATGAAGCAGGTCGGGCAGACGTTGACCGGACGGTCGCTGGCGGCGACCCGCTTCGGCGCGGCCGGCTTCGGCTCGCGCGGCGCGCGGGGCGCCCGGGGCGCGCGGGTGCTGGCGGACCCGCCGCCGCTCGAGGCGCGCGGCGTGCGGGCGGCGCGCGTCGTCCGATAGACGGTGTCGGGGACGCCGCCGTCGTCCGGCGCGGAACCCGCCCACTGGTAGCAGCCCAGCCGGGCGGTGGCCGCCCTGCTCTCACGAGTGCTCGCATCGCCGGCCGGAGGCTCCTCCGCCGCGCGCAGCAGCTCCTCGAAGCGCTCCCCCACCCGGCCCTGCGCGTCGACGACGAGCGCGGTGAGCACCGGATAGCCCTCCCGCGCGTGCAGCGTCGCCAACGGGACCAGCAGCTTGGCCAGCCACTTGTCGGGGGCGCGGGTCGTGCGGATCCCGGTCTCCTGCTGGAGCCGCTCGGCGAAGGCGCCCTCCCGGGCGACCGCGTGATAGGACGCCGCGGTCTCCTCCAAGATCGGGTGGGCGGCCCGCGCCCAGGTCTCGAGCGCGATGGCCTCCGACGTCGCGGTGCCGCTCGCCTCGTGCCAGAACCCCTTGCGTTCTTGTTGGTACTCGGACACGTCCCCGAGCATAGACACGGGCCGGAGTCGGCGCAGCCCGTACCCGGGCTGTACCCCGGTGTCTACCCCTCGGCCTCCCCCGATCCCGGCGGTGAGCGAGCGGTAACCTGCCCGGGCGGCCGTTCTCGAAGGCCCGACGATCTCTCTCACCACAGGAGCGCACGTGCCCGACGTCAAGCCGTTGCAGAAGGTCCTGATCGCCAATCGCGGCGAGATCGCCGTCCGGGTCATCCGGGCGTGCAAGGACGCAGGGATCGGGAGCGTGGCGGTCTACGCCGACCCCGATCGCGACGCGCAGTTCGTGCGGCTCGCCGACGAGGCCTACTCCCTCGGTGGGGCGACGCCGGCCGAGTCCTACCTCGACATCGACAAGATCATCGCGGTGGCCAAGGAGTCCGGTGCGGACTCGGTGCACCCCGGGTACGGCTTCCTCGCCGAGAACGCCGACTTCGCCCAGGCCGTGATCGACGCCGGGCTCACCTGGATCGGTCCCCCGCCGGCCGCGATCGAGGCCCTGGGCGACAAGGCCAAGGCCAAGCACATCGCCGAGCGCGCGAAGGCGCCGCTGGCGCCCGGCACCAAGGACCCGGTGGCCGACGCCGCCGAGGTGGCCTCGTTCGCCGAGGAGCATGGCCTGCCGGTGGCGATCAAGGCGGTGTTCGGCGGTGGCGGTCGCGGCCTGAAGGTCGCCCGCACGATGGAGGAGATCCCCGACGCCTTCGAGTCCGCGGTGCGCGAGGCCGTGACGGCGTTCGGTCGCGGCGAGTGCCTGGTCGAGAAGTTCCTCGACAAGCCCCGCCACGTCGAGACCCAGTGCCTGGCCGACTCCCACGGCAACGTCGTGGTCGTCTCGACCCGCGACTGCTCCCTCCAGCGCCGCCACCAGAAGCTGGTGGAGGAGGCGCCGGCGCCGTTCCTCACCGACGAGCAGATCGCCCAGCTCTACGAGTCCTCCAAGGCGATCCTGCGCGAGGCCGGCTACGTCGGCGCCGGGACGTGCGAGTTCCTGGTGGGCAGCGACGGCACGATCTCCTTCCTCGAGGTCAACACCCGCCTCCAGGTGGAGCACTGCGTGTCGGAGGAGGTAACCGGCATCGACCTGGTGCGCGAGATGTTCCGGATCGCGGCCGGCGAGGAGCTCGGCTACGACGACCCCGAGATCCGCGGCCACTCCATCGAGTTCCGCATCAACGCCGAGGACGGCGGGCGCAACTTCATGCCCGCGCCCGGCACCCTGTCGGCGTGGATCCCGCCCGCCGGGCCCGGCGTCCGCGTCGACGGCGGCTACGCCTCCGGCGAGACGATCCCGGGCTCGTTCGACTCCCTCATCGCCAAGCTGATCGTCACCGGCAGCGACCGCACCCAGGCCCTGGAGCGTTCGCGCCGCGCGCTCGACGAGTTCGTCGTCGACGGCATGCCGACGGTGATCCCCTTCCACCGCGCGGTGGTGAGCGACCCGGCCTACGTCGGCGCCTCCAACCCCGCCGGCGAGGGGTCCTTCGATGTCTACACCACCTGGATCGAGACCGACTTCGACAACCAGATCGAGCCCTACGGCGGCGAGACCGCCGAGGCGGCCGAGACTGGTGAGCGTCAGCGGGTCACCGTCGAGGTGGGCGGCCGCCGCCTCGAGGTCGTGCTGCCCGCCGGGCTCGGCGGCGTCGGTGCCGGCGCGGGCGGAGGTGCCAGCAAGCCGAAGCGCTCGGCCGGGAAGAAGGCCGGCGCGGCCGCCTCGGGCGATGCGGTCACCAGCCCGATGCAGGGCACCGTCGTCAAGGTCGTCGTCGAGGAGGGCCAGGAGGTCGCCGAGGGCGAGACCATCGTGGTCATCGAGGCGATGAAGATGGAGCAGCCGCTCAAGGCCCACAAGGCCGGCACCGTCACCGGCCTCCAGGCCGCCGCGGGCGACACCGTCACCAGCGGTGCCGTCATCTGCGAGCTGAAGGACTGACCCCACCGAGGTGACCACGACGCCGGCCGCGGGAGCGACCACCTCCCAGGCCGTGCTCGCCGGCGTCGTGGCGGCCGTTGCGGGCTTCACCTCGTCCTTCGCGGTCGTCCTGACCGGCCTGGTGGCGGTGGGCGCCTCGGCCGACGAGGCGGCGTCCGGGCTGCTCGTGGTGAGCCTGACCATGGGCCTGGGCTGCCTGCTGTTCTCCTGGCGCACCCGGATGCCGGTGACGCTCGCCTGGTCCACGCCGGGCGCCGCGCTGCTCGCCGGCGCCACCGTGCCCGACGGCGGGTACGCCGACGCGGTCGGTGCGTTCGTGGTGGCCGGACTCCTCTACGCGCTCACCGGCCTGGTGCGACCGCTGGGCGACTGGGTGGCCCGCATCCCGATGCCGCTGGCCAACGCGATGCTGGCCGGCGTGCTGCTCGTCCTCTGCGTCGAGCCGTTCCGGGCGCTCGCCGACGACCCGGCCGCGATCGCACCGGTGCTGCTGACCTGGCTGATCCTGCTGCGGCTGGCCCGTCGGTGGGCGGTCCCAGGGGCCTTCGCGGCGGCCTTGGTGGTGATCGTGGTCAGCGGCTCGCTCGGCGACGTCGCCGCCGGCGACCTGGCCCCCACGCTCACCTGGACCACCCCGGCGTTCGACCTGGTGACCATCGTCGCCATCGGTCTGCCGCTCTACCTGGTGACCATGACCAGCCAGAACATCCCCGGCGTCGCGGTGCTCGCCTCCTTCGGCTATCGCGCGCCACTCCAGTCGGCCCTGGTGTACTCCGGTGGCATGACGGCGGCGACGGCCGGGCTGGGCGGCTACTCGATCAACCTGGCCGCCCTCTCCGCCGCCCTGGCGGCCGGCCCGACCGCGGGCGACGACCCGTCGCGCCGGTGGATCGCCGGCATCTCCACCGGCGTCTGCTACTGCCTGCTCGGGCCGCTCGCCGCCCTGGTGACCACGGTGTCCGCCGCCGCCCCGGCCGGAGTGATCGCCGCCGTCGCCGGCCTCGCCCTGCTGGCCCCCCTCGCCTCGTCGGCCAGCGCGGCGCTGGCCGATGTCGACCACCGCGAGGCCGCCGCCCTCACCTTCGTCGTCGCCGCCTCGGGCATGACGATGCTCGGCATCGGCGCGGCCTTCTGGGCACTGCTGGCCGGCGGGCTGTTCCTGCTGGTGATGCGGGTCGGTGTGCGGTCAGGCTCAGCCTGATCGGCTCGGCTCGGCTCGGATCCCTCCCTGTGCGCTGCACCGTTCCGCTCAATTGCGCCGTTCGGGTCGGTCGCCGCCCCTCGGACTGCACCATTCCGCGCAATTGCGTCGTACGGGTGAGTCGCCGCCCCTCGGACTGCACCATTCCGCGCAATTGCGTCGTACGGGTGAGTCGCCGCCCCTCCCACTGCACCATCCCGCGCAATTGCGCCGTTCGGGTCGGTCGCCGCCCCTCGGACTGCACCATTCCGCGCAATTGCGCCGTACGGGTCACCCACCACCCCAACCAAGCACCAAGCCCGGCTAGCGTCTCGCCATGCAGAGACTGGAGAGCCCTGACGCGATCGTGGTCGGCGCAGGCCTGGCCGGGCTGGTCGCTACCCACGAGCTGGTCCTGGCCGGGAAGTCGGTATTGGTCCTCGACCAGGAGAATCGGGCCAACCTGGGCGGCCAGGCGTTCTGGTCTCTGGGCGGGCTGTTCTTCGTCGACTCCCCCGAGCAGCGGCGCATGGGCATCAAGGACTCTCGCGAGCTGGCCCGGCAGGACTGGTTCGGGTCGGCTGCCTTCGAGGACGCCGACCACGACGACTGGGGACGCCGGTGGGCCGAGGCGTACCTCGACTTCGCCAGCGGCGAGAAGCGCGAGTACCTGCACGCGCTCGGTCTGAGGTCGGTGCCGATGGTCGGCTGGGCCGAGCGCGGCGCCGCGGACCCGCAGGGACACGGCAACTCGGTCCCCCGGTTCCACCTCACCTGGGGCACCGGCCCCGAGGTCGTGCGGATCTTCGCCGAGCCGGTCCTGGCGGGCGAGGAACGGGGACTGGTCGAGTTCGAGTTCCGTCACCGCGTCGACGAGCTGATCGTCGAGGACGGCGCCGTGGTCGGCGTCCGGGGCAGTGTGCTCGCGCCCAGCGACGAGGCTCGCGGGGTCGCGTCCTCGCGCGAGGTCGTCGGGGAGTTCGAGCGCCGCGCGCCGGCGGTCATCGTCACCTCCGGCGGCATCGGCGGCAACCACGACCTGGTGCGCGAGACCTGGCCCGCCGAGCGGATGGGCCCGGCGCCGGAACACCTGATCTCCGGCGTCCCGGCCTACGTCGACGGCCGGATGCTCGCGATCAGCGAGGACGCCGGCGCCCGGATCGTCAACCGCGACCGGATGTGGCACTACACCGAGGGCATCCACAACTGGGACCCGATCTGGCCCGACCACGCGATCCGGATCATCCCGGGGCCGTCCTCGCTCTGGCTCGACGCCCACGGCAGACGCTTCCCCGCCCCCAACTTCCCCGGCTGCGACAACCTCCAGACGATGCGAGCGATCCTCGCGACCGGCTACGACTACTCGTGGTTCGTGCTCACCCAGTCGGTCATCGAGAAGGAGTTCGCGCTGTCGGGCTCCGAGCAGAATCCCGACATCACCGAGAAGGACTTCCGGGTCCTGCTCCGCGAGCGGCTGGCCAAGGGTGCGCCGTCGCCGGTGGAGGCGTTCAAGGAGCACGGCGAGGACTTCGTGGTCGCCGACGACGTCGCCGGCCTGGTCGCCGGGATGAACAGCATCACCCGGGGTCCGCTTCTCGACGCCGCCGCGGTCGAGGAGCTGATTCGAGCCCGCGACCGTGAGGTGGCCAACGCCTTCTCCAAGGACGCCCAGCTCATGCTGGTCGCCAACGCCCGCCGCTCGCGCACGGACAAGCTGGTGCGGGTGGCCAAGCCGCACCGGATGCTCGACCCCGAGCACGGCCCGCTGATCGCCGTCCGGCTCAACATCCTCACCCGCAAGACCCTCGGCGGCATCCAGACCGACCTCGACTCCCGCGCGCTCGGCCCGGACGGCGAGCCCGTGCCCGGCCTGTACGCCGCGGGAGAGGTCGCCGGGTTCGGCGGTGGCGGGGTGCACGGCCACAACGCGTTGGAGGGCACCTTCCTCGGCGGGTGCATCTTCTCCGGTCGCGCCGCGGGCCGTGCCCTGGCCGCACGATGAACCGGACCGAGCCAGATCATCGCCTCATCACGTCGAGTCCTGGAAGCGCATGCCACCGCCGGGCCGCCCGGCATGTTACTGACCGTTGTTACCTCTGACCTGCTCTTGCAAGCGCAGGTCAGTACTCACAACGGTCAGTAACATGCCCCCTCCCACCGCCCACGCCCGAGCGGACCGGTCAGATCAGGAAGTGGAACAGCGGGCTGCCCGGCTCGACCGGCTCGACGCTCACCGGACTCGTGGCCAGCCGGTCGAGCAGACCCGACAGGTCGCCGGGGTCGGCGAGCTCGATGCCGATCAGGGCGGGACCGGTCTCGCGGTTGTTGCGCTTGACGTACTCGAACAAGGTGATGTCGTCGTCGGGGCCGAGCACCTCGTCGAGGAAGCGGCGCAAGGCGCCGGGCTCCTGCGGGAACGACACCAGGAAGTAGTGCTTGAGTCCGCGGTCGACCAGTGAGCGTTCGAGGATCTCGCCGTAGCGGCTGACGTCGTTGTTGCCCCCGGACACGACGCACACGACGTCGGTGTCGGGCGCGAGGTCCAGCGAGCCGAGAGCAGCCGTGGCCAGCGCGCCGGCCGGCTCGGCGATGATCCCGTCGCTCTGGTAGAGGTCGAGCATCTCGGTGCACAGGCGCCCCTCGGTGACGGTGAGGAGGTCGACGTCGAGGTCGCGGACGGCAGCGAAGGTGTGGTCACCGGCCCGGCCGACGGCGGCGCCGTCGACGAAGGTGTCGACCGTCTCCAGGTCGACCGGACCACCGGCCGCCACGGCCGCTGCCATGCACGCCGCACCCGACGGCTCGACACCGACGATCCGGGTGCCGTGGCCGCGCTCGTGCAGCCACGTCGAGGCACCGGCGAGAAGTCCCCCGCCGCCGACCGGCACCACCAGCACTGCCGGAGAGCCGCCGAGCTGCTCGACGATCTCGGCGGCGATCGTGCCCTGGCCGTTGATGGTGCGGGGGTCGTCGAAGGCCGGCGCCAGGGTCGCACCCGTGCGGGCGGCGTTTGCGGCCGCGGCCCGGCTGGCGTCCTCGTAGGTGTCGCCGCCCACGACCACCTCGACCGCACCCTCCCCCAGGTTGGCGATCCGGTCCCGCTTCTGGCGTGGCGTGGTCTTCGGGACATAGATCCGACCCTGCGTGCGCAGCCGGGCACAGGCGAGCGCGACCCCCTGGCCGTGGTTGCCGGCACTCGCGCACACCACTCCCCGGGCCAGAGTCGCCTCGTCGAGCTGGGACAGGAAGTTGTAGGCGCCGCGGATCTTGTAGGAGCGCACCGGCTGCAGGTCCTCCCGCTTGAGCCAGACCCGCGCTCCGGTGAGCCGCGAGAGCCGGCGGCTCGGTTCGAGCGGGGTACGGAGCACGACGTCGGCCACGCGGGCCGCCGACTGCTCGATCGCGTCGGCCGAGACGGGCGCGAGGGGCGGGGCGTTGGTCACGGCATCCCAACCTACGACCTCGACGGCGCGCTACGGCAGCCGCACCGACAGCCGCACCGTGACGACGTCGTCGAGCCCGATCCCCTCGGCGCGCCGGACAGCGTCCTTCAAGGGCACGACGTAGCCCCCGTCCTTGGGCCACAGCGCGGTGGTGAACTCCGTCGAGCCGACGCGGCCGGCGACCGGGATCATCCCCCAGCCGTAGGACACCACCGCCGCGACGTCGGCGATCTCGGCGCACTCCTCGGGCGGCACGCTCACGAAGTGGTACGGCGCCGGGCCGCGCCACGACCACACGGTCCCGGCGAACTCCAGCTCCACGGTCGCAGCCTAGGCTGACGACGTGAGCGACGGTGAGCGGATGAGCCTGCGCGAGCCGGCCCACCGCGTCAGCCCTCGGGCCCGCGCGATGTGGCGTGTCTCGGCGGGCCTGGAGGGGCTGGTCGCGATGGCCGCCCTCACCGTGGCCGTACTCGTGTGGGACGCGATCCCGGCCTGGACGATCCTGGTGGTCGGTGTCGTGTTCGTGGTCTGGATCGTCGTCGTGCCGCAGTGGCGATTCCTGGTGCACCGCTGGGAGACCACCGACACCGCGGTCTACACCCAGACCGGGTGGTGGACCCGCGAACGGCGCATCGCGCCGATGAGCCGGATCCAGACCGTCGACTACTCCGAAGGCGCGATCGAGCGCCTCTTCCGGCTCGCCAGCGTCACCGTGACCACCGCCTCCGCGGCCGGTCCCCTCGAGATCAGCGGACTCGACCGCGACGTCGCGCGAGGCCTGGTCGACGACCTCACCCTCCAAGCCGACGCGGTCGAGGGCGACGCCACGTGACCGAGCAGACGCCGGCCCCCGCTCCGCCCGAAGGCCTGGCCACGACCGAGTGGCAGCGACTCGACCCGCGGATGCTGCTGGTCCACCCGGTGCGGGAGTCCCTGAAGTTCCTGCCGGTGCTGCTCGGCCTGCTGATCGCCGGAAGCATCTCCGGGGGCCCGCCTTGGCAGCTGCTCGGCGTCCTGCTGCCCATCGGCTACGGCGTCTTCCGCTACTACACCACCCGCTACCGCGTCGCCGACGGCCGGATCGAGCTCAGCCGCGGGCTGCTGAACCGCCGGATCAGCTCGACCCCGTTGGACCGGGTGCGCACCGTCGACCTCACCGCGTCGCTGATCCACCGGGTCCTCGGCCTCACCACTCTGCGCATCGGCACCGGCGTGGCCACCCACTCCGACTCCGACTCCCTCGACCTCGACGGGCTCTCGGTCGAGCGGGCCCGCGAGCTGCGCACCAAGCTGCTGCAGCTGGCACCGAGGGTGCGCGCGAGCACCGAGCAGGTGGAGCAGCGGGAGCAGGGAGAGACGGAGGAGCCGGTGGGGCAGCGGGAGCCGGTGCGGCAGGGAGCCGCGCCCGATCAGGCAGAGGACCAGGTGCTCGCCCGGTTCGACCCGCGGTGGCTGCGCTTCGCCCCGTTCACCGCCACCGGCGCCATCGTGGTGGCCGCGAGCCTGGGCGCGCTGAGTCAGGCCGTGGACAACCTGGGTCTATGGGACCGCCTCGACTCCGTCGCGGTCGCGTTGCCCTCAGCGATCGGCATCGCCGTGGTGGTGGCCGTGGTCATCGTCGTCCTGCTCGTGGTGTCGGTGCTCGGCTACCTGGTCACCAACGGCGGCTACCTGCTCACCCGCTCGGCGGGCGCCTGGCATGTCCGAAGGGGGCTGCTCACCACGCGCGAGACCAGCATCGACGAGGCCCGGCTCGCCGGAGTGGCGCTCGGCGAACCCCTGGCGCTGCGCCTGGTGGGCGCACGGCATCTCCAGGCGATCGTCACCGGCGTCGACCGGAGCACCCGCGACAGCTCCACCCTCGTGCCCCCCTCCGACGCCGACGTCTCGCCCCGCGTGGCCGTCACCATGCTCGGCTCCCGCCCGCCGGTGCAGGCTCCCCTGGAGACGCACGGGCCGGCCGCGGCACGGCGTCGCTGGACCCGGTCCCTGCTCTGCGTCGTGCCGCTGGTCGCGGGGGCCGTCGTGGCCACGATCCTGGGGTGGTGGTGGACCCTGCTTCCCGCCGCCTTGGTGGTCGCGATCGCCGCGGGCCTCGCCGCGGACCGCGTCTCCGGCTTGGGCCACGGCCTGGCCGACGGCTACCTCATCGCGCGCTCAGGCAGCCTCGCGCGACGCCGGCAGATGCTCGCCACCGAGCACGTGATCGGCTGGAACCTGCGTGCCAGCTGGTTCCAGCGCCGGGTCGGGCTGACCACGATGGCCGCGACCACGGCGGCCGGCGACGGATCGATCACCGTGCTCGACATCCCCGACGCCGACGCCGTCGCCCTGGCCGGCGCGGCGCTGCCCGGTCTCGTCTCCCAGTTCTGCGAGCCGGGCGCCCCCCAGCGGTGACCGGGGTGCGGAACGCCGAGCTCACGCGCTCGCATCCGCACTAGGTTTGCGGCCATGTTCTCCAAGGTGCTGGTCGCCAACCGTGGCGAGATCGCGATCCGTGGACTCCGCGCGGCCTACGAGCTCGGCGCGAAGACGGTGGCGGTGTTCCCCTACGAGGACCGGTGGTCCGAGCACCGGCTCAAGGCGGACGAGGCCTACGAGATCGGCGAGCACGGCCACCCGGTGCGGGCCTACCTCGATCCGGAGGCGATCGTCGCGACCGCCGTCAAGGCCGGGGCCGACGCCGTCTACCCGGGCTACGGCTTCCTCTCGGAGAACCCCGCGCTCGCCGAGGCCTGCGCGAACGCGGGCATCACTTTCGTCGGCCCGACCGCCGAGGTCCTGACGCTGACCGGCAACAAGGCGCGCGCGATCGCCGCGGCCAAGGCGGCGGGCGTGCCGACGCTGGCCAGCGTCGACCCCAGCACCGACGTCGACGAGCTGGTCGCAGCGGCCGCCGACCTGCCCTATCCGTTGTTCGTCAAGGCGGTCGCCGGTGGCGGCGGCCGCGGGATGCGCCGCGTCGATGACCCGAAGGACCTGCGCGAGGCCGTCGAGACCTGCATGCGCGAGGCCGAGGGCGCCTTCGGCGATCCCACCGTGTTCATCGAGCAGGCGGTCGTCGAGCCGCGCCACATCGAGGTGCAGATCCTGGCCGACGGCGAGGGCAACGTGATCCACCTCTACGAGCGCGACTGCTCGGTGCAGCGCCGCCACCAGAAGGTGGTGGAGATCGCCCCGGCGCCGAACCTCGACCCGGAGCTGCGCGACCGGATGTGCGCCGACGCCGTCCGCTTCGCCCGCGAGATCGGCTATCGCAACGCCGGCACCGTCGAGTTCCTCCTCGACCCGAACGGCAACTACGTGTTCATCGAGATGAACCCGCGGATCCAGGTGGAGCACACCGTCACCGAGGAGGTCACCGACGTCGACCTCGTCCAGGCCCAGCTGCGCATCGCCTCGGGCGAGACGCTGGAGGACCTCGGCCTCTCCCAGGACACCGTGCAGCTGCGCGGCGCCGCACTGCAGTGCCGGATCACCACCGAGGACCCGGCAAACAACTTCCGTCCCGACACCGGCGTCATCACCACCTACCGCTCCCCCGGCGGCGGCGGCATCCGGCTCGACGGTGGCACGGTCTACACCGGTGCCGAGGTGTCCGCACACTTCGACTCCATGCTGGCCAAGCTCACCTGCCGCGGCCGCACCTTCGAGACCGCGGTGGCCAAGGCCCGGCGTGCCGTCGCGGAGTTCCGGATCCGTGGCGTGGCCACCAACATCCCGTTCCTGCAGGCACTCCTCGACGATCCCGACTTCGCCGCCGGACGCGTCACGACCTCGTTCATCGAGACCCACCCGCAGCTTCTCAGCGCCCGCAGCTCCGGCGACCGCGGCACCAAGCTGCTCACCTATCTCGCCGACGTGACGGTCAACCAGCCCTACGGACCGGCGCCGGTGAGCATCGACCCGGCCACCAAGCTGCCACCGGTCTCCCTCGACGTGCCGCCCCCCGACGGCACCCGCCAACTGCTGCTCAAGGTGGGCCCGGAGGAGTTCGCCCGCCGGCTGCGTGCCCAGGAGCAGGTCGCGGTCACCGACACCACCTTCCGCGACGCACACCAGTCGCTGCTGGCCACCCGCGTCCGCACGCGCGACCTCCTCGCCGTGGCCGGACACGTCGCCCGGATGACGCCACAGCTGTGGTCGCTGGAAGCCTGGGGCGGCGCCACCTACGACGTCGCGCTGCGCTTCCTCGGCGAGGACCCGTGGGAGCGGCTCGCGGCGCTGCGTCAGGCGGTGCCCAACATCTGCCTCCAGATGCTGCTGCGCGGGCGCAACACGGTCGGCTACACGCCGTACCCGACCGCGGTCACGACCGCGTTCGTCGAGGAGGCCGCCGCGACCGGGATCGACGTGTTCCGGGTCTTCGACGCGCTCAACGACGTCGAGCAGATGCGTCCGGCGATCGAGGCCGTGCGTGCCACCGGGACCGCCGTGGCCGAGGTCGCCCTGTGCTACACCGGCGACCTGTCGAGCCCCGACGAGGACCTCTACACCCTCGACTACTACCTCGACCTGGCCCAGCGCATCGTCGACGCCGGCGCTCATGTTCTGGCCATCAAGGACATGGCCGGACTGCTGCGCGCGCCGGCCGCACGCACGCTGGTGACCGCGCTGCGCGAGCGCTTCGACCTGCCGGTCCACCTGCACACCCACGACACACCGGGTGGCCAGCTCGGCACGCTGCTCGCCGCCATCGACGCCGGGGTCGATGCCGTCGACGCCGCCTGCGCCGCCGTGGCCGGGACGACCTCGCAGCCGGCGCTGTCGGCCCTGGTCTCGGCCACCGACCACTCCCCGCGCGAGACGGGCCTGTCACTGGCGGCGGTCAACGCGCTCGAGCCGTATTGGGAGGCGACCCGCCGGGTCTACGCCCCCTTCGAGTCCGGCCTGCCGGCCCCGACCGGCCGGGTCTACCGCCACGAGATCCCCGGCGGCCAGCTGTCCAACCTGCGCCAGCAGGCGATCGCCCTCGGCCTCGGGGAGAAGTTCGAGCAGGTCGAGGACATGTACGCCGCGGCCAACGACATCCTCGGCCGGGTGCCGAAGGTGACGCCGTCCTCGAAGGTGATCGGCGACCTCGCGCTGGCCCTGGTCGGCCTCGGCGCCGACCCCGCGGAGTTCGCGGAGAACCCCGGGAAGTTCGACATCCCCGACTCGGTGATCGGCTTCCTCAACGGCGAGCTCGGCGACCCGCCGGGTGGCTGGCCCGAGCCGTTCCGCGCCAAGGCACTCGAGGGCCGCACCTGGAAGGCACCGGCCGAGGAGCTCACCGACGATCAGGCCGCCGGCCTCGACGGCGGCCCGGCCTCGCGCCGTCGGACCCTCAACCAGCTGCTCTTCCCGGGCCCGACCCGGGAGTTCGACGAGTCGCGTCAGACCTACGGCGACGTCTCGGTGCTCCCGACCCGCGACTACCTCTACGGCCTGCGGCAGGGCGACGAGCACGAGGTCGAGCTCGAGCCCGGCGTCCGGCTGCTGATCGGCCTGCGCGCGATCAGCGAGCCCGACGAGCGCGGCATCCGCACCGTGATGACCACCATCAACGGGCAGATGCGACCGATCTCGATCCGCGACCGTTCGATCGCCTCGGAGGTCGCGGTGGCCGAGAAGGCCGACCCGAGCCGGCCGGGCCACGTCGCCGCGCCGTACCAGGGCGTGGTGACGGTCGTGGTCGCCGAGGGCGACACCGTCGAGGCCGGTCAGACGCTGGCCACGATCGAGGCGATGAAGATGGAGGCCTCGATCACCGCGCCGGTCGCCGGCACCGTCGAGCGGATCGCGCTCGGCGGCACCCAGGCGGTCGACGGCGGCGACCTGGTCGTGGTGTTGGTCTAGGGTCATCTCCGTCGATTCGGACATGACCAGCAGAGTGGGAACCGGGACGGCCGCGGCGACGTCCATGGTGTGAGCGGAGCCAGACCAACCGCTTCAGACACCCGGCGATAGGAGCCAGAACCGTGCGATCCCGCCCCCGAGCCTTCGGGCTGAGCTTCGTCGTCCTCGCCGTCGTGGCAGGCCTTTCAGCCGCGCCTGCCGCCCCGAGCGCCGCCGACCCGCCGCGCAGCCCCGGCGTCCAGCTCGAACGGCAGTCGGCCAGTGCCGCTCCGGGGACGTCGCGGCCCCAGCGGAGTCGTGACCGCGCGCCGGCGTCACGCTCTGACTATGACGACGGCGCCGTGAGCCGCACCGCGACCCTCACCGACCTCTCCGCCTCGGGCGGCACGCCGGGACGCAACCTGAGCCGCGTCGTCGTCACCCAGAACCTCCAGACGCAGCGGATCACCGCCCAGGTGACTCTCGCCGCCACCCCGACCAGCGATGCGCTCGCCTACGTCTTCCTCGGCACCTGGGCCGGCGACAACTGCCAGGCGGGGGCCTACGTCGCAGGGGCGACCACCGGCAGCGCCACCGGGGGCAGGGTCGCCCTCTCCAACGGCACCGAGGTCGAGGTCGCCGTCACCCGGTCCCGGGCAGGCGCCGTCCTCACCCTCACCTCGGCACCACACAGCAGGATCCGCGAAGCCGCGTGGGACTGCGCCTGGGCTCAGACCCGCGAGACCAGCGGGCAGGTGATCTCCGGAACCTACGCCGACGGTCTCGTCACCCGATGGACCCCCAAGCTCCAGATCGACCGTGGCCTTCCGGTTCAGGGAAGCCGGAAAGGCAGGTGGACCACGGTGCGGGTCGACCTGAGCAACGACGGGCGTGGCGACGCCGCCGGCGTCCGGCTGGCCGCCTCCGGCAAGGGTCTCAAGATCAAGCCGAGGGCCCGCACCGTCGGCACGGTCGGTGACGGCGCCACCGCGTACGGCCTCGTCTTCAAGGTGAAGATCACCGGCGACGCCAACCAGCGACCGATGACCCTGACGGCCACCGCGAGCGGGGGCTACCGCGCCACCGCCAAGGTCCAGATCGCCGTCCAACCCAAGCCGCGCAAGCTCCCCTCCCTGGTCGGCCGGTACTGGTGGGGCCACAAGCCGGCGCAGTCCGACCGGGGTTGGGACAACCTCGCGATCCGGTTCGTGAGCAAGCGATTCGCCCGCGTGGGGTTCGGCGCGAAGGGGGCGGTGCCCTGCCGGAAGGCCAGCAAGCAGTGCCGTCCCTACACCTACAACCCGAGCACCGGCACGGTGAAGGTCAAAGGCCTCGGTCGTGGAAAGGCGAACACGCAGGCCCTGAAGCTGGGCAAGCAGTCCTACTACCCGTTGACGGTTCCGCGCCCGAACACCAAGCTGGACGTCGACCTGCACCGCGACGACTTCCGCGGCCTGTGCGGCGTGTACTGCTACACCTGGACCGAACGCATCATCTTGACCCGCGACGGCCGATTCGTGCGCAGCGAGCGGACGATCATCTCGCTCGGCACTCCCGGTTCGGGCTCGGGCTCGATCTTCGCCACCGCGAGCCCCGACGAGCGCGGCCGCTACCAAGTGCTCTCCCGCGGCCGGATCAGGCTCTCCTACGACGACGGCACCACCAAGGTGCACTCGATCGGCATCGGGCACGACGTCCGGGAGCGGCCTTCCCCGGCCGGCGTCGGCATCATCCTCGACGCCGACAACTTCTACCTCTGACCGGCACCGCCCGAACTCAACCCAGCTTGAACAACGTCGACCGCAACCCGGCGAGGTAGCGGAAGTTCTCGCCGGTGAGCGTCGTGGAGGCCGCCGAGCCGTCGATCCGGATCGAGGTGACCCGCCCGCCGAACGGGCCGTCGCCGTCGCGAGCGAGCACGGTCAGGCCGCGGAAGGTGCCGATGTCGGTGGGACCGTCGGGGTTGGCCAGCGCGATCCGCCGGGCCAGGTCGTTGCCGAGCTTGGCGGTCCAGCTGCGGTAGGCGGTGTCGTAGGGATCCTGCTTGGCCACCAGGTAGGGCCGCGAGCCGGCCGACATCCAGCCGCCGTTGCTCGCCGAGAACTGGGTGAACGCCGGGGCGCCGTCCGCGACCAGGATCTGGCCGCGGGTGGCCTCGATCGCGCGGTTGGTGGCCGGGTGCTCGTCGGTGAAGCCGCCGTAGACCTGGCAGCTGGTGGTGTCGCAGATCTGGTAGTGCCGCGCGGTGCCGTCACGGCGGTCGAACGCCGCGTAGGTGCGGGCCGCCACGGCCTGTGAGCGCAGCGCCGCCGGCTTCCACGAGGCCGGGATCTCGCGCGGCACGACGCCCTTGAGGTAGGAGTCGAGCGGCACGATGTTGACGGTGTCGCGATCGCGGGTCACCGCGGTGGCACCCGCCGACCGGAGGATCCCGCGGTAGGCGCGTCGGCCGGCCGGGGTCACCAGCGTGATCGGCTTGCCGCCGGCGCTGAACTGCGCCTCGCCGGGCGTGGTGCGCACCCGGTGCCAGCCGCCGCGGGCCCCCTTCCAGGCCAGCGCGCTCTTACGGCCTCCGGCGGCCGGGGTGATCCGCCACAAGCGGGCGGCCTTCGGCTTGTCCAGGCGATAGGTCTTGCCGGTGCCCAGCGCGCGGTAGCGCAGCCCCGGGCGATCGGCCACCACGACGTC
This sequence comes from Nocardioides epinepheli, assembly GCF_037936805.1. Classification (NCBI taxonomy): domain Bacteria; kingdom Bacillati; phylum Actinomycetota; class Actinomycetes; order Propionibacteriales; family Nocardioidaceae; genus Nocardioides; species Nocardioides epinepheli. The sequence goes on along the minus strand of NZ_JBBMMC010000002.1, from coordinate 105,863 downwards.
CGGGGTGGTGTCGGCGGTCAGCAGGACCGCCACGTTGCCGCCGGCCCGGCCCCAGGTCAGGCCCGGGTAGTAGAACCGCAGGATCTGCCGGTGGGAGAGGCCCTGGCCCGCGGCCCCCTGCGCGCCGTACTGCGACATGCCGTGCCCGTGGCCGTAGCCGTTGCCCGTGATCGTCACCGTCGCGGCGCGCCGCTCGGCGCGGTCGAGTGTCAAGGTGGCGTCATCGGCTCGGGCAGCACCGGGCACGCCGACGCTCAGTCCGAGCGCGAGCAGGACGGCGGCCAGCGGGGGGAACGGCTTCACGAGAGCTCCGGGGGTCGGGGACGAACCCGGCGAAGCCTACGTTGCCGACGTGCACGATGCGTGGGTTCTCCACAGCCACCCTCCTCGCCTCGACGCTGACCCGTCAGCTATAGCGGACGGGTCACCGTCACATTCGCGCTGACCCGTCAGCTATAGCGGACGGGTCAGCGAAAAGTGGGACGGTCGGCGGGTCCCGGGCAGGTCGGCTCGACTCAGAACTCGACTCAGAAGTGGTGCAACCGCCGGGCCGCCTCGGCGACCGAGCCGCTGTTGGACGGGTAGACGGTGAACACCTGGGCCAGTTGGTCGGCGGTGAGGGTCTCCCCCACCGCGATCGCGACCGCGTGGATCAGCTCGCTGGCCCTGGGCGCCACGACCACCCCGCCGACGACGATGCCGGTGCCGGTGCGGCAGAACAGCTTCACGAAGCCGTCGCTGACGCCCTGCATCTTGGCTCGGGCGTTGCCCGCGAGCGGGAGCAGCACCGACTCCACTTCGATCTCGCCGGCGTCGACGGCCTGCTGCGACCAGCCGACGGTGGCGATCTCGGGGGCGGTGAACACGTTGGAGGAGACCTTCTTCAGGTCCAGCGGCTGCACGGCGTCGCCGAGCAGGTGCCACATGGCGATGCGACCCTGCATCGCCGCCACGCTGGCGAGCATGAGCACCCCGGTGCAGTCCCCGGCCGCGTAGACCCCGCGGGCGGTGGTGCGTGAGACCCGGTCGACCTCGATGAAACCGCCGGCGTCGAGCTCGACGCCGGCCTCCTCGAGTCCGAGGTCCTCGGTCTTCGGCACCGAGCCGAGCGCCAGGATGCAGTGGCTTCCCTGCACCTCGCGACCGTCGGTGAGCCGGACCGTCACGACGTCGCCGTCGCGGGTCACCGACTCCATCCGCGACTTCGAGAGCACGGTCATCCCGCGGCGGGTGGCGACGTCCTCCAGGACCTTGGCGGCGTCGGCGTCCTCGCTGGGCAGCACCCGGTCGCGGCTGGAGACGAGGGTGACCGGGATGCCGAGTGCGAGATAGGCACTGGCGAACTCGGCGCCGGTGACGCCCGAGCCGACGACGATGAGCTCGCTCGGCATCTCGGTGAGGTCGTAGACCTGCTCCCAGGTGAGGATCCGCTCGCCGTCGGGCTGGGCACTGGGCAGGGTGCGTGGGGCGGCTCCGGTGGCGACCAGGATGGCGTCGGCCTCGTAGACGGTGTCGTCGACGACGACGCGGCTCGGACCATCGAGCCGGCCACGACCGCGGACGACCGTGACGCCCTCCTTGTCCAGGCGCCGGGCGATGTCGGCGGACTGCTCGGCGGCCAGCTCCTTGACCCGCTCGTTGACCCGCGCGAGGTCCACGCTGATCGCCGTGGCGGCGTCACCCTCGTGATCGTGGAACCGCACACCGAGCTCGGCCGCACCGGCTACCTCGGTCATCACCTCGGCGGTGGCGATGAGGGTCTTGCTCGGCACGCAGTCGGTGAGCACCGCGGAGCCGCCGATGCCGTCGGAGTCGATGACGGTGACGTCGGCGCCGAGCTGTGCGGCGACCAGGGCCGCCTCGTAGCCACCGGGGCCTCCTCCGAGGATGACGACGCGGTCCTTCTTGGCCCTGCTCATGGACGACACGGTAGCGAGACCCCTCGGCCAGCTCTGTGGCGCCCGCCCGATCGCGGTGATAGCCGAGCTGAATCTCCGGGACTCGCTGTCAACCTCCTCGGGCGTTCGCGCGTCCTACCTAGTTGGTAAGCCTTCCGGCGCGCATCGCACGTCGGTCACCTGAGCCCCACAAGAGCACGGTCAATGCGACCACGACACCCGCTGCCGCCGAGATCTACCTCGACCTCGTGGCATCGGCGAAGAAGGCCCCACACGAGCTGTTGGTGGCCTTGGACAAGTGGCGGCTCGAGACGTCGCGCCGCGGCAATCCTTCGAGTCGACATCTCTCCGCCACCTCCGCGCCGATGCTGAGTCTGGATGGGAGAGTGGGGCGGACGGAGGTGAGCATGCCGTCCGGCTAGGGAGAGGGAGCGAGAACCAGCCAGACGATCCCTCGAGACCGTCTTCGGCAAGGTTGGCAGTGCCCGGTCACCGGGGTTTCGTCGGCGCTCGCTGGCGCTCGCTTGCTCAACCTCCGGCGGTGTGGCCGGGACGGTCCCGGGGTTTCGTCGGCGCTCGCGGGCTCGACCTCCGGCAGTGAGCCGGGCGCGCTCAGAAGTTGATCATGTGGCCGGTGATGCCGTGGATGGCTTCCTTGACCGACTCGCCGAGCGTGGGGTGGGCGAAGACGTTGCGGGCCACCTCGTCGGCGGTGAGGTCCCACTGCTGGGCCAGCGTGAGCACCGGCAGCAGCTCGGTGACGTCGGGGCCGATCAGGTGGGCGCCGAGGATCTCGTTGTGCTCGGCGTCGGCGACGACCTTCACGAAGCCGACGGCGTCGCCGAGGCCCTGCGCCTTGCCATTGGCCGAGAAGGGGAAGGTGGCGGTCTTGACGTCGTAGCCCTTGTCCTTGGCCTGCTGCTCGGAGTAGCCGAACGAGCCGATCTGCGGCTGGCAGTAGGTGGCCCGCGGGATCATGTCGAAGTCGATCTCCATCGTCTCGGCGTCGGCGATGGTCTCGGCCGCGACGATGCCCATCGCCTCGGCTGCGTGGGCCAGCATCATCTTGCCGGTAACGTCGCCGATCGCGTACACGTTGTCGACGTTGGTCCGGCAGCGGGCATCGACCTCGATGCCGCCGCGGTCGTTGACCTTCACGCCGAGCTTGTCGAGCCCGTAGCCCTCGATTCGCGGGGCGAAGCCGAAGGCGGCCAGGAAGCGGTCGGCCTCGAGCACCTCGGCCTCACCGCCGCCGGCGGGCTCGACGGTGACCTTGACGCCGGAGCCGGTGTCCTCGACCTTCTTGACCGCGGTGGAGGTGAGCACCTTCACGCCGAGCTTCTTGTAGTGCTTGGCGAGCTCCTTGCTGATGTCGGCATCCTCGGTGGGCACCATCCGGTCGAGGAACTCCACGATCGTGACGTCGACACCGAAGTTCTTGAGCACGTAGGCGAACTCGACGCCGATCGCGCCGGAGCCCCCGATGATGATCGACTCCGGAAGCTGGTCGTCGAGGATCTGCTCCTCGTAGGTGACGACGTTGTCGCTGAGCTCGACTCCGGGCACCAGACGCACCGTGGCGCCGGTGGCGATGATCAGGTTGTCGAAGGTGTGGGTGGTGGTGTCGCCGTCCTTGCCCTTCACCTCGATCTTGGTGGGGCCGGTGAGGGTGCCCCAGCCGTCGATCTCGGTGATCTTGTTCTTCTTCATCAAGAAGTGGACGCCCTTGACGATCCCGGCGCTGACCTGACGCGAGCGCTTGTGGGTGGGGCCGTAGGACATGGTGGCGTCGCCCTCGATGCCGAACTTGGCCTTCTCGTGCTGCAGCACGTGGGCGAGCTCGGCGTTCTTCAGCAGCGCCTTGGACGGGATGCACCCGACGTTGAGGCACACCCCACCCCAGTACTTCTCCTCCACGACGGCGACGGACTTGCCGAGCTGGGCGGCGCGGATGGCGGCGACGTACCCACCGGGGCCGGCACCGAGGACGAGGACATCGAAGTGGCTCACACCGGCAGCCTAGTGGCCCCGGCGATCAGGGAGGATTCGGCCATGCCCGCCTCTGGCACCACCGTCGGATTCCTGCACACCGCGCCCGGGCACGTCACGACCTTCGACGCCCTGGCCCGGCGGAGTGGAGCGGGCGCGGTCGTGGACGTCGTGGTGCCGCACCTGCTCGATCGGGCCCGTGCCGCGACCCCGGACGACGATCTGGGCCCGGCGGTGGCGGACGCCGTCCGCGGGCTGGTCGACCGGGGAGCCGACGTCGTCGTGTGCACCTGCTCGACCCTGGGCCCCCTGGCCGAACGGGTCGACCGGGTCGGAGCCGGCGTGCCCGTGCTACGTGTCGACCGGCCGATGGCGCGGGAGGCCGTGCGCCGCGGCTCCAGGATCGGCGTGGTGGCCGCTTTGCAGTCGACGCTCGGGCCGACCGGCGATCTCCTGGAGGAAGAGGCCGCTCGTGCCGGAGCGTCGGTCACGCTGGTGGAGTCCTGCGTCGCGGAGGCCTGGAGCGCGTTCGAGGCCGGGGACCAGGACGGCTACCTGGCCCAGGTCTCCGCCGCCGCGCGCGCACTGGCCGGCGAGGTCGACGTCGTCGTGCTGGCCCAGGCCAGCATGGCCGGCGCGATCACCGACCTCGACGACCTGCCCATCCCCGTGCTGGCCAGCCCGCAGGCAGCGGTCCGGGCAGCCCTCGCCGCCGCGCCCTGACCGGCGGACCACGGCCGTTACGCTGCTCTGCGTGACGATGTACGCCGCCTACGGGAGCAACCTCGACCCGGCCCGGATGAGCGAGCGCTGTCCGCACTCCCCACTACGGACCACCGGCTGGCTCGGGGGCTGGCGGCTCACGTTCGGAGGGGAGGAGCACGGCTGGGACGGCGCCCTGCCGACGGTCGTCCAGGACCAGTTCGAGCAGGTCTTCGTCGCGGTCTACGACGTCGCCCCGATGGACGAGGCCGTCCTGGACGGCGTGGAGCAGGCCGACTCCGGGCTCTACCGCAAGACGAAGGTCCGCGTCTCGACGATGACCGGCGAGCTCGTGGTGTGGACCTACGTGCTCGACGCCTACGAGGGAGGGCTGCCCTCGGCTGTCACGCTCGGCGTCCTCGCCGATGCCGCCGAGGCGGCCGACGCACCCGACGACTACGTCGCGGCGCTGCGGCGACGTCCATGCCGGTCGACCGGGCTCTGACCGCGTCCGCCGTGTAATAAGGTCCGGCCCGTGAGCACCCAACCGACCTACGACCAGCTCGCCGCACTGCCGGCGTTCGTCGAGCAGCCCGTCCCGATGTCCTTCGAGGACATCAACGGACACCTCAACGTGCGCCACTACATCGGCATCGCCAGCGAGGGTCTCGACGAGTCGCTCGTCGACCTCGGCATCCCCCAGAACTGGCCGACGGCCGCCGGCCATGCCTGCTTCTCCGCCGAGCACCACGCCACCTACCTGGCCGAGCTCCGCACCGGGACCACCATGTCTGCACGGGTGCGTCTGCTCGGGCGCTCCGAGCGCGCCGCTCACGCGATCGTCTACCTCCTCGACGAGACCGCCAAGCAGGTGTCGTTCGTGATGGAGGAGATCTTCCTCCACATCGACATGGGCACCCGGCACACCGCGCCGTGGCCGAACGACGTCGCCGCCAACCTCGACCGCCAGATCGCCTCCGATGCGGCACTCCCGTTCGAGTCGCCGTTGTCAGGGTCGCTGGCGTTGCGCTGAGGGCTCCTCGCTCAGAACATCTGGTCGAGGTAGTGCGAGAGATCCTCGGCGCTGTTCTGGTCCGCATCCTGGTAGAGCCGCTCGGCGGCCAGAAGGCCAGTCACGCTCACACCCAGCGCGTCGACTCCGTTGCGTAGCCGGAAGGAGGCGCCGTCGAAGTAGTGGGTCACCGCCGTCGCGAAGGCGCCGGCTCCGCTCACTGTTCCCACCGCGCTCGAGGGAAGACTCAAGGACGAGATCCGGCCGTGCTCGGCATCGAGTCCGGCCTCGGCGGCGGCCAGATCGCTCGCCGCCTGCCGCAAGGTGCGCGGCTCGACCTGATAGCCGCCGCCGCCGTTGACGAGCTCGGCGAGATGGGTCTGGCCCCACAGCTGCCATGGTGTGCTGTCACGGTCGTCCGGACCGTACTGATCGGCTCCGGACTCGGTGATCGAGACGATCCGGCCATCGACGATCGCCAGGTTCTGCACCAGATTGCCGACGTCGATGGTGTCCGCGTCGGCGAGGTCGCTGTCGCTGATCCCACCGTCGTCGCCGGAGTCGACGGTGACCAGGTGGCCCCTTTCGTCCCGGCCGTTCTGCGTGGAGAACGTGAAGACACCGTTGGGCTGGACGGCCACGCCGTTGGTGTCGGCGGGAGTGTTCCAGGACTCGACGGCCTCGAACTCACCTAGCCAGTTGCGCTCCACCTGATAGAGCACGCCATTCCGAGTGTCACCGACGTAGAGCTCTCCCTCGGGTCCGACGGTCATGTAAGACGACGCGGGCGCGCGGATCTTGTCCTTCGCCGGTACCGGCTCCTCACCGCTGTGGTTCTCGACCTTGGATCGATCGTAGGCGTACACGTATCTGCTGTCGCCCTCGGTGGAGGTGACGTAGATGGTGTCGCCGACCACGGCGACGCCACCGGAGTGCGTGGGCGGATCGGAGTCGCCGTACCCCCCGAGCTGAACCGAGGGACCGGGCTCCCCGGTCTCGGCGTTGACGACGGAGAGCAGGCTGTCGTCGGGGCCGCCGTCGTTCCTGCGGTAGGACGAGACGTAGTAGTTGGAATCGGCGTAGGCGAGCCCCTGCTGGGTCCAGCCGTCCTCGTCTCCGTTGATCCCGGAGTCGGGGATCCGGACGCCGGGCAGCGCGTCGTGCTCGAGGTAGAAGACGTAGTCGAGGGCGGCGCCGCGGCCGACCCACTCCTCGATCTCGTCCTGGACGTCCCCGAGCGCCTCCCTCGCGGCCCGTAGTGTCTCGGCGTAGGCCGACTCCGTGCGCCGCAACGAGCCGACGACGATCGCCCGGTAGATCGGGTCCATGACCGGACCCCCGGTGCGCTGGCGCCAGAACCGGATGGCGTCGTCGGCCGACACCTTCACCTCGCGGTAGTACTCCGCGACCGCTGCGAGCACCTCACTGGCACGGTACAACCGGAACGAGGTCATCGCGGCCGACAGGTAGGCCTTGAGCCCCTCGGTCTCGAACCGCTTACGGGCAGCACCGCCGTACCAGGTCGTCAGTGGTCGTGAGGCCGCGTCGACGATCGCCCGGGCGTCCTGGTCGACCGACCGCGATCTCGCCTCCGCCCGCTCGGCGAGCGCGTCGATCCGGGCGGGGTCGCCGGAGACCAGATCGGCATAGAGGATCTCAGGGTCCACGGCACAACTCCTCGAGACGGACGCTCCCAGCGACCATCCCCTCCTCGGTCCCGGCGAAACCGGCGGGACGCGCGCGGGTCGCGAGTGGTCGCTAGCGTGAGCCGATGAGCATCTCGGTGCGCCCGGCTACCGACGTCGACGACCTGCGCACGATCGTCGGCCCCAAGAAGCCGACCTCGAACGTCTGCTGGTGTCTGAGCTACCTGATCCCGAACAAGGAGCACGTGGCGCTGCACGGCCCAGAACGCGGCGAGCGGGCCGCGCAGATCATCGAGCGGGACGGCCCGTGGGGTGTCCTGGGCTACGCCGGCGACGAGGTGGTCGGCTGGGCCGCCGTCCATCCCCGCGCCCACACCACCTTCGCGAGCAATCGCAAGATCCCCCACGTCGACGACCTCGACGTGTGGTCGATCTGGTGCCTCCGCGTCCGCCCCGGCCACCGCAAGCAGGGACTGGCCCACGAGCTGCTGGCGGGCGCCGTGGACCACGCCCGTGCGAACGGTGCGCCGGCGGTCGAGGGGTACCCGGTCGACAACGACGGCGCCAAGGTGGACCTGACGATGGCCTACGTCGGCACGCGCTCGCTCTTCGAGAGGGCCGGCTTCCACAAGGCCGCCGACACGACGTCGGTGCTGAACGGCTTCCCGCGGGTCCTGATGCGGCTCGACCTGTCCTAGAGTGCCGGTCGTGACCGACACCGCCGCCGCTCCCAGCCCCGCCGACCTCGCCCGCGACGCCGCCGCCCGACTGGCGGAGCTGACCGGCGTGGAGTCCCACGACGTCGCACTCGTGCTCGGCAGCGGCTGGCTCCCCGCCGTCGACGCCCTCGGCGAGGCCACCGCGGAGATCGACACCACGGACCTGCCCGGGTTCTCCGCCGCCGCCGTGGCCGGGCACAGCGGGAAGATCCGCTCGATCCGCTCGGGCGACAAGAACCTGCTGGTCTTCCTCAGCCGCACCCACTTCTACGAGGGCAAGGGGGTCGCGGCGGTCGTGCACGGCGTCCGTACCGCCGCCGCGGCAGGCTGCCGCGCCATCGTGCTGACCAACGGATGCGGCGGCCTGAACGAGAACTGGTCGCCGGGCACACCCGTCCTGATCAGCGACCACATCAACCTCACCGGCACCTCCCCGATCGTCGGCGCCAACTTCGTCGACCTCACCGACCTCTACTCCCCACGCCTGCGCGAGCTGTGCCGCGAGGTCGACCCCGGCCTCGACGAGGGCGTCTACGTCCAGTTCCCCGGGCCGCACTACGAGACGCCGGCCGAGGTCCGCATGGCCGGCATCATCGGCGGCGACCTGGTCGGCATGAGCACCACCTTGGAGGCGATCGCCGCCCGCGAGGCGGGCATGGAGATCCTCGGCATCAGCCTGGTCACCAACCTCGCCGCCGGCATCAGCGACCAGCCCCTCGACCACTCCGAGGTGCTCGAGGCCGGCCGCGCCGCGGCGTCTCGCATGGGCGACCTGCTGGGCCAGGTCGTCCCCCGCATCTGAGGCGACCGTCCGCGGCGACAGTGACCGCCGGCTCCGCCTGCGGAGGTTGAGCAAGCCGGGAGGGCGAGGAACGAGCCCGCCTGACAGTCGGCCGCCGACGAAACCTCGTGGCCCTTCTCGGGAACCTTGGCAGGCACGGTTGCCGGGGTTTCGTCGGCGCTCGCTTGCGCTCGCTTGCTCAACCTCCGGCGTCGAGGCGCTCGCTGACGCTCGCTCAACCTCCGGCCGGAGGGGTACTCCGTCTCACGGGGCCACGCATTAGGTTAGGCACGCCTAATTTAGGTTAGGATAACTTTAGTTAGGTCAGCCTATCCTCAGAAACGAAGCCGCCGATGCCTCGCCGCCACCTGTCCGCCGCCCTTGCCGTGGCGACCTCCCTCCTCACCCTGACCGCCTGCGGCCCTGTCGTCGACGCCGCCGACGGCGGGCAAGCCGACCGACCCGAGACCAGCGTCCCGAAGCTGAGCGAGGTCACCGCACTCGACGACCCGCGCTCGTATCGAGGCGTCGTCGACATCAATCTCCCCGACCCGGTCATCGATCCGATCGAGGACGATCCGCAGCCGAGCCTGCCCGCCACCGTCACCGATGCACAGGGCACCAAGGTGACCGTCGACGACGTGAGCCGGATCCTGGCGCTCGACATCTACGGCACCTTGGCGCACACCGTCTTCGAGCTCGGCCTGGGCGAGAACGTCGTCGGCCGCGACGTCTCGGCGCAGTTCCCGGAGATCGCCGACCGCCCCCTGGTCACCCAGAACGGCCACGAGCTCAACGCCGAAGCGATCTTGGCCCTCGACCCGACGGTCGTGCTCACCGACACCTCTCTCGGCCCGTGGGACGTCGTGCTCCAGCTCAAGGACGCCGGTATCCCGGTGGTCGTCACCGACTCCCACCGCGGCCTGGACAACCTCACGTCCATGACCCAGATGGTCGGCGATGCCCTCGGGGTCCCCGCGGCGGGAAAGAGGCTCGGCGCCCGGATCAAGCAGCAGGCCGACGCGACAGTCGCCGAGATCGCCGCGGTCGCCCCGCAGGATCTGGCCGGCAAGCTGCGGGTCGTCTTCCTCTACGTCCGCGGGCAGGCCGGCGTCTACTACATGTTCGGCGAGGGCTCGGGCGCAGACACCCTCATCGAGGCGGCCGGGGGCTACAACGTCGCCGGGGAGATCGACTGGAAGGGGCTGAAGCCGGTCACCGACGAGGCCCTGATCGCCGCCGCACCCGACGCCCTGCTGATGATGAACAAGGGTCTGGACTCCGTCGGCGGTGTCGACGGGCTCCTCGAGCGGTTCCCCGCGCTGGCCAACACGCCGGCCGGCGAGAACGACCGGATCATCGCGATGGACGACGACCAGGTGCTCAGCTTCGGCCCCCGCACCTCCGACGTACTCAATGCCCTCGCCGTCGCGCTCTACGCGCCCGACGCCCTCTGACACCCCGCCATGACTCAAACCGTTCCCGCGCGCGGCCAGGACCGGCCCACGCTCCGTGACGTCGCAGGCCGCCGAGCGACGTCGACGTCCGCACGGGGGCGTACCCGCGCCACCCTGCTGCTCGTCGGTCTCGCCGTCGGCCTGGTGATCGCCGCCCTCGCCGCCGCCGGGTCAGGCCAGCTCGTCGTGCCCTTCGACCAGGTCGTGGGCTCGGTGCTGCACCGACTCGGCCTCGACCTCGGCTCCCTGCCGACCCATCCTCGCGGCGAGAGCACCCTGTGGTCGGTGCGCTTCCCCCGCGTGACGATGGCGATCATCGTGGGCGCTGCCCTTGCGGTCGCCGGCGCACTGATGCAGGGCGTGTTCGGCAATCCCCTCGCCGAGCCGAGCGTCGTCGGAGTCTCGTCGGGTGCCGCCGTGGCCGCGGCGGCGTCGATCGCCTTCTCCTGGACGTTCCTCGGAAACTGGACGATCGCCGTCTGCGCCTTCATCGGCGGTCTCATCACCACCTTGGCGGTCTATGCGCTCTCCCGCTCCGACGGTCGCACCGAGGTGGTCACCCTGGTGCTCACCGGCATCGCGGTGAACGCCGTGGCCGGGGCGGCCCTCGCCTTCCTCGTGTTCGTCGGCGACACCCAGGCCCGCGAGCAGATCGTGTTCTGGCAGCTGGGAAGTCTCAACGGGAGCCGCTGGCCCTATGTCGCGGTCGTGGCGCCGTTCGCCGCGTTCGGCATCGCGGCGGCCTTCCTCAGCGCCCGCTCGCTCGATCTGCTTGCGCTCGGCGAGCGGCCGGCACGCCACCTCGGCGTCGACGTCGAGCGGCTGCGGATCGTGCTGATCGTCGTGGTCGCCCTGCTCACCGCGGCCGCGGTGTGCTTCTGCGGCATCGTCGCCTTCGTCGGACTCGTGGTCCCCCACCTGGTGCGGATGGTCACCGGCCCCGGCCACCGGGTCCTTATCCCGGCCTCGATGCTGGCGGGTGCGCTGGTCCTCGTCGTCGCCGACACGATCGCGCGCACCTTCGTCGCCAATGCCGACCTTCCGCTCGGCATGCTCACCTCGCTGGTCGGTGGGCCCTTCTTCTTCTGGCTGCTGCGCCGGACCCGCCGGACCGCGGGAGGCTGGGGATGAGCGCCGCACTCCACGCTCGCGGAGTCGTGGTCCGCTATGGCGCCACCACAGTGCTCGACGGCGTCGACCTCGAGGTCCGGCACGGCGAGGTGCTCGCGCTCGTGGGGCCCAACGGGGCCGGCAAGTCGACGCTGCTCGGCGTCCTCACCGGCGACGTCGACACCGTGGCCGGCGACGTCGAGGTGCTCGGCCGGCCGCTCGCCGACTGGCGCCTGCGCGATCTGGCGCGCGAGAGAGCAGTGCTCGCACAAGAGCACCACGTCTCGTTCCCGTTCCCGGTCGAGGAGGTCGTGCGCATGGGACGCTCACCCTGGCGCGGTCTGCCGGAGGAGGACGACGACGAGGCGGCTGTCGCGGAGTCGATGGCCGTCGCCGACGTCACCCACCTCGCCGCGCGCCCGTTCGGCGTCCTGTCCGGCGGCGAGAAAGGCCGCACCTCCTTCGCCCGCGTGCTCGCCCAGCGCACCGGCATGCTGCTCCTCGACGAGCCGACGGCGGCGCTCGACCTCGGGCACCAGGAGGTCGTCCTCGAGCGTGCTCGAGCCCAGGCCGACGCCGGTCGCGCCGTCGTGGTCGTGCTGCACGACCTGAGCCTGGCTGCCGCCTGGTCGGACCGGATCGTGCTGCTCGACCAGGGTCGGATCGCCGCCGAGGGCGCCCCCGCCGACGTCCTCTCCGCCCCGTTGTTGAGCGAGGTCTACCGGTATCCGGTCGACGTGCTGCCACACCCGGCCACAGGCGAACTGCTGGTGCTCGCCGACCGCCGCACCGTCTCCCGCAACCGTCATGAGGTCCCGCTGTGATGCGTACGATCGTCCTTCTCCGCACCCTCGCCGCGACCCTCACCGTCGTCCTCGGAGTGCCGATCCTGGCCGCTCCCCCGGCGCACGCTGCCGCCCGGATCACGGTCAGCAACGACCGTGGCGGGCAGGACGCCGACGTCAACTACCAGACCAAGCTGACCCTCGACGGCCGCGGCTTCCAGAACGTCAAGGGCGGCTTCGGAGGCATCTACGTGATGTTCGGGTGGGTCAAGGACCCGGCCGGCGGCAGTTGGCGGCCGTCCAAGGGCGGCCAGACCGGTCGCGACTACCACTACATCCCCGACTCCGAGGATGCCGCGAACAACAAGGGATACCTGCGCTACGTCGCGTTCCCCGGCGGTTCGACCGCGTCCGAGGCCCACGCGGTGCTCTCGGCCAACGGGTCGTTCAGCGTGACTCTCACGGTGCCGGGACCGGTGTTCCAGAGCGTCGACCGCTCCGGCAAGGTCGCCGAGGTCGACTGCCGCAGGGTCCAGTGCGGAATCATCACGATCGGCGCCCACGGCCTGAAGAACGCCGCCAACGAGTCCTTCACGCCGGTCGACTTCACCGACGTCTACGGCCAGGCCCCGACCGAGCAGGAGTCCCAGGACGACGCCGCCGACGATGCCCTGGGGACCACCGACGATCCCTCCAGCACCGACGACAGCAGCGACCCCACTGCCACCGACGACCCGGCGCCGGCACCGACGAACCGCCCCGCGGCCGCACCGCGCGGGCCGCTGAAGGTCGCGGTCGACCGGGCCACCGCGGTCGAGGGACGAGCCCTCGCCTTCTCCGGGAAGGGCTTCCAGCCCGGAGAGCAGGTCGTCGCGATCCTCGACGACGGTGTCGCCGCGATCGGGCCCATGCAGGCCGGTGCCTCCGGCGAGGTCGCCGGGGTGCTGCAGCTCCCGACCGACCTCGGTGTCGGCACCCACGAGCTCCGGCTCACCGGCGCCGCCTCCGGCAAGGAGATCGCCGAGCGGTTCCCGGTGGCAGCGGGAGCCGGCGCGGCCGAGCCGGCGACGGCCACGCCGACCCCGGCGAGCGACCCGGACGACAACCGAGCGGCCGGCTGGATCTTCCTCGGGGTCACCGGCGCCGTCTTCCTCGCTGCACTCCTCGGCCTGGCCCTCACCCATTGGCGCCCCCGGTCATCGGCTCCCCGTGAGGCGAGCGCATGAACCCCCGACTACGTCACGGCCTGGCGGCGGCGATAGCCGCCGGGATCGTCGCGGTCGGCTGCCCGGTCGCGCTGCTCGCGACAACCTCGGCCTACGCCTCGCCGGGCGCGCCAGGCGGCGCGGAGACCACGTCGGGTCCGGCCGACCCCACGTCGTCACCCACGACATCCACCGATCCCACGACCGAGCCCACCGGCCAGCCACCGGTGACGGCGACCCCGCCGGCCACCCAGGAACCCCAGACCGGCGCCTTCGAGGTGGCCGATGCCCAGCTGCGGTGGGCGATCAACAACGAGGTCAACAACCGGGCCCACGCGCCGGGCACCATCAACTTCCTCTTGGCCGGCCTCGTGCCGAACCCGGGCAAGGGCGGGCAGACGATCGTGGGCGGCGTCTGGCGCGGCACGAGCACGCAGGCGTGGCGGGCGACGTCGGGCAAGGTGCGCATCGAGAAGCAGCAGCCGAACGGCACCTTCCAAGCGGCTACGTGGTCGGGACTCTCGACCCAGGTCGGCGGCGCCCCGCTCTCGGGGACCAATGGCCCGTTCTCGGGCCACCAGGTCGTCATCGACGGCGGCACCGGCGTTGTGGACACCGTCGCCGGCACGGCGACGATCCGGTGGAAGGGGTCGTTCTCGGTCGTCCTCTACTCCGGCATGACGTTCTTCACCGTCACCGACCCGGTCCTGAGCGTGGCCAGGACGGGCGCGACGCTGCGAGCCACCCTTGCCGGGTATGCCTCCTCGCAGACCGATCAGAGCATCTGGGCGCCGGTGGCCCCGCAGCAGGTCGTGCTCGCCGCGCTGCCGAAGGTGGATCTGCAGGCCGACGCGGGTTTCACCGCACAGCCGCAGTACCTCGGCATCCGGTACGACGCACCGGCCGGCGACCCCGCCCAGGTGCGCAACGGCTCATGGGGCTCGTTCCCGGCGTCCTTCCTGGCCTACCAACGCAAGGCAGGAGCCGCGGCGTACTGGTACTCCAGCGGTGGTGCCTCCGATCCGCACAAGGTGCCCGCGCCGCTGGCGATCAGCTACGCGGCCGGCGCGCCGATCCAGGCGCCCACTCAGGAACCGGAAGAGGAGCCGAGCGGCCAGCCCGAGCCATCGGCGACCCCATCGCCGACGACGAGCGTCCACCCGACGCCTCCGACGCCTACGGCACCGACGCCGACGGCACCTACGCAGCCCGCGGGTCCGCCGCTTCCGACCCAGCCCGCGACCCGGCCCGCGGACCAGCCTCCGCCGGTCGCGCTGACCGATCCGGGCGGCCCCGAAGCGATCGCCGCGCTCGCCGCCGGGGACACGTCGCCGGTGTACGCCCATGCCTCGGCCGACACCGCGAGTCCACCGACCACCGACTCCGGCCTCCACTGGACGTGGTTCGCCGGGAGCGCACTGCTGCTCGGAGCAGCCGCCCTCACCTTGCTCACTACCCGTATCAGCAGCAGTGCGAAAGGAACACCATGAATCGCAAGACCCGTCGCGGCCTCTCCGCCGTGACCTCACTGGCGGTGGCGGCCGCGGGCCTCGCCCTCGGCGTCACGAGCGCCGGCCCGGCCCAGGCCGAGGAGGCCGCTGGGACGGCCGTCACCGACGCGACCTTCACCTGGGGCCTCAACGGGTACGCCCAGCAGGGCATCTTCGGTCCGTGGACCTACAAGGATCTCTCCGGTAACGCCGAGCAGCTGACCGGGTCTACCTCCGGCGGCAGCCAGACCGAGTACGCGGTCGAGCCTGCCCCAGCCACCTCGATGCCGGTCAGCTCCCCGCAGAAGACGCCAAACGCGATCAGGTTCACCGAGGGCACCGGCACCGCCGACCCGGCCACCGGAGCCGCCACCATCGCCTGGGACGGCAGCTACACCGTCAACGCCTACCCCGCGAGCTTCAACGCGCCCAACGAGATCTACTCCGACCCCGAGCTGAGCATCGACGCCGAGGGCAACGGCGAGCTCACCATGGACTTCACGCTCGGTCCCGGCGTGGACCTCAACGGCAACCCGACACCGGCCCAGAGCCTCGGACGAATCCCGATCCTGGAGTTCGACGCCGGGTCGGCCGCCGCCACCAGCACCGACAGCTACCGCTACACCCCTGCCTACCAGGGCGTGACCGTCGACGTCCCCGACGCGCCGCAGACGACCACCTGCACGACCGACGGCGGCGCCACCGGCTGGTGGGGTGCCTGGCCCGAGGAGTTCGTGACCTCCGTGCCGGCCTCGGTGCGTCCTCACTTCTACTCCACCGGCTGCGGCGGGTACAACGACCTCAAGCCGGCGCTCCCGGTGGACGTGAACCTGAACCTGGTGCCCAGCGTCACCGTCTCGGACACCAGGCTGCTGCCCCACGGCACGCAAGAGGTTACGGTCACCGGCCGGAACTTCGACCCGAGCCTGGCCACCGGGACCCGTCCGCCGTTCGCCGGCCAGAAGTCCGGCCTCTACATCGCCTTCGGCCGCTACGCCGAGGTGTGGAGGCCATCCGAGGGCGCGCCCTCCACCTCGCGGGTCAACCCCGCCGGCGCGAACGGCAACGGCGTCGCGGTCAAGTGGGCCGTTCCCGCCGCCTCGTTCGCCGGCTCCAGTCCCGTGCAGGACCCCGCCAGCGCGACCTACACCGAGCTGCGGCCCGACGGCTCGTTCAGCACCACCATCAAGGTCGACCAGAGCTGGCTCTCCTCGGCCGGCGGCAACTTCGGCATCTACACCTATGCCGGCGGTGGCCCCACCGTTGCCGCCTACGAGACCTACACCCCGATCGCCTTCGCCAAGGCCACTCCCACGGTGGCTGTCTCCGCCGGCAAGGTGAGCTACGGCAAGGGCGCCACCGCGACCGTCGTCGTCGGGGCCGAGGGTGGCACGGTGACCCTCAAGCGCGGTTCCGCGACCGTGGGCACCGCCGCAGTGGTCGACGGGCGGGCGTCGTTCGCGCTCGGCACCCTGCCCGCCGGAGCGCACTCGCTCACCGCGGCCTACAGCGGCACCGACAACTACCTCGCCGCGTCGGCGGGTACGACCCTCACGGTGGCCAAGGCCACCTCGAAGACGACCGCGAAGCTCACCAAGGCCCCCACCCGGACCAAGGCCGGCAAGGCGAAGGTCACCGTCTCCTCGCCGACGACGAAGCCGAGCGGCAAGGTCACCGTCGTGATCAAGAAGGGCGCCAAGGTGCTCAAGCGGGTCAAGGGCACCCTCAATCGCAATGGCGTGGTCTCGGTGAACCTGCCCAAGCTCGGCAAGAAGGCCAAGGGCGCCCATCAGGTCGTCGTCACCTACGCCGGCAACGGCAACGTCGCAGGCTCGAAGCAGACCCTGCGCTTCAAGGTCCGCTGATCCACTCACCCGACTCCGAATCACAAGACAGGCACCTTCCATGACGATCACGACCACACCGCCGTCGCTGGCGACTGCGATGCGCGAGGGCTCCAAGGCCGAGCACAAGGCCGCCGAGAGCTCCTCCTACATGGCCGAGCTGCTCGACGGCCGGCTCAACGAGCGCGGATACTTCGACCTGCTGCTCCGGCTGCGAGTCGTCTACGAGGCGATGGAGGCCGCCGCGACGGACCATGCCGCCGACCCGCTGGTCGCCGCCGTCCGCGACGTCGACCTGGAGCGCCTGGCCGCCATCGACGCCGATCTGGCCTACTGGGCCGAGCGGCTCGGCGTCGACGTGGCCGACGAGCTGGCCGCGCTCGACTCCCCCGCCGCCCTCGCCTATCGGGACCGGCTCCTGGCGGCCGGTTCCGAGGCTGCGGCCGGCTGGGGCGGATCCTTGGCCGCCCACCACTACACCCGCTACCTGGGCGACCTCTCCGGCGGTCAGGCCATCGGCCGCATCCTCTCGCGCACCTTCGATCTCGACGGTGCGGGTGTCGCGTTCTACGACTTCGCCGCGATCTCCAAGCCGAAGCCGTACAAGGACGCCTACCGCGCCCGCCTCGACGCCCTCGGCCTCGACGACGCCGGGGTCCGGCGTGTCGTCGAGGAGGTGAAGGTCGCCTTCGGCCTCAACCAGGCCCTCTTCACCGAGCTCGGCGCGAACCTCCCCACCTACCGCCGACCCGCCGGCGCGCTCGGAGGTTGAGCGAAAACCCTCGCCGCCCTCGGAGGTTGAGCAAGCCGACGAGTGAGGAACGAACTCGTCGGCGCCGACGAAACCTCGCAACCGACCTCGGGAACGCTGGCAGCGCCGGTTGCCGGGGTTTCGTCAGCGCTCGCTGGCGCTCGCTTGCTCAACCTCCGGCGGCGGGGCGCTCGCTTGCTCAACCTCCGGCCGCAGGAACTGCGACGAAGGAGCAGATCCGTCGCGGCTGGAGGTTGAGCGAGCCCCGCGGCTGAGGAACGAAGCCGCGACGGGCGAGACGAAACCCTCGCACGCCCCCTCGGAAACGTTGGTAGTCGGTTGCTCAATCTCCGGCGTCGAGGCGGGCGCGGAGGCCGGCTAGGCAGCCGCGCATCATGCGCGCGTGGTTCCAGCGCATCAAGGGCGCGCCGATGCGCGAGAGGCGCGACAGGACCACGCCGCGGACGCCCACCCGTTGATAGAGATCCATGCGGGTGCCGGCGGCGACGGGATGCAGCGTCCAGGCGACGTGGCCCTCGAGGTCGCCGCTCAGCTCGACCTCGAGCACCGGCGGCTCGCGCGTGACGGCGTGCAGCACCAGGTCGAGGGTGTAGGGCAGCGTCGACCTGCACAGCACCCGTGCGTCGTCCGGCCCGAGGCTGGCGACGGCGAGGATCTGCGGCCACCACAGGGGGTAGTACTCGAGGTCGACGACGACGGTGGCGACCCGCGGCACCGGCGCGGCGAGGTACCAGCGGTCCTCGAAGACGAAGTCAGCCATCGAGGTCCAACCGGCGCCGCATCGCCTCCATCGCCCGCGCCGCCTGCACCCGGACGTCGGCCGACGGGTCGTCCAGCGTGGCCGCGACGACCGCGACGTGCTCGGTGTCGCCGGCCACCGCCAGGCAGCGCATCGCCTGCGCGCGCACGCGCGGCAACTCGTGCGCGGCCAGCCGCACCGCGCCGTCGCCGGTGCCGGCGACCTCGTGTCGGGCGGCCACCTTGAGGCACATCTCGGCGGGTCGGTAGTGCTCGTCGGCCAGGCCCCGCACGATCGCGGGCGTGGCCGCGTCGTGCCACACGTGGAGCAGGCCGCGGGCTCCCCAGGTCCGCGGCCAGTGGTCCTTCCACCGCCCGGCGTCCCGGACGTCCTGCGGCGAGTGGCCGCTGAGCGCACAAAGCTCCTCGACGTAGCCCTCCCGGGGCGCGCCGTCGAGGAGGTCGACGCACACCATGACGAACCCGGGCCTGCCCAGCCGGCGCGCGAGCGCCTCGGCGGAGGAGGCGATCGATCCACCGCTGGAACCACCCATAGCGCTACCTTTCCTCACATGAGTCCCGACGTCGACGTCCTGCTCGATCGCGCCCACGCCTGGCTGGACGAGGATCCCGATCCGCACACCCGGGCCGAGCTCGAGGCGGTGCTGACCGCCGTCGAGGGCGGCGACGAGGCCGCGCGCGCCGACCTCGCCGACCGCTTCGACGGCACCTTGGAGTTCGGCACGGCCGGCCTGCGCGGCGCGCTCGGTGCGGGCCCGAACCGGATGAACCGCGTGGTGGTGCTGCGGGCAGCGGCCGGACTGGCGGCCTACCTGAACGCCCAGGCCCCCGATACCTCGGGCGCGCACCGCTCGGTCGTGATCGGCTACGACGCCCGCCACAACTCCGATGTCTTCGCGCGCGACACCGCCGAAGTGATGACCGCCGCGGGCTTCACCGCATGGGTGATGCCGCGGCCCCTGCCGACGCCGATGCTCGCCTTCGCGATCCGGGAGCTCGGCTGCGCCGCGGGCGTGATGGTCACCGCGAGCCACAACCCGCCGCAGGACAACGGCTACAAGGTCTACCTCGGCGACGGCAGCCAGATCGTCCCGCCGGCGGACGCCGAGATCGCCGCCGAGATCGCGGCCATCGGGCACGTGGGTGACATCCCGCTCGGGGAGCCGGGCACGGTGCTCGGCGAGGACATCGTCGACCACTACCTCGACACGGTCGCCGGACTCGCCGACGACGGCCCGCGCGAGCTCTCGATCGTCTACACGCCGCTGCACGGGGTCGGTGGAGCCCCGACGCTCCAGGTGCTCGAGCTGGCCGGCTACGACGCGCCGCGCGTGGTCGCGGCCCAGGAGGAGCCGGACCCCGACTTCCCCACCGTCGGGTTCCCGAACCCCGAGGAGAAGGGCGCGATGGACCTCGCCCTGGCCCTCGCCGCCGAGACCCACGCCGACATCGTCATCGCCAACGACCCCGACGCCGACCGGTGCGCCGCCGCCGTCGCCCTGCCCGACGGCGCCTGGCGGATGCTCACCGGCGACGAGGTGGGAGCACTGCTCGCCCACCACCTGATCGCCCGCGGCGCGACCGGCACGTTTGCGACGACGATCGTGTCGTCCACGCTGCTCGGCAAGCTCGCCGCGGCAGCCGGGCAGCCGTACCAGGAGACGCTCACGGGCTTCAAGTGGATCGGCCGGGTCGACGGCCTGCGCTACGGCTACGAGGAGGCCCTGGGCTACTGCGTCGACCCCGCCCACGTGCGCGACAAGGACGGCATCTCCGCAGCGCTGCTGCTGTGCGAGCTGGCCGCGAAGATGAAGGCGGAGGACCGCACGCTGGTCGACCTGCTCGACGACATCGCCCGCGAGTTCGGCCTGCACGCCACCGGCCAGGTGTCGGTGCGCGTCGACGACCTCGCACTCATCACCGACGCGATGGCGCGGCTGCGCGCCACCCCTCCGACGTCGCTCGGCGGCCTGGAGGTGCTGCAGGTCGACGACCTGGCCGAGGGCTCCCCCGAGCTGCCACCCACCGACGGTCTGCGCTACCGCCTCGCCGACGACGGCCGCGTCGTCGTGCGTCCCAGCGGCACCGAGCCGAAGATCAAGTGCTACCTCGAGGTCGTCGTGCCGGTCGAGCACGACACCGACGACGGCGTCGCCGCCGCGCGGATCAGCGCCGCGGGCCGCCTCGACGCGATCGGCGCGGACATCCGGGCAGCCGCCGGACTCTGATGATCCTCAGGTGAGGATGAACACGACGGTGGCGATCGCGGAGATCACGAGGACCGCGATCTCAGGATAGGCCCACCGACGGGTGACGTCGGCGGCGAGCGCGCCCTGCGCGGCGGAGTAGGGCGCGATGCCCTGCTCCTCGCGGGCCTGCTCGGCGAGCTGACGGATGCGCTCTTGGACCCACTCCCCGTAGGCCTGCTGGGCCAGGCGCTCGGCCTCCTCGCGTCCGGACGTCTCGACCTCGCCGTCGGGCCTCGGCGCGCGGTCGGCCCTGCGCAGCTGACGACGGCTGCGACCGATCGCCGCGCAGGTGTAGCGCCGCTCGCCCACCCGCACCGCGAGCACCTGGCGCACCGCCACCTCCTCGATGCCGGCCAGCGGGATCGAGACGGTGTCGACCAGGTTGCGCAGCACGAGCCGGTCACCTCGGATGGCAACCCCCGGCCGCAGCATCGCCGCCCAGGCGAGCGCGGTGAAGAAGATCCCGAAGGCCACCATTCCCCACACGACGTCGTCGCTGGCGAACAGCCCCGCACCCACGGCGGTCACGCCGAGGAGAACCGCGATGACGCCGAACACCCGACCGCTGGTCGGAGTGAACGTCTCGCCGTGCGGGTTGTCGCCGGTCATGTTCCGAACTCTATGCTGAGGCAATGCCCACCCTGACGACGGACTTCGCCGACGTGACCGGGTCCGAGGACTCCCTGCGCCGCTTCCTGCACGGGCTCCCCGGCGTCGACCAGGTGGGCGCCGAGGCACGCGCGGCGTCACTGGCGACCAGGTCGATCAAGACGACCGCGAAGGAGTTCGCGATCGACCTGGCGATCACGATGGTCGATCTCACCACGCTCGAGGGACAAGACACCCCCGGCAAGGTCCGCGCGCTCGCCGCCAAGGCCGTGCACCCCGACCCGGCCGACCCGACCTGCCCGCAGGTCGCGGCCGTGTGCGTCTACCCCGACATGGTCGCGATCGCCAAGGAGGCCGTCGGCGACTCCGGCGTCAACGTCGCCGCCGTGGCCACCGCCTTCCCCAGCGGACGAGCCGCCCTGGACATCAAGCTGGCCGACACCCGCGACGCCGTCGAGGCCGGTGCCGACGAGATCGACATGGTGATCGACCGCGGCGCCTTCCTCGCCGGGCGCTACCTCCAGGTGTTCGACGAGATCGTCGCGGTCCGCGAGGCCTGCAAGCGCCCCGACGGAACCACAGCCCACCTGAAGGTCATCTTCGAGACCGGCGAGCTGCAGACCTACGACAACGTCCGGCGGGCCAGCTGGCTGGCCATGCTCGCCGGGGCCCACTTCATCAAGACCTCCACCGGGAAGGTCCAACCGGCCGCCACCCTCCCGGTGACCCTTGTGATGCTGCAGGCCGTCCGCGACTTCCGTGACCTCACCGGGCAGATGGTGGGCGTCAAGCCGGCCGGCGGGATCCGCACGGCCAAGGACGCCATCAAGTACCTCGTGATGGTCAACGAGGTCGCCGGCCCCGACTGGCTGACGCCGGACTGGTTCCGCTTCGGCGCCTCGACGCTGCTCAACGATCTCCTCATGCAGCGCACCAAGCTCCGCACCGGCCGCTACTCCGGCCCCGACTACTTCACGCTCGACTGAGCATCCCTTCGAGCAACCGACGAGGAGTCCCGATGGCCAAGAAGTCGAAGAAGCCCGACCAGAAGTCCGGTCCCGCCCCCACTGCCGCCTCCGTGTTCGAGTACGCGCCGGCGCCGGAGTCGCGCGCGATCCTCGATCTCCAACCCTCCTACGGCCTGTTCGTCAACGGCGAGTTCGTCGAGGGCCACGGCGCGCCGTTCAAGTCAATCAGCCCGGCCACCGAGGAGGTCCTCGCCGAGGTCGCCGAGGCCGACGCCGCCGACGTCGACGCCGCGGTCAAGGTCGCGCGCCGGGCCTACTCCCGCGTGTGGTCGAGGATGCCGGGCAGCGAGCGCGGCAAGTACCTGTACCGGATCGCGCGGATCATCCAGGAGCGCAGCCGCGAGCTGGCGGTGCTGGAGTCGCTCGACAACGGCAAGCCGATCAAGGAGTCCCGCGACGTCGACATCCCGATCGTCGCCGCCCACTTCTTCTACTACGCCGGCTGGGCCGACAAGCTGGAGTTCTCCGGCTACGGCACCACGCCGCTCGGCGTGGCCGGGCAGATCATCCCGTGGAACTTCCCGCTGATGATGCTGGCCTGGAAGATCGCGCCCGCACTGGCGTGCGGCAACACCGTGGTCCTCAAGCCGGCCGAGACCACTCCCCTCACCGCACTGCTGTTCGCCGGGATCTGCCAGCAGGCGGACCTGCCGCCGGGCGTCGTCAACATCGTCACCGGCGCGGGCGCCACGGGCCAGGCGCTCGTCGAGCACCCCGACGTCGACAAGATCGCCTTCACCGGGTCGACCGCGGTCGGCAAGGCCATCGCGCGCGAGGTGGCCGGCTCCCGCAAGGAGGTCACCCTCGAACTCGGCGGGAAGGCGGCCAACATCGTCTTCGACGACGCCCCGCTCGACCAGGCGGTCGAGGGCATCGTCAACGGGATCTTCTTCAACCAGGGCCACGTGTGCTGTGCCGGATCGCGGCTACTGGTGCAGGAGTCGATCGCCGAGGAGCTGCTCGCCAAGCTCAAGACCCGGATGGCCACCCTGCGCCTGGGCGACCCGCTCGACAAGAACACCGACGTCGGCGCGATCAACTCCGCCGAGCAGCTGGCCCGGATCCGCGAGCTGTCCGACATCGGCGACCAGGAGGGGGCCGACCGCTGGTCGCCGCCGTGCGACCTCCCCGAGCGGGGCTTCTGGTTCCCGCCGACCCTGTTCACCGGCGTCTCCCAGGCTCACCGGATCGCGCGCGAGGAGATCTTCGGGCCGGTGCTCTCGGTGCTGACCTTCCGGACGCCGTCGGAGGCGGTGGAGAAGGCCAACAACACGCCGTACGGACTCTCGGCGGGCGTATGGACCGAGAAGGGCTCGCTGATCCTCTACATGGCCAGCGCACTGCGCGCGGGCGTGGTGTGGGCCAACACGTTCAACAAGTTCGACCCCACCAGCCCGTTCGGCGGCTACAAGGAGTCCGGACAGGGACGCGAGGGTGGCCGCCACGGCCTGGCGGCGTACCTCAAGGCCACGAAGGCAGGCGAGTGACCATGGCGCGC
Organism: Nocardioides epinepheli; assembly: GCF_037936805.1. Classification (NCBI taxonomy): domain Bacteria; kingdom Bacillati; phylum Actinomycetota; class Actinomycetes; order Propionibacteriales; family Nocardioidaceae; genus Nocardioides; species Nocardioides epinepheli. Next base: position 82,310 of record NZ_JBBMMC010000002.1, on the reverse strand, counting down.
ATCGACGTCCGCAAGACCTACAAGCTCTTCATCGGCGGGGCCTTCCCGCGCTCGGAGTCGGGCTATTCCTACGAGATCACCGACGCTAGGGGTCAGTTCGTGGCCAATGCCGCCCTCGCCTCCCGCAAGGACGCCCGGGACGCCGTGGTCGCCGCCCGCAAGGCGGCGCCCGGCTGGTCGGGCCGCACCGCCTACAACCGGGCGCAGATCGTCTACCGCGTCGCCGAGCTGATGGAGGACCGCCGCCCGCAGTTCGTGGCCGCCGTCCGGCAGTCCGAGGGGCTCACCGCGGCCCGCGCCAACGCCGTCGTCGACGCCGCCATCGACCGGCTCGTCTGGTACGCCGGCTGGGCCGACAAGCTCACCCAGGTCGTCGGCAACGCCAACCCGGTGGCCGGCCCGTTCTTCAACCTCACCACCCCCGAGCCGACCGGGGTCGTGGCCGTGCTCGCGCCGCAGGAGTCAGCGCTGCTGGGTCTGGTGAGCGTGGTGGCGCCCGCGATCGTCACCGGCAACACCGTCGTCGTGGTGTCGTCGTACGCGCGGCCGCTCCCGGCCGTCACCTTCGCGGAGGTGCTCGCGACCTCCGACGTCCCCGGCGGCGTGGTCAACATCCTCACCGGGTCGGCCGCCACCATCGGCCCGTGGCTGGCCTCCCACATGGACGTCAACGCCATCGACCTCGCCGGTGCGGCCGGTGACGAGGAGCTGACGGTCGCGCTCGAGGTGGCCTCGGCCGACAACCTCAAGCGAGTCCGCCGGGCGCCGTCCGGCGAGCCCGACTGGACTCAGACCCCCACCCTGGACGCCATGACCGACTTCCTGGAGCTGAAGACGGTCTGGCACCCGATGGGTGTCTGAGCCACCGATGCCAGGGACCCGTGCGCGTGTGATCGTGCTGGCCGGGCCTTCCGGGTCCGGCAAGTCGCGGCTCGCCGCGCGGCTCGGACTACCGGTCCTGCGACTCGACGACTTCTACAAGTCCGGTGACGATCCGACCCTCCCCCTCATCACCGAGGGCGCCAATGCCGGCCTGGTCGACTGGGACCACCCCGGCTCCTGGCTGCCCGGCGACGCGATGACGGCGATCCGGGCGCTGTGCGCCGACGGTGTCACCGACGTACCGGTCTACGAGATCGCCAAGAACGGCCGCTGCGGCTGGCAGACCCTCGACCTGGCCGGAGCCGACCTGTTCGTCGCCGAGGGGATCTTCGCCCCCGAGATCGTGGAGTCGGCCCGCGCCGAGGGGGTCCTCGCGGCGGCCTACTGCATCCGACGGTCCGCGCTGGTGACCTTCTGGCTGCGGCTCACCCGGGATCTGCGTGAGCACCGCAAGCCGCCGTTGGTGCTGATCCGGCGCGGGATCGCGCTGGCGCGCGCCCAGCGCGGGGTCGTCGCCGACGCCGTCGCGAAGGGCTGCACGCCGGTCTCGCCCGACGAGGCCGTCGCGGCGGTCGAGCGGATCCGCGCCAGCCGCGCCGGGACCGGCTGACCCTCATGGTGCGCCGGCCCGCCGACGTCCGCGATCCGATCGGCTTGCGGCAGCCGGACGCGCGCTCGTGCGGTGCGACGAGCGCCGTGGTGGCGCGGATGCAGGCCGATCCCGCCTACGCCGCCGCGATCCGGCCGCGGTTCGCCGTCGAGGTGCTGAGCGTCCACCGTCGGCTCACCAGGGCGCGGCTGCGCGGCCGCTGGCAGCTGCCGTGGCCGCGGGCCCTCGGCACCCCGCCATGGGCCCTTGCTCGCGAGCTCGGTGCGCTCACCGGCGTCCGGCATCGCACCCGATTGGTGCGCTGGCGGCGTGACCCACTCGCGGGCGTCGGACCCGGCGCGCTCTACGTGGGTGACCGCTGGCTGCCCCGGCACGTCGTCCTGATGCTCGACGACGTCCGCTGCTACGACCCCGCCACCGGCCGCGTCGTCGCGCTCGCCTCCGGGCCGGCGCGCCCACTGCCTTTCGGCAGGTGGCGGATCGCGTGGTTCGTGGTCACCCCTCGCTCTCGGCGATCAGGGCCGCGTATCCGGGCTTGATGACGTCGTCGATGATCGCCAGCCGCTCGTCGAAGGGCAGGAACGCCGACTTCATCGCGTTGATCGTGAACCAGCGCAGATCGGCCAGGTCGTAGCCGAAGGCCTTCACCAGCGCCATCATCTCGTCGGTCATCGAGGTCTGGCTCATCAGCCGGTTGTCGGTGTTCACGGTGACCCGGAAGCGGAGCTTGGTGAGCAGCCCGATGGGATGCTCGGCGATGCTGGCGGCCGCGCCCGTCTGCACGTTCGACGCCGGCGCGAGCTCCAGTGGGATCCGCTGGTCGCGCACGTAGGCGGCGAGCCGGCCGAGCTCGTAGGTGCCGTCGTCCTTCACCTCGATGTCGTCGACGATGCGGACGCCGTGGCCGAGCCGGTCGGCGCCGCACCACTGGATCGCCTGCCAGATCGACGGCAGACCGAAGGCCTCGCCGGCGTGGATGGTGAAGTGCGAGTTCTCCCGCTGGAGGTACTCGAACGCGTCGAGGTGACGGGTGGGCGGGAAGCCGGCCTCGGCCCCGGCGATGTCGAAGCCGGCGACGCCGCGATCACGCCAGGCGACGGCCAGCTCGGCGATCTCCCTCGAACGCGCCTGGTGCCGCATCGCGGTGAGCAGCTGGCGCACGACGATCCGGCCGCCGGCGTCGGCCACCCCCTGCTCGAAGCCCTCCTGGACGGCGGCGACGACCTCGTCGAGGGTGAGCCCCTGCTCGACGTGCTGCTCGGGGGCGTAACGGATCTCGGCGTACACGACGCCGTCGGCGGCCAGATCCTCCACGCACTCCCGGGCGATCCGGGTGAGCGCCGCGGCGGTCTGCATCACCGCGACGGTGTGGTCGAAGGTCTCCAGGTAGCGCACCAGCGATCCGGAGTCGGCGGCCTCGGCGAACCACGCCGCCAGCGCCTCGGCGCTCTCGTCGGTAGGCAGCTCGTGGCCGATCTCGGCGGACAGCTCGAGCACCGTCGCCGGGCGCACCCCGCCGTCGAGGTGATCGTGGAGCAGCACCTTGGGCGCAGCCTGGACCTGCGCGCGTGTAGGTTCCATGACGTCATCCAACCACCTCGTCCGGGTCGTCCCGATGGCGACAGCAGTGACGAGCGCCGTCCAGGGAGGCCACCCGTATGCGCACCTTCAGCACCTTCGAGGAACTCGACGAAGCGGTCGGAGAGGAGCTCGGCGTCGGCGACTGGCTGGAGATCGAGCAGGACCGCGTCAACACCTTCGCCGACGCCACCGGCGACCATCAGTGGATCCACGTCGACGTCGAGCGCGCCAACGAAGGCCCCTTCGGCGGCCCGATCGCACACGGCTACCTGACCCTGTCGCTGATCCCCTACCTCGGCACCAGCGTCTTCACCCTCGACACCCCCGGCGCGAAGCTGAACTACGGCCTCAACAAGGTCCGCTTCCCGAACCCGGTGAAGGTCGGCCAGCGCATCCGCGACCGGGTCACCCTCGCCGCCGTCGACGACCTCCCCATGGGCAAGCAGGTCACGATGCGCCACGTCGTGGAGATCGACGGCGTCGACAAGCCCGCCTGCGTGGCCGAGATGGTCGTCGTCCTCCTCAACGACGAGTGACTGACTGTCCCGTTCCGACTCCGACTTCACGCCGAGTCGGCGTTTGTGCTCAACCGCAACGCCGACTCGGCGTCGACTTCACGCCGAGTCGGCGTTTCTGTTCAACGGCAACGCCGACTCGGCGTCCTCGGGGGCTGACGGCGGGGCCTTGCGGATGCCGTCGGGGAGGGTGTTGGGCACCAGCTCGATCACCAGGGCGTCGGTCTCGGCGTCCAGGGGGGCGCCGACCGAGGCCAGCTCGTCCATCATCTCGCGGGCGGCGATCGCCGCGCCCGGTCCCTCGGGGTTGCGCGCCTCGGCGGTGAGCAGGTCGCGCCAGAGCACCTGGGACGCCGGCGCGAGCCGGAGTCCGGCGCGGCAGGCGGCGGCGGCTCCGGCCGGGTCGTCGTCGAAGGAGAGCACAGCCAGCCGGTGGGCGGCGTCGACGATCAGCGAGACGCTCTCCTCCTCCAGGCCCACCCGCGGCAGCCAGGTGTAGCGGCGCGCGGGTCGCTCGGCGATCGCCGGGCCACGGACGAGCCGCAGCGCGCGACGCAGCAGGTCGCGCTCGTCGGCGGGGACGGCGTCGCGGGAGCGCAGCAGCAGGGTGCGGACGGCGTCCCAGTCGACCAGCACGTCGTCGGAGAGGAACAGCCGCCCCTCGGTGGTCTCTCCGAGTCGGTGATTGCCCTCGGCGTCGGCGCCGAGCCACTCGCGGGCCCGGTCGATGGTCGCGTCGCGGACGTCGGCGGTGACGCCGCGGGGCCACAGCGACGCCGCCACGACGCTGGGATGCACCGGGCCGGAGGCGAGGGCGAGGAACACGACGAGCTCGGTGGCGAGCTCGAGGCGCACCGGGTCGAGGTCGCCCGCGCCACGCACCAGCGGGCTGCCGAGCACCGACACGGTGACCGGCGCCATCGCCAGCTCCGAGTCGGCGCCGGGGCGGACGGGCTCGCCGACCGCGGGACGATCGAGCATCACCGGCGTGATGGCGGTGTCGCCGTCGTCGTGCACCTGCGCGAGCAGGGCGTGGAGCGAGCCGGCCGTCGCGTCGGTGAGGCGGACGGCGTGGACGTCGACGTCGAGCAACGGGATGGTGAGCCGCCCGCTGTCGTCGACATGCACCCGCCACCGCGACCCGGGCACGGGCACCGCGGAGACGATGCCGACGCCACGGGTGCCGGCGGCGCCGAGTCGAGCCAGCACTCCCCCGGCATCGTGGGTGTCGAGGTCGGGGGGCACGGTGCCGAGCAGCAGGTACTGCGGCTCGACGCCCGGACGACGTCCGATCCGGCCACCGAGCACCTCACGCGCCGGCCGACCCGGCGAGGTGTCGCGCCACTGGTCGAGCAGGGCGCCGAGGTGCGCGACGTGCCGGAAGCGGGTGCCCGACAGCACGGCGAGGTGCTCGGAGAGGTCGTAGCCGTGCACGGCCTGGGCGTCGGCCCACGGGGCGAGCGCGAGCTGGACGGCGATCGCCGAGACCACCTCGCGGGCTGCGTGGTGCGCGCCGTCGATGGCGAACACGCCGCCGACCGCCTCGAGGTCGACGAGGAGGTCGGCGCCGTCGTCGTCGCGGCCGAGGCAGACCAGGCCGGGGTACGGCGCGTGGCCCGAGCCCTCGGGCAGAACCGCGGTGCGGTCGAGCTGCCAGGTGCTTCCGCCGTCGTGCACCGTCCACGGCGCGGGGGCGTCGAGCACGGGCGGGGCGACGCGGAGCCGGATCGCGTCATCGGAGACCGTGGCCGCATAGACCTGCGGAAGCGCGATCCGCTCCGCGCGGCAGATCGCGCTGAGCGAGCGCAGCGCCCGGTCGATCCACAGCGTGCGCTCCTCGTCGGCGGCGACCCGCAGCGCGACCTCGACCTCGGGATCGGTGCCGGTGGGTCCCGAGCCGGGACGACGGCGTCGAGCGCCGGCGATGGCGAGGGCGAGGATCCCGGCGACGAGGCCGCCGCCACCGGTGCCGGCGAGGATGCCGGTGACGACGTCGCCGACACCGGATCCGGAGTCGCCGGACTGCTCGCGCGCGACATCGCTGCGACCAGAGGCGCGGCCGTCGTCGAGGCTGCCGGGGCCGTCGCCGAGCGCACCGCCCACCGCGCCGGCGCCGTGGGCGACGCCGGGGCCGACCGTGCCGTCGGCGGTCGCGCCGGGCCCCTGATGACCGCCGTGCCCGTGCGGTCCCTGCCGACCGTGACCCGGAGTGCCGGTGACCCGAGGGGCGTCCTGGGCGTCGTCGGGCATGATCAGCACCCACCCGGGCTGGATGAGTCGGCCGATCACCAGCTCCTGGCCGTCAGGCTGGAGTCGGCCCTTGTTGAGCTCGTAGATCTCCTTCCACCGGCGCCCGTCGTCGAGGTGACGCTCGGCGATGTCCCAGAGGTTGTCGTGGTAGTGCCCGTCGGGCGGCTGCACGATGACCACGCGGTGACCGACGACGTCGGTCATGCTCGCCGGCACACCGGGCACCGACGAGATCGGCGAGGAGTCCATCTGTCCGCCCGGGCCGTCCTGCTGACCAGCGGCGTCCTGGCGGACGTCGAATCCCTCCTGGTTCGGGGTCAACGACGATCCGGTGAGGTCGGTCGATCGGGCGCTCAGGTCACGGGAGTCGGATCGGCTCCCCGCGCCGTCGTCGGAGAAGCTGCCCGGGCCGTGCGATCGACCCGAGGAGTCCCCCGGAACCCGGCCGTCGGGTGCGTCGGCGGTCATCGCGCTGCCGGCGTCGATGCCCTGGGCGACCGCATCGGCGACAGCGCGATGCGGCGCCGACGCCGTCGGTGCCGGTCCGGGGTCGCGCACCCCGACCACGTCGTGCCAGTCGGGTCCGGCCGGGGTCGGCGGGGTGCTCGGGGCGGCGTTGGCTCCGGCGGTGCTGCCGAGGACCGTCGCGCCGACGAGCACCGCGCCGACCAGCGCCCGGGCGAGGGCCTGCGAGGGGCCCGAGAAGGGCACCGGCCGTGGCAGCCCGCCGCCGCGGGCGATGCTCACGATCTCGACGATGGTGCAGATCGTGAACTGCAGCCAGGCCAGCCACACCACGGCGCGCAGCACCGCGAACAGCGCGTCGATGCTCAGCGGCTGGGTGAGGTCGTCGCGGGTCGGTATCGAGTCAGGGATCGGCGGACCGCCGGTGAAGGCGATCAGGAGTGCCGGGACGCCGACGATGAGGAGCAGCAGGGCAAGGCCGGCACCGATGGCACGCGGCCACGAGGCGCGCTCCGGCTCGACCTCCGGGGCGGCGAAGCGCTGGGGGCCGCGCGTGCCCGGGGGCTGGGACGGCGGCTGGAAAGGAGGCTGAGTCGGGGGCTGGGTGGGCGACTGGGTCATGTCCCACTCCTCACTACGGCTGATGGCTGGCTGATCGGCTGGGTCATCGGCCGACTCACTGCGTGATCGTCTCGGCGGTCGCGGTGGCCTCGATGTCGTACTTGTTGATCCCGACCAGGTTGAGCAGGCGCGTGTCGACGGTGTCGGCCGCGGTGACAGTCACGCTGTCACCGCCCGGCGCGAAGTCGATCGCAGTCACTCGGTGTCCGCGGGCAGCGAGGTAGCTCTGGATGCGGGCGCTGGCCGCGTCCTGTTCGATGACGACCGATCCGGGGTCGCCGTACAGCGCCTCCTGGTTCAGCTGCTGCGCGCCGGCGCGCGCCGCCTGCTCGACGTCGTCGGCAAGCTTCATGCGGGCGTTCAGTGCACCGCCGCCGTCGACCACCAGGCCGGCACAGGCCAACAGCACGATGGCCATACCGACGACGAAGGCCGTCGCGGCACCCCGCTCGGCGGTGCGGCGAGCCCGTCGCATCCGGCTCAACACACGGTTCGAGAACGACTTCATGCAAAGCTCCGGTACGGGTCGAGCGGCACGGTGCTGGAGCCTTCGACGGCGACCGAGCCGGGCACCCCGATCAGGCCGAGTCCGTCGAAGGAGACCCGGCAGTGCAGCACCACGGTGACCTCGCCGCCGGCCTCGAAGGGTCCGTTGACCTCGATGTCGGCGCAGGTGGTCTCCTTGTCCAGCGAGGCCCGGACCGTGGCCGCCGCGGCCTGTCTCGCGGCGGGAAGCGAGTTCTCGAACGAGGCCGCTCGCGCGGCGTCGCGCGCGGTGGCGTCGACGTCGCCGCGGACCGCGACATAGCGCCCGAACATCACGATCAGGATGACGAAGGCCATCAGCACCGGAGTCAGCAGCACGATCTCGACGGCCATGGAGCCGCGCTCGCTCCGGGCGTCTCGGCGACGGCGGCACAGCATCACTCGGCGCCCTCCCCCACGAAGTGCTCGATCGGGCCGACGACGGTCTGACTGACCTCCGGCACGCCGAACGGCGAGATCTCCTGGGCATGGCCGGTGACGGTCACGGTGACCTCGTCCGGCCCGGTGCGCTTGATGTCGATGTGGTACCCCTCGAGGATGCCGCCGCCGATGTTCGCGGCATAGCGCTCTCCCGCCGCGTGGGCCTTGGCGTCGTCGTCGCTCGTACGAGCCACCCGCGCGGTCTCGCGGGCCACCGCACTCGCCGCCTGGTTGCCGAGGTAGACCAAGGCGAACTGCACGGCGAGGAAGATGACGAAGAGCAGGAGCGGCATGTAGAGCGCCAGCTCGACCGTCGAGGCACCCCGCTCGTTTCGTCGCCTCATTCGGCGACGCATGCTCAGATGTTGTCTGTGTCGAGGTCGATGCCGTCGGCCTTGCCCTTGATCACCTTGAGCAACACGCCTCCCACGGCGAGCGCAATGGCGACCAGGATCGCGGTGATCACGACCCACTCGACCGCGGTGGCGCCTCGCTCCTCGTTGTGCAGGCGGGCCCGGTGCGCCCGCAGCATGATCATCAGGAATTGCAGGGTCGGCTGACTGGACATGATGTGCTGCTCCTCAGTTCGTGGCTCCGCGGGAAACACTCCCCCGAGAGTCAGACGTCAAACCTCGATCTGTGGTCGCCTCAGGCTAACCCTGGTGGGCCGTCTACGACACCTCACCCCACCACCCGCGCTACGGCCGGGTAGATGAGGAAGATCAGGAATCCGATACAGAGCAGCAACTGGGCGACCAGCATCGACTGGGACCGTGCTGCGGCACGGCCCTCGGCGTCGGCCAGCGCCTTGCGCCGCATCGAGGCGGCGCGCGCGGTGAGGGAGTCGCGCACCTTGGCCCCGTCTTCGGCCACCAGGGCGAGCGCAGCGGAGAGATCACGCAGTTCGTCGATGTCGACCTCCTCGCCGAGCGCACCGAGCGCAGCCCATGGCGTGGTGCCCTGGAGCCGCGCCGCCTCCAACGTGTCGCGGATCCGGGTCATCGCCCAGCCATCGGAGATCTGGGCGGCGGACTGGAGCGCCTCCGGGACGCCGCGACCGCCGGCCAGGTTCATCGCGACGAGGTCGAGGAAGGAACCGACGACGTGCCGGAACGCTCTGCGGCGCTCGTCGCTCTCGCGCACGACTTGGAGCACCGGAACGACGAGTCCGACCATGGCTCCGATGAGCATCAGCCACAGGGGAATCGACGGCGAGACGAAGCCGAGCGCCGTCACCGGCGCTAAGACGATCACGGGCACCACGAACCCGAGAACGGCGCCCAGGACGCACCGGGCGAGGAAAATCTCGCGCGAGACCCCCATCATCGCCAGGCCGGAGCTCAGCGACGTCGGGAGCCTGATTCCGCGTTGATCCAGGGCATCTGCGAGCTCCGTGCCGAGACGACGCATCCGGGGCGACTCGTCCTGGTGCCGCCGATCGGCGGTGACGCTTGCGTGACGACGGCTCCTCGACAGCTGTGCATCGAGGTGCGCCAGCGCGACCGGGCCCGAGACCGGAGGCTGCAGAACGAGCCAGACGGCAAGGAGAAGACCGGCGCCGACGAGTCCTCCCGCGATCATCACGAGCGTGAGACTCATGACACGCCTCCCTTGGCGGGCGAACGTGAGCGCAGGAACCGTTCGGGGGTCTCGAATCGAGTCAACCGTTGCATCCACGCGATCCCGGCTGCGAAGAACCCGAGGACCAGAACGAGAACGACCTGTCCCAGCGCGGTGCCATATGGCTCGACGTAATCCGGGTTGAAGACACGCAGAAGGACGACGAACAGGACGGTCACACCAACGACGATCTGCACACTGCGTTCGGTGCTGCGGCGTCCGGCGCTGACGCGTTGTCGCATCTCCAGCTCCGCGCGCGCCGACTCCGACAACGAGGTGAGCACCTGACGCAGCCCGGGTCCGCGCAGCCTGGAGTTGAGGATGAGCGCGGCGATGATCAGGTCGGCCCCGCTGTCGTCGAGCTCGTCGGCGAAGCGCTGCAGCGCCTCAGGGAGCGGCACCCGCACGCGGAGCCGGTCGGCCAGCGTCTGGAGGTCGTCGCGGATCGCCGGGCCGGCGGCGTGCACTGACGCCGGAATCGCTTGTTCGAGCCCCACCGCACCCGCCACGGTGTCGCGCAGCGACTCGGTCCACGCGGCCAGCGCCTCGATCCGAGCCACCGACAGGCGAGCGGCCCGCCCGCCGCCGAACAGCCGGTCCCATAGGAGGACGAGTGCGACCGTGGCGATCGCCGCGACCGGCCAACCGGTGATCAGTAGAACGAAGAGCCCGGCGATGATCGCTATCGGCAACCGACGTCCGTAGGCACGCAGATCTTCGATGATGCTGGTGCGGGTGGAGGGTGGTGGTGGCTCCCTCGGGATGAGCGCGGTCGCAAGGAGCACGATCCCGCCCGCGGCCACGGCCCCGAGCAGCATGATGAGCACCACCTGGGGTGTCAGCAGCTCGGTCCCGTTCACGAGGTCCTCTCCGCCATCTCCAGCCAGGTCGGAGCGGCCCCGGGGACGTAGCCGGCAGCCTCGAGGTCGTCGAGACAGGAGATCGCGGCTCCCGGGACGGCGACGCCGTCGGGGCCGAGCTTGTAGACCTCGCTGGAGAGGACTCGGCCGTCGACGCCGTTGACCTCCCGCACCGAGGTGACGGTGCGTCGCAGGGTGCCGCCCTCGGCGAAGGTGTTGATCCGCTCGATGAACACCACGAAGTCGATCGCGCCGCCGATCAGCATCATCGTGGCCTCGGCGGGCAGGCGCTCGACGCTCTGGATCGCGTAGGTGCAGATCCGGTTGAACACCTCGGAGGAGGAGTTGGCGTGGATCGTGGAAAGCGAGCCGTCATTGCCCTGGCTCATCGCGTTGAGCATGGTGACGATCTCGTCGCCCAGCACCTCGCCGACGATCACGCGCGAGGGGTTCATGCGCAGCGAGCGGCGCACCAGGTCGGACATCGGGATGGCGCCGCTGCCCTCGGCATTGGCGAGCCGCTCCTCGAAGGCCACGACATTGGGGTGCAGGTCGGCGAACTCGCCGAGTCCGAGCTCCAGAGCGCGCTCGACGGTGATGAGTCGCTCGTCGGGCTCGATCTCGTTGGCCAGCGCCCGCAGCAGCGTGGTCTTCCCGGCGTTCGTGGCCCCGGCGATCATGATGTTCTTGCGGGCTCGCACCGCGGCCGAGAGCATCGCGGCCAGGTCGGGCGACATGGTGCCGTAGTCGACCAGCATGTCGAGGGAGACCCGCGACAGCCGCGCCCGCCGGATCGACAGCGAGGGCCGCTGGCACACGCCCATCACCGCAGAGAGCCGGGAGCCGTCGGGCAGCCGGATGTCGAGCTGCGGGTTGGCGGTGTCGAAGGAGCGGCTGGTCAGGCCCGAGTAGGCACCGAGGGTCTGGACCAGCTCGACCAGCTCGTCGTCGGACTCCGCGACGGGCGGGGCGAGCTCCTCGCGCCCGTCGGCATAGCCGACGAACACCCGGTCGCAGCCGTTGATGTCGATGTTCTCGACGTCGGGATCGTCGAGGAGCGGCTGCAGGCGACCGACGCCGAAGAGAGCGGCGTGGATGCCCTCGGCCAGCTGCACCTCGTCGTCATGGGACGGCGGGGTCCGGCCGGCGCGCACCTCATCACGGGCATAGCCGTCGAGCACCCTGCTGACGACGGCGCGAGCGAACTGCCGCTCGTCCTCCGCGGTCATCGGTGCGACGCCCGCGGCGTTGTCCTCGCGGCGCTGGCGAGCCAGCACCTCCGCGACGTCCTCGCGCAGGCGGCGTACGAGTCGCTGGTCCACGGTCGATCAGCTCCGTCCGGGTTGCAGCTGGCTGGGTCCGGTCAGATGGGAGGAGATCTCGGCACTCAGCGTCCGGGCCGAGCGGCCCAGCAGGCTCGAGCCGAGGCGACCCGAGCGACTCGACGCGAGCACCCGAGCCGCCTTGTCGTCGCGCGCCACGATGCCGAGCACGCGAGCCGGCAACTGCTCGTGCTGGAGGAGATGCTGCAGGTCGGTGACGGTCGCGGTGTCGCGATAGCTGGTGGCCACGACGACGCCCACCCGCTGGGCACCCGGCTCATCGAGGCGCAGGGGCCGCCGCAACGCGCGAAGCAGGTTGCGCAGGTGCGCGATGCCCTCCACGTCGGGCCGGACGACGAGCAGCACCGCATCGGCTGCCGAGAGCACGGGCAGCACCGGCGAGCCGAGCGTGACCCGCCCACAGTCGGCGATGACGTCGGCGGTCGAGCCGTGCGCGGCGAGGATCTCGGGCAGGACCGACCAGACGCCGCCGATCCCGGCCAACTGCTCCGGTGTCGGCACGCCGGCGAGCACCGGGAAGCCGAACGCGGTCTCTTGCAGGTGGTCAGCCAGGGGGGTTTCGGCGGCTCCGCGCCGGGCGGCGGCGGCGAGGGACAGCAGTCCCCGGTCGGGATCGAGTGGCTGCCCGTGCGGGTCGCGTGCCCGCCAGGCGACGTCGCCGCCGGCGGGGTCCAGATCAACGAGGACGGCCGCCGGCCGCGGCCACAGGGCGGCCAGCGCAGCCGCGGTGATGCTCGCCCCGGGTGCCCCCTTGGCCGAAGCAACGGCGATCACGCTCACTGCGCTGGGACCTCCAGCTCGATGTCGAAAGGTTGGTTGTGCTTGAGCAGAGCGACGCCCGCCTGGTCGCCGCCTGCGGCGCCGATCACCTGAGCAGCGACCTCGCTCGGCACGAGCACCTGCAGAGTCCCCTCACTCGATCCGCCGAGGTCGTCGGACGAGCCCTTGTCCACCGACAGCACGAGTCCCTGGCTGAGAACCTTCGGCTCCGCATCGGATCCGCTCCCACCGACCCGGATGATCTCGATCAGATCGCCGCTGCGCAGCGTGGCCGCAGGCGTGAGCTTGCTCGAGAGTGGGATCGAGACCACGGCGCGATCGCCGTCGACCGGGTTGGTCGTCGTGAGCATGTTCTCGTCGAGCAGCGTGTCGGGACCGATGGGGAACTTGGCGTAGGTCTTGCCGTTGAGGATGTCGTCGGCGAACTCGGCCGGGATGAGCACCAGCCCCTCGCTGGCCACCTTGACCTCCTTGACGTCGTCCTCGGTGATCACCGCACCGGCTTCGATGGGGCGGGCAGCGGCGAGCACGGGCTCGCGCGAGTCGAGCCGGACGGCGAGGAGGCCGGCGAGAAGGGCGCCGCCGACGATCAGGATGACGGCGAGGGCGGCGAGCGCGGGCCGGCGCTGCCGCGGCGGGCCGGAGCGCTCGGTGAGGCTCCGCGAGGGCTTCTTCGTGGCCTTCTGCTTGCGCTGCTTCGCCGGGGTGGACGAGGTCGTCGGCGTCTGGCTACTCACGGTGTCGCTTCCCCGCATTCTGTGGACAACTGAGAGGACCGGGATGCGGTCATCTTGAGGACATTGACCTCCGGCGGGACGAGTCAAACATGATAGGAGTCACGCGGGCTGGTCGGGGCCGGTCGTAATAGCGGGAGGGGGCGGCTGGTGAGCGAGCGATTCCCCGTGAGCGTGCGCAACGGCGCGACCGGCGTCAGTCAGGACGTCCTGGTCGACGCCTCCCCGGAGACCCCGGTCGACGCCCTGCTCCCCGCCCTGCTCGCGCTCACCGGGGCGGAGGCGATCGACGACGGCTTCGCCCGGCACAGCTCGATGTGGGTCGACGGCGTCCGGGTCGGCGGCGGGCAGAGCCTCCGCGCGGCCGGCTGGCGACCGGGCTCGCATCTGGCCCTGCACGAGCCCGACGACGCCTACCCCGGCCTCCCGGCCGGCGTCGTGGAGCTGCGGGTCGTCTCGGGCCCGGGCGCGGGACTGGTGCACCGGCTCGGGATCGGCGACCACGAGGCCGGTCCGGACTCGCCGGAGATCGAGCTGCCGGATCCTGGCCTCCCGATGCCCGCCCTCTCCCTGCGCGTGACACCGCGCGGCGAGGTACGGATCCTGGAGACCGCGGTGCGGAGCCGGCCTCCGGGCGCGTGGCCGCCGGGCACCGCGCTCCGACTGGGCGCGACCGTGCTCGAGTGGCACCCGGTCTGGACGCCCGACGCCGTCGTCACTCCCCGCTCGGCGGGTCTCGGCCTCGACGTCCACCGGATGCCGCGCCCGCCCGGTCCACCGGGGCGCGGCCTGGCGCCCGGGGCACCCACACCTCGTGCGGCCTACCCGGATCCGGCCGAGGTCCTGCTGCAATGCGTCGGGCCCGGCCGCGGGCTGTGGCGGCGGCGCCCGGAGGATGGCGACTTCCTGCGGGTCCGGCTCGGCGTCGATGCCCGTAGCGAAGAGCCGGTCACCGTCTCGCTGCGCGAGGTCGGCGGTCTCGGTCTCATCGGCGCCGGACGCGACGCCGTCGCCCGGTGGCTGGTCGGACAGGCCGCCGCGCTGCACAGTCCGCGCGAGCTGCGGATCGTGGTGCTCACCGCCGCTTCCCGCGCCGACCAGTGGGAGTGGACCCGCTGGCTGCCGCATTGCCGCGACCACGACGAGAGCGTGTCGATCGGCAACGACACCGACTCCCGTGGCCGGCGGATCGCCGAGCTCGCAGAGCTCCTGCGGGGCACCATCGGACGACCGGGACCGGACGCCGCGGTGCTCGTCGTGCTGGACGGGATGGGTGAGCTCGTCGACCTACCCGGACTGGGCGCACTGCTGCGCGACGGACCCGCGCGCGGCATCCACCCGATCTGCCTCGACGGCGACCCTGCGAGCCTGCCCGCGGCGTCCGCCGCCGTGGTCGAGGTCGGCGAGCAGCGGCTCGAGATGCCGGCCGTCCCGGGCGGAGCGGGGGCGGTCGTCCCGGACCTGGTCGATCCGGCGTGGAGCGAGCGGGTGGCCCGGGCGCTGGCTCCCCTGCACGACTCCGGCGAGCCGCCGCACGCCCCGGGCGCCGGTCCTGCCGTGCGCCCACCCAGGATGTGGGCCGTGCCGTGGGAGAGCCTGGGAGCGACCGCACCGGGCACCAGCGAGCCAGATGACGGGCCGGCCGATCCGGCCGATCCGGCCACTCCCGATCCCCAGCGCACCGAGACGGAGCCGCTGGAGCCGCTGGAGCCGCCGGTCGCGACGTCGTCCGCGGGCCGGGATCTCGACCGGACCCTCGACCTCGACTCCGCGACCCCGACCGTCATCGCAGGTTCCGCCCGCTCGGGTCGCTCCACGACCCTGCGCGGGATCGCCGTCCACCTGGCCGAGGTCCGATCCTCGCGAGACGTGCACCTCCACGCCCTCGACAGTGCGACCGCCGACCTGCGCCCCCTCGCCGCACTCCCCCACGTCGGGGTCGTCGTCGCGCACGGCGACCCGTCGGCCGGCGACCTCGTCGACAACCTGAGCGAGGAGGTAGCCCGGCGGCGAGAGCTCTGGCGGCGCCAGGGAGTGAGCGCTCTGGCCGAGCAGCGGGCCCGCGCGGCGCCCCGCGAGCAGCTCCCCTACCTCGTCGTGCTGGTCGACGACGCGCACCGCTGGGCGAGCGAGATCGAGACACTGACAGCACTCGCCGACGGCCCGGACGCCGGGCTCCGGTTGGTCTTCACGACCGATCAGGGCGCGAGCCAGAACCCGCTCGGCCACCGCGATGCCTCATATCGGGCGGCTCAGTACGCGCTGATCGCCGAGACCGGGCGCCGTCTCACCCGCGCCGAGCTCGACGGCCCGGCCCGTCCGTCGGCCCAGCGGCCCTGGACGGCGGGCACGCTGCGCCGAGCGGGACAGATCAGGCGATCCGGTCGAGGATGACCGGCGTCGGCTCGCCGATGGCCGACATCGCGATGTCGTAGCCACCCTCGAGCGACTCACGCGCCCGCTCGAAGCGCTCCGGGGTGTCGGTGAGCAGGGTGAAGAGCGGCTCGCCGGCCGTGACGGAGTCACCAGGACGGGCGTGCCAGATGACACCGGCGCCCTCCTGGACGGGGTCCTCCTTGCGGGCCCGGCCGGCGCCGAGGCGCCACGCCGCGAGCCCGACGGCCATCGCGTCGAGGCGGGTGAGCACCCCGGTGGAGGGGGCCGGGATGACCTCGGACTCCTTGGCGACCGGCAGCGGGGCGTCAGGGTCGCCGTCCTGGGCGCGGATCATCGCCTTCCACACGTCCATCGCGGACCCGTCGGCGAGCTTGTCGGCGGGGTCGACGTCGTCGCGTCCGGCGGCGGCGAGCATCTCGCGCGCCAGGGCGACGGTGAGCTCCACGACGTCGGCAGGTCCGCCACCGGAGAGCACGTCGACGGACTCGGCGACCTCGATCGCGTTGCCGGCGGTGTAGCCCAGCGGCGTCTCCATGTTGGTCAGCAGGGCGACGGTGGCGACACCGGCGTCCTTGCCCAGGCCGACCATCGTCTCGGCGAGCTCGCGCGCACGGTCGAGGTCCTTCATGAACGCACCGCTGCCGACCTTGACGTCGAGCACGAGCGCCCCGGTGCCCTCGGCGATCTTCTTGCTCATGATCGAGGAGGAGATCAGCGGGATCGCCTCCACCGTGCCGGTGACGTCGCGCAGCGCGTAGAGCTTCTTGTCAGCCGGGGCGAGGCCGTCGCCGGCCGCGCAGATGACCGCGCCCACCGACTCCAGCTGGGCCAGCATCTCCGCGTTCGACAGGTCCGCGCGCCAGCCGGGGATCGCCTCCATCTTGTCGAGGGTCCCTCCGGTGTGGCCCAGGCCGCGTCCGGACAGTTGCGGCACCGCCACCCCGCACGCGGCGACCAACGGAGCCAGCGGCAGGGTGATCTTGTCGCCCACCCCGCCGGTGGAGTGCTTGTCGGCGGTCGGGCGCGACAGGCTGGAGAAGTCCATCCGCTCCCCCGAGGCGATCATCGCGCCGGTCCACCGGGCGATCTCGCGCCGGTCCATCCCGTTGAGGAGGATGGCCATCGCCAGCGCCGACATCTGCTCGTCGGCGACGTCGCCGCGGGTGTAGGCGTCAACGACCCAGTCGATCTGGGAGTCGGTCAGGGCGTGCTTGTCGCGCTTGGCGGAGATCACTTCGATGGCGTCGTGAGTGCTCATGGTCGGACCCTAGCGCCCGAACCCGACCTGTGCTCGTCGGCCGGTCAGCGAGCCGAGGGGGTCACCCGCACCTGGTCGTAGCCGCGCAGCACGAAGGTGCCGCGCGATACGGGAGGTCCGGCGAGCGCGAGATCCGGGTAGCGGCCGAACAGCGCGGGCACCGACTCGACGAGCTCCATCCGCGCCAGCGGCGCGCCCAGGCAGAAGTGCACGCCGACACCGAAGGCCACGTGCGGGTTCGGCGAGCGGTCGACCAGGAACTCCCCGGGGCGGTCGAAGACGGCCGGATCCCGGTTGGCCGACCCGAGTAGGACCGCGACGCGCTCGCCAGGCTCGACGACCACGCTGCGGCCCTCCGGACCGATCGTGATCTGCTCGGTCGCCGTCCGCTCGAACAGCTGGAGGGCGGAGTCGAAACGGAGCATCTCCTCCACGGTGGCAGCGACGTCGTCGCCGGGGCGCAGGCCGCGTTCGAGCATCGCGACCAGGCCGTTGCCGAAGACGTTCACCGACGCCTCGTGCCCGGCGTTGAGAAGCAGGACCACGGCTGCGACGACCTCGTCGTCGTTCAGCTCGGTGGCGACCAGATCGGTGATCAGGTCGTCGGCCGGGGTGATCCGCCGGGCCGCGGCGAGGTCGCGCACCAGCGCCGCGAACTCCTCGGACGCGCGCACGGCCTCCTCGACCACGACCTCGGAGGGGTTCGGCTCGTACACCCGCACGATCGCCTGCGACCAGGTGCGCAGGGAGGGCACGTGCTCCACCGGCACGCCGAGAAGCTCGGCGATCACCAACACCGGGAGTGGCTCGGCGTAGGCGGAGATCACGTCGAAGTCGGCGGCGGGGTCGATCTCGTCCAGCAGGCCCGCTGCCAGCTCCCTCACCCGCGGGCGGAGCCGCTCGATGTGCCCTCGGGCGAACGCCGCGGCCACCGGACGCCGCAGCCTGGTGTGCTCGGGCGGCTCGTTCTCCATCATCTGGTTGCGGTGCAGCAGGTTGAACGGCTCGAGATAGTCCGCCGGCTCCCGGTCGGTCCACAGCCGGCCGAAACGCCGCTCGCGCTGGACCGCACCCACCGTCGCGTGGTCGAAGACCAGGTACAGCCCGAGCCCCTCGTGCCAGGCGACCGGGTGTGCGGCCCGCTCCTGGTCGAAGGCCGGGTACGGGTCCTCGACGAATGCCGAGGACCCGAGGTCAAGCGAGGTTGTCGGGACCGAAGGCATCAGGAAGCACCTCATCCATCCGACGCACACCGGCGCCGGTCATCAACAACATGTCGGGCCCGCCGTTTTCGTAGAGCAGCTGGCGGCAGCGCCCGCAGGGCATGATGATGGCGCCGTCGCCGTCGACGCACACGAAGTGCGTCAGCCGACCGCCCCCGCCCCGGTGGAGCGAGGAGATCACGCCGCACTCCGCGCAGAGCGCCACGCCGTAGGCGGCGTTCTCGACATTGCAGCCGGACACGTGCCGCCCGTCGTCGACGATCGCGGCGGCGCCGACCTGGTAGTTGGAGTACGGCGCGTAGGCGTGGGCCATCGCCTCGACCGCCTCCTCTTGCAGCCGCGCCCAGCCGTCGGCGGTGAGATCGGTGACCATCAGCCAGCACTCCCCTTGCGGTAGACCTGACCATCAGCGGCCGGCATTCGTAGTTTCTGGGCCGCGAAGGCCAGCACGAACAGGGTCGCCAGGTAGGGCGCCATCCCGGTGAACTCGGCAGGGACGCTCTCGGTGGTCGCGAACCAGACCCCGAAGACCACGCCGATGCCCCCGGTGATGAGTCCGCGCCGGACCGAGCCGCGGTAGATCTGCCAGAGCGCGAGGATGATGAGCACCACGGCGATCACGAGCAGCAGGGCGTGCAGTTCGATCGTGCCTCCACGCAGCCGGATGGCGGTGGTGTAGCCGAACAGGCCCGCGCCGATCAGCAGCCCCCCGGGGCGCCAGTTCCCGAAGATCATCGCCGCCAACCCGATGTAGCCCAGGCCGCCGGTCAAGCCGTTCTGATATCCCGGGCCGGACACGAGGACCAGGTAGACACCGCCGAGTCCGGCGAAGATGCCCGACATCACCACGGCGAAGAACTTGTAGAAGTACACGTTGACGCCCAGCGACTCCGCCGCCGACGGCGACTCCCCCACCGACCGCAGACGCAGACCGAACGCGGTCCGCCACAGGATCCAGCCGGAGACACCCACCAGCACGAAGGCGAGGATCGTCAGCAGCGAGAGGTTGCGGGTGAGCGCAGCCAGGAGCGAGGCCAGATCCGAGATGACGAACCAGCCCTTGGCAGAGAGCTCGTTGAGCGCGTCGTTGAGCGGCCCGATCGTGATCGCCGGCGGACGCGGCAGGCTCGGCGACTGAGTGGGACCACCGCCCTCGAGCCCGGTGAACCAGGCCTGGGCCAAGAACGCGGCCAGGCCGGCGGAGATGATGTTGATCGCCACACCGGACACGATCTGGTCGACGCCGAAGATCACCGTGGTCACGGCATGGACGGTCCCGGTGAGGGCGCCGAAGAGGATCGACCCCAGGATGCCGGCGACGACCCCGTGCTCGACGGTGAAGTAGGCACCGCCGAGCGCGCCCATGATCATCATGCCCTCGAGCCCGATGTTGACCACGCCGGCCCGCTCCGACCAGAGCCCGCCGAGACCCGCGAGCGTGATCGGCACCGCGGCCTGGATGGCCGCGCGCAGCGCACCGGCGGAAGTCAGGTCGTCGGCACCGGTGAGGATGCGAACCAGCGAGACCAGCGCGAAGACCCCGGCGACGATGAGCATCCATCGCAGGGGCGTTCCTCGCGTGCTGGCGGAGGTGTTGGGGCCGCTCTGGTCGGCCTCGATGACGGGGACGCTCACTTCACCGGCTCCTCTCGCGGGGACTTGGCCAGGTCGGGGCCGTCGCCCGGTCCGGCGTCGGGGCCGTTGCCGGGCCCGTCACCGGGATCCTGGCCGGGCCCACCGTCCTTGCCGTCGGTTCCGGCCGTCGGTGGAGCAAGCTGGCTGGCGACTGCGGCCTGCTCGAGACGACGTCGGTAGCGCCGGACGAGCGTGTAGGCGATGACCACGGCGAGCACGATGATGCCCTGGGTGACCGAGACGATCTCCGGTGAGATGCCGACCAGGATGTTGAGGCGGTTCCCCTGCTCGCTCAAGAAGGCGAAGATCAGCGCCCCGGCCGCGATCCCGGCCGGGTTGTTGCGGCCGAGGAGG
The DNA here is from genome assembly GCF_037936805.1 of Nocardioides epinepheli. NCBI lineage: Bacteria > Bacillati > Actinomycetota > Actinomycetes > Propionibacteriales > Nocardioidaceae > Nocardioides > Nocardioides epinepheli. The sequence continues at coordinate 62,216 of NZ_JBBMMC010000002.1, read as the reverse complement.
GCGACCGCGATCCCCGAGAAGCCGATGCCTACCTGGAACGACGAGCCGTAGTTGTGGGCCTGCCCGAACAGCACGGGCATGCCGATGAGCCCCGCGATCGCGCCGGAGATCAGCATCGAGATGATGATCATCTTCTTCACGTTGACGCCCGAGGCCACCGCTGCCGACTCCGAGGCACCGGTCGCGCGGACGTCGAAGCCGAAGCGGGTGTAGGTGATCACGACGTAGTAGGCGATACCGACGACCACCGCCAGCAGGGCCAGGCCGTAGATCTCCGCGCCGCCGGCATCGGGCACCGCCGGGATGCCGCTGACCCAGCTGCTCTCGGGGATCTCCTTGGTGCTGATCGAGTTGCCGGTGCGCACGCCGACCTTCTTGATCAGGTAGCCGACGAGCAGGCCGGCGATCGAGTTGAGCATGATCGTCGCGATCACCTCGCTCACCCCGCGAGTGACGCGGAGCACGGCTGCGATACCTGCCCACAGGGCCCCGGCGACCATCGCCATGAGGATCGCGAACACCGTGTTGAGCGCACCAGGCAGGAATGCCTGTCCGGCGACGACCGCCGCGACGAAGGCTCCGATGCGGTACTGACCCTCGACTCCGATGTTGAACAGGTTCATCCGGAAGCCGACGGCCGCGGCGACGCCGGAGAGGTACAAGATCGCGGCCGAGTTGATGATGTTGACGCGGTTGCGTGGTTCAGGCCACTTCAGGAGCGTCTCCCAGAAGGCCCCGACGTCGGCGCCGGTGGCCGCCAGGAGGATCGAGGCCAGCGCGCCCGCGATCAGGAGCGCGAGGACCGGCGCGGCCAGACCGAGAAGCAGTTTCTGCACGACTCTCATTCGGCACCTCCTGCGCCCGTCATCGCGGTTCCGAGTTGTTCGGAGGTGACCTGCTGCGGGTCGAACGTGCCGACCAGCCGGCCGCGGAGCAGGACCTTGATGGTGTCCGAGAGTCCGATCAGCTCATCGAGGTCGGCGGAGATGAGGACCACCGCAAGACCCTCCCGCCGGGCGCGGCGGATGTGGTCCCAGATGGCGGCCTGGGCGCCGACGTCGACGCCGCGGGTGGGGTGGGCGGCGATCAGCAGCGAGGGATCGCCGGACATCTCGCGGCCCACGATGAACTTCTGCTGGTTGCCGCCGGAGAGCGCTCGGGCGGTCGTTGCGATGCCGGGCGTGCGGACGTCGTACTCCTCGATGATCCGGACCGAGTCGCGGCTGGCACCCCCGCGACTGATCCAGCCCCCGCTGCCGCAGGGGCGCCGGGTTTGGAATCCGAGGATCCGGTTCTCCCAGAGCGGGGAGTCCAGCAGCACGCCGTGCCGGTGCCGGTCCTCGGGGATGACCCCGATCCCGAGCTCGCGGCGCCGGCGGGTGGACAGGTTGGTCATGTCATGGGCGAGCCGGGCGCCCTCGCGGGCCGGCCCGTCCGCCGAGCCGCCCGCGCCGTTGCCGGACTTGTCCTGCGGCGCCGTGGTGTAGAGGGTGATCGTGCCCGAGGACAGCTTGAGCATCCCGATGATGGCCTCGACCAGCTCCGTCTGGCCGTTGCCCTCGACGCCGGCGATTCCGAGCACCTCACCGGCGTGGACGGTCAGGTCGATCCCACTGAGGACCTCACGGCCGCTCACATCGGCGACGCTGACGTTCTCCAGGCTCAGCGTGACGCGGTCGGTGACCGTCGACTCCTCCGTGGAGGGGCTCGGCAGCTCGCTGCCGACCATGAGCTCGGCGAGCTGGCGGGAGGTGACGGTGGCCGGATCGACGGTGGCCACGGTCGTCCCGCGGCGGATCACGGTGATCTCGTCGGCGATCGAGCGGACCTCGTCGAGCTTGTGCGAGATGAACACGATCGTGTGCCCCTCGTCGCGCAGACCACGCAGATTCGCGAACAGCGCGTCGACCTCCTGCGGCACCAGCACCGCGGTCGGCTCGTCGAGGATGATGATCCGCGCGCCCCGGTAGAGGACCTTGAGGATCTCGACGCGCTGACGCTTGCCGACGCCGAGCGACTGCACGAGCTCGTCGGGGTCGAGTCCGAATCCGTAGGCCGCGGAGAGCTCCCGGATCCGCGCGCGGGCCTTGTTGCCGATGCCGTGGCGCCGCTCGTCGCCGAGGACGACGTTCTCGAGCACGGTGAGGTTGTCGGCGAGCTGGAAGTGCTGGAAGACCATGCCGACGCCCGCGGCGATCGCGTCCGAGGGCGACTTGAGCTTGGTCGGGACGCCGTTGAGCTCGATCGTGCCCGAGTCGGGCGGCTGCACGCCGTAGAGGATCTTCATCAACGTCGACTTGCCGGCGCCGTTCTCGCCGACGATCGCGTGGATGGTGCCGCTGCGGATGTCGAACGTGACGTCGTGGTTGGCGATCACACCGGGGAACCGCTTACCGATCCCCTCGACCCGGACGGCGACGTCGCCGCCCGGCACATCCTGCTTCTTCAACACCGTGGACAAGTCGGCTCTCCTTCAAACGCGACCGGACCTGGAGACGACTTTGGTCGTCCCCAGGCCCGAGGAGTCGCGGCGGTGGATCAGGGCGCGGTGGGAACCTCGATCTCGCCGCTCTTGATCTTGTCGGCGAACTCGTTGATCTTGCTGGTCAGCGGGTCGATGGCGGGGTTCTCCGTGGAGTACCCGACGCCGTCGTCGGCCAGGTCGTAGGTGATGAACCCGCTCGGGGTCTCACCCTTGTCGAAGGCGGTGACGTAGTCGCTGACGCCGACGTCGATGCGCTTGAGCATCGAGGTGAGGATGAAGGGCTTCAGGGAGTCCTCGGCGGTGAGGTACTGGTCGGAGTCGACGCCGATCGCCCAGTTGCCCTCGCCCGCGGCCTCGACGGCCTGGAAGACGCCGAGACCGGACTTGCCGGCCGCGTGGAAGATGACGTCGGCGCCCGAGTCGAGCATGCCCTCGGCAGCGGTACGGCCACCGGGCGCGTTCTCGAAGCCGGTCTTGCCGTCGTTCGGGTCGTCGGTGAGGTACTGGACCTGGACCTTGACCTTGGGGTCGGCCGCCTTGACGCCGGCCTCGAACCCGGCCTGGAAGCCCTGGATCAGCGCACCGTTGGTGCCTCCGACGAAGCCGACGGTGCCGGACTTGGTCTCCAACGCGGCAGCGACGCCCACCAGGAACGAGCCCTCGTTGGCGGCGAAGTTGATGTCGGACAGGTTGTCGGCCTCGGTGATCGAGGAGGCGTAGCCGTCGATCACGGTGAAGTCGGTGTCGGGGAAGTCGGCAGCGACCTCGGCGGCGGCGGGCGAGTAGATGAAGCCGACCGCGATGACCGGGTTGTAGCCCTCGCTGGCGAGCGTGCGCAGTCGCTCGGCACGGGCGGTGTCGTTCTCGTCGGAGCCCGCCTCGGCCTCGATGCAGGTGGCGTCGAGGTCCTCGACGGCCTTCTCGACGCCGGCGTACGCCGAGTCGTTGAACGACTGGTCGCCACGGCCACCGACGTCGTAGGCGAGGCCGATCTTCGGGCCGTCCCCATCAGCGGTCTTGCACACGTCACCGGAGGCTTCCCCACCGCTGCCGCCGTTGCCGTCGTTCCCCTTGTCATCGTCGCTGCCGCACCCGGCGAGAGCGAAGGTGAGTAGCACAGACACGACGGCTGCCATCTTGGTCCTACGACGCAAGATTCCTCCTTGGTTCAGGATCGCGCCATCGGGGCAGCGCGAAAATCAAGCGTCACCATAGTGCCGGAATCGTCGGGAGGGGCGCCCACGACCGAAGTTTTTTCGGTCGTTACCAGAAGGTGATGAACGACCCGGTCGTGGCGCGGCGCGCGTGGGCACGGCCGGAGTCTTCGTGGCCCGCCCATCCCGGCGGCTCGACCGGCGTTGGATCAGTTCGTCGGGATCACCAGGGACTGCGACTGGCGCACCGGCAGCGTGATGCCCGAGGTCGAGGAGATGGTGTCGAGCGGGAGGGGCCCGGCGGGAGCCGGCTCGCCGCTCCAGCTCGTCTGCCAGGTCGAGGTGAAGTCGACGGGCATGGCGTTGGAGGTGCGGGTGAACTGCAGCGCGCACGCGTCCGTCGAGGCCGCCGTGAGGGTCATCGTCATCTGCTCCTGCGTGCAGTTGGCGACGCCATTGGGCGAGCTGAGCGTCCACGACGGCTCCGCGGCGGTGACGGTCGCGGAGTTCGTGCCCGCCGACGCCTTGATCCAGAGGCTGTCCGGCTGATCGGGGCCGGCGGTGAAGCGGGTGGGCAGGTTGACCAGCGTGGCGCCCCCGAACTCGGCGATGGTCGGGCTGTGCTCCACAGTCGGGTCGGGAATGGTCATCGCGGCCCGCGCCGCGTCGCGCAGGCTCTCGACATTGACCGGCGGCGGCGGGGGGGTCTGAGACGGCGGCAGGAGCAGCGTGATCAGAGTCGCCTGGATGCCGTCGAGGCCCACGGTCTGGCCCGCATAGTCGTGGGCCACCTTGTCGTTGACGATGTCGATGCCTTCGCGGCACGACATCATGTACCAGACGAAGTCGGCCCGCTTCGGGTCCTTGGCGGCCTCCTCGATCGCCGAGAACGGGCCCCACATCGCGAAGACCGACTTGCCGCTGTAGTGGCTGCCCGCCGTGGCGTCCTCGTACTGCTTGAGGAACTCCTTGGGGTTGCCTTGGGCCTCGTACCAGCAGTCGGGCTGCACGTAGGCGACTGCAGCCGGCGATCCGGACGCGGGCGCAGCCGGCCCGCTGAAGGTGACGCCGATAGTGCAGGTGTCGCCGCTACAGCCCGCGGTGCTGCCTCCGGCGTTGCCGGCCGAGGCCGGGGGGGCGGCGAGCACTGCCGTACCTCCTGCCACCAGCGCGCCTGCTGCTGTGAGGCGGGCGAGAAGCCCGATCCGTCCGAGGATGGTCATGTGCACTTTCCTCCGCTGGTCGTGATCTCGACGGAAGACACTCGCCAGGCACCGTCTTGACGGACGAGCGCACCGGTGGCGTCGTAGAACGGCAGCAGCAACTCGACCGGCTTGCCCTTGGCATCGCGGTCGGTGCTGTAGTTGTCCATGCAGCTGTGCAGGGTGGCGGTCTCGCCGTCGACCTTGATCTGGTCGACGTCGATCACGAGGTCGCCCTCGGTGTGCAGGTTGCGCGTGCGAAGCGTCTCGACGTAGTTGACGACGTCCGACATCGCCTCATCGGTCGCGACGGCGCCCATCTCGGGAAGCACCTCGGCGGCTCCGTAGGAGGCGATCCGGGTCCGCCAGTAGTCGAGCCATGCCTCGGCGACCGCCTCGGCGTCGGCGCCCTGCGCGGTGATCTTGCGCGGATAGACGTCGTTGCCGACGTCGTCGGGTTTGCCCTGAGGCGTCGCGTCGCCACCGCTCGGCGCGGAGGGAGTGCCCGGCTCCGACGACGGCGCCGGGTCCGAACTGGAAGAACCCTCCAGGTTCGGGCGACCGGCATTGTCGGAGTTGTCGGAGTCGCCGGAGTCGCCACCACACCCGGTGAGCGCTGCCACCAGAACCAGACCTGCCGCAGCACCCGCGGTCGCGCGACGCGGAGCCAGTACCGCGCGTAGTCGCACCAGGTCCTCCGTATCGTCAGCGTCCGGCCGGACGGCGGTCGTCACGGTCGCGCCTACCCCGCGGGCGGGCGACACAAACACCGGTCTGCAGACTACCCGGCGTCGGACGGATCCGAATCATGCGGGATCGGCGGCGGATCAGCGGGCGCTCGTGGTGGCCACCGGGTCGACGGCTCCCAGGGCCGCCGAGGCCAGCACGCGGGCGCCGATCGAGATGGCTCGTTCGTCGACCTGCAGGTTTCCCTGATGCAGGTCGTAGGTCGGGCCTCCCGGAGTGCGCGTGCCGAGTCGGAACATCGCGCCCGGCACCCGCTCGACGTACCAGCCGTAGTCCTCGCCGCCGAGGCTCTGCGGTACCGCGACCTGCCCGGAGGGCCCGAGCACCCCTCGGACCGCGGCGGCCAGGATCGCGTTGGAGCCGGCGTCGTTGACCACCGGCGGGACGCCTTGGAGGTAGTCGACGTTGGCCGTGACGCCGTAGGGGCGCACGATGTCCTGGATCGCCTCCCGGATGGCCGGCTCGCATCCGGCCCAGGCGACCGGGTCCAGGATGCGCACGGTGCCGGCGGCCATACCGCGGTCGGGGATCACGTTCGGCGCGACGCCGGCGCGGACCACGCCCCACACGACGCTGACTCCCGAACGCGGGTCCATCCTGCGGCTCAGCACGGCGGGAAGCTCGCTGGTGACCTTCGCCAGGGCGAAGGTCAGGTCTCCGGTCAGGTGTGGGCGCGAGGTGTGCCCGCCGGTGCCCTCGAGGTAGACCTCGATCTTGTCGGCGGCGCTGGTGAGCGCTCCGGAGCGCAGGCCGATCCTCCCGACGTCGACGGCGGGGTCGCAGTGGAGCGCGAAGATCCGGTCGACGCCGTCGAGATGGCCGTCCGCGATCAGCTGGCGCGCACCACCGGGCATGACCTCCTCGGCCGGCTGGAAGAGCAGCCGGACCCGCCCGGGCAGCTCACCGCGCTCGTGGAGCTCGGCGAGGGCGAGGGACGCTCCCAGCAGGCAGGTGGTGTGGACGTCGTGGCCGCAGGCGTGGGCCACCCCGGGCGTGGTGCTCGCCCACGGCACCCCGGTGACGTCCTCGACGGGCAGGGCGTCGATGTCGGCACGCAGCGCCACCACCGTGTCGGCGTCCGGCGGCCCGATCTCGGCCACCACGCCGGTGGGCACGGCGCGGGTGACCTGCCACCCCGACGCCTCGAGCCGGTGGGCGACCAGGTCGGTGGTGCGCGTCTCGGACCACGACAGCTCGGGATGGGCGTGCAGGTCGCGACGCAGCTCGAGGAGCTCGGTTTCGTACTTGCTCACGACGTCGTCGATGACGGTGAGGGCTTGGTCGGACATCACGCCCAATCTAGTGCTCACCCGAGGCGATCGGGACGGGTGTCCGCCCGGGTCGGCCTCCCGGGGGTGCTGGCGACCGTTCTAGTCGACACCGGTGACGACGGACTGGGACTGGACGACGGGCACCACGATCGAGGCCGTCGGGCTGAGCGTCTGGAGCGCGCCACCGACGGGGCCGTCGTTGTCGACCCCCTCCCAGCTGCCCTGCCAGGTGGTCCGCCCGGTGACGGTCCAGCCGGCCGCGCTGGGCCGCAGGAACTCCAGCGTGCACGCCGCGTCGGCGTTGCCGCCGGGAGCGTAGGCGGTCGTCGCCTGGTCCAGGGTGCAATCGCGATCTCCGGCCGGCGAGGTCACCTGCACCCCGTCGGTGGCGGCGTCCAGGGTGGCCCGTACCGGCGTGCCGGGGATCGAGACCTCGAGGTGGATCTTGCCGTCGCCGGCAAGTGCGTCCTCGGTGTTCTCCACCCAGAACCACGTGGGCAGGTTGACCATCGTCGCTCCGCCGAAGTCGCCGAGCTCGGGATTGCGCACCAGCTGCGGGCCCTCGATCTGGGCCGAGGCGGCGTCCCAGACCTCCCGGACGACGTCCTCGACGTCGACCAGCGGTGGCGCCGGGTCGGCACCGATGAACGCGGCGAGCGAGATCGAGAAGTTGCCACTGCCGGGCACCCCCCAGTCGCCCGGGCTGCTGCCGCCACTCGGGGTGAAGCCCTCGTCGGAACAGTTGACGCCATCGGCTGACCCGAGGGTGTACCAGGTGTACTGCGTGCCCTCGTGGGCGTGCATGTACTCCTGTGTGGGAAGGGTCAGCAGGGATGGCACGAAGGTGATGGAGGTGGCCTTCCTGGTGGCCTCGACCCACTGGGTCATCGCGTCGGGCGCGGACGGGTCGATGTCGTAGTAGGACAGGTTGGCGGTGTTGAAGGGCACCCACCAGCACTTCGGGGGGACGGTGACCGTGATCCCTCCGCTCGGTACGGGATCACCGGGTCCCCCCTTCACCACCACGTGCACCGCGATTCCGAAGGACCCACTGCCGGCGCCGGCACGCGCTGGAGCCGGACTGCTGAGCGCGATCACGAGCCCCAGGGCCACACTGACCGCCGCAGTGGCAGCGGCGGATAAGAACCGATTCCTCACGATGCGTCACCCTCCCGAGCGCGGCGACATCCTCGGAGGCACTCTATATCTCCCCGGCCTCCTCGGGTACCTCCCTGGCCTCTTCGGATCCCTGGTCGTAGGCCGCGAGCAGCCGGTCTGCGGCCAGTGTCGCCGGGATCTCGCCGGCCAGGACCTCGGCGCGGACGCCGTCGCGGATGGCCCGGACGCCCGGCGAGTGCCGCAGCCGCTGGTCGAGCTCGTCGCGGACCAGCGCCCAAGTGAAGTCGAGCTGCTGCTGGGCCCGTTTGTCGGCCAGGCCGTCGGCACCGAGGTGGTCGCGGTGCTGCAGCACGCGGTCCCAGACGTCGTCGACGCGCAGGTCGTGCAGGGCCGAGCAGGTGACCACAGGCGGGGCCCACTCGCCGTGGCCGCGCACCAGCCGCATCGCGCTCGCGAGCTCGCGGGCCGCGACCCGGGCCTCGCCCTCGTGGTCGCCGTCGGCCTTGTTCACCGCGATCACGTCGGCGATCTCCAAGATGCCCTTCTTGATGCCCTGGAGCTGGTCGCCGGTGCGGGCCAGGGTGAGGAAGAGGAAGGTGTCGACCATGCCGGCGACGGTGACCTCGGACTGGCCGACGCCGACGGTCTCGACCAGCACGACGTCGTAGCCGGCCGCCTCGAGCACGCTCATCGCCTGGACGGTCGCGCGCGCCACTCCCCCGAGCGTCCCCGCGCTCGGACTCGGCCGGATGTAGGCGTGCGGGTCGGCCGAGAGCTGCGCCATGCGGGTCTTGTCACCGAGCACCGAGCCGCCGGTGCGCACGCTGGACGGGTCGACCGCCAGGACGCCGACCCGGTGGCCGGCCGCGGTGAGCCGGCTGCCGAGCGCCTCGATGAACGTCGACTTGCCCACGCCCGGCACGCCCGAGATCCCCACCCGGACGGCGGGCGAGTGCACACCGGAGCCGGGATCGGCGGTCAGCGTGGTGAGCAGCTCGCGCGCGGCCTCGCGGCGTTCGCGCTTGCTGGACTCCACCAGCGTGATCGCCCGCGCGACTGCCGCCCGCTGCCCGTCGCGGACGCCGTCGACCAGCGCGCCGACGTCGACCTTCACGCGTCGTCGTGGTCGAGCTGGTCGCGCAGCTTGGCGAGCAGGTCGAGGGCCGACTCGGCGATGACGGTGCCGGGGAGGAAGACCGCGGCGGCCCCCATCTCCTGGAGGGTCGGGACGTCGTCGGGCGGGATGACGCCGCCGATGACCGTCATGATGTCGGGCCGCCCCTGCTCCTCCAGCGCCTTCTTCAGCGCCGGGAGGAGGGTGAGGTGGCCGGCCGCGAGCGAGCTGACCCCGACGATGTGGACGTCGGCGTCGACCGCCTGCTGGGCGACCTCCTCGGGGGTGGAGAACAGCGGCCCGACGTCGACGTCGAAGCCCATGTCGGCGAAGGCGGACACGATGACCTTCTGGCCGCGGTCGTGGCCGTCCTGGCCCATCTTGGCGACCAGGATCCGCGGCCGGCGTCCCTCGGCCTCCTCGAACTCCGCGGTGGCGGCGAGGGCCTGCGAGAGCAGCGAGCCGCCGTCGGCGCCCTCCTCACCGGAGTGCTGGGCGGACTCGTCGCGGTACACGCCGGAGATCGTACGGATCACCGCGCGGTGGCGGCCGTAGACCTTCTCCAGCGCGTCGGAGATCTCGCCGACGGTGGCCTTCGCGCGGGCGGCGTCGACGGCGAGGGCGAGCAGGTTGCCGTCGAGGTCGCTGGAGGCGCCGCGCTCGGCGGAGGAGGTGAGCGCCTCGAGGGCCGAGCGCACCGCCTCGTCGTCGCGCTCGGCGCGCAGCCGCTCCAGCTTGGCGACCTGCTGACGGTAGACGTCGTCGTTGTCGACCTTGAGGACGTCGAGCTTGTCCTCGGCGGCCAGGCGGTAGGTGTTGACGCCGATGACCTGCTGGGCGCCGGAGTCGATGCGCGCCTGGGTGCGGGCCGCGGCCTCCTCGATGCGCATCTTCGGGATGCCCTGCTCGATCGCCTTGGCCATTCCGCCGGCGCGCTCGGCCTCCTGGATGTGCGCCCAGGCCCGCTCGGCGAGGTCGTGGGTGAGCCGCTCGACGTAGTAGGAGCCGGCCCACGGGTCGATGGTGCCGGTAGTGCCGCTCTCCTGCTGGAGCAGCAGCTGGGTGTTGCGGGCGATGCGGGCGCTGAAGTCGGTGGGCAGCGCGATCGCCTCGTCGAGGGCGTTGGTGTGCAGACTCTGGGTGTGGCCCTGCGTGGCGGCCATCGCCTCGATCGCGGTGCGCCCGACGTTGTTGAAGACGTCCTGGGCGGTCAGGCTCCAGCCGGAGGTCTGGGAGTGGGTGCGCAGCGAGAGCGACTTCGGGTTCTGCGGGTCGAACTGGCGCACCAGCCGGCTCCACAGCGCCCGGGCCGCACGCATCTTGGCGACCTCCATGAAGAAGTTCATCCCGATCGCCCAGAAGAAGCTCAGCCGCGGGGCGAACTGGTCGATCGTCATGCCGGTGTCGAGGCCGGCGCGGATGTACTCGACGCCGTCGGCCAGGGTGTAGGCCAGCTCGAGGTCGTTGGTCGCCCCGGCCTCCTGGATGTGGTAGCCGGAGATGGAGATCGAGTTGAACCGCGGCATCCGCGCGGCGGTGTAGCTGAAGATGTCGGAGATGATCCGCATCGACGGCGCCGGCGGGTAGATGTAGGTGTTGCGGACCATGAACTCCTTGAGGATGTCGTTCTGGATGGTCCCGGCCAGCTGCTCGGGCGTGACGCCCTGCTCCTCGGCGGCCGCGATGTAGAGCGCGAGCACCGGAAGCACGGCGCCGTTCATGGTCATCGACACCGACATCTCATCGAGCGGGATGCCGTCGAAGAGGGTGCGGGTGTCGTAGATCGAGTCGATCGCCACACCGGCCATGCCGACGTCGCCACGGACCCGCGGGTGGTCAGAGTCGTAGCCCCGGTGCGTGGCGAGGTCGAAGGCGACCGAGAGTCCCTTCTGGCCGGCGGCGAGGTTGCGCCGGTAGAACGCGTTGGACTCCTCGGCGGTGGAGAACCCGGCGTACTGCCGGATGGTCCACGGCTGGGTGGTGTACATCGTGGGGTACGGGCCGCGCAGGAAGGGGCTCAGCCCTGGGAGGGTGTCGAGCGCGTCGAGGCCCGCGAGGTGCTCGGGCCCGTAGACCGGCAGGACGTCGATGCCCTCCGGGCTGGACCACGGCTCGGCGTCGACCCGCGGGGTCTCGGGCGCTGTGCCGCCCGCGAGGGGAAGTCCGCTGAAGCTCTTCGGAACCGTCATGACAGGGCCTCCCGCGTGCGGGTCAGGAAGGCGAGGGCATCGACGCCCATCGCACACGAATCGTCGGCGTAGTCGGTGGGCTTGCCCGCGATCACCACGTGCCGCGCGCCCGCCTCGCGCAGGGCCGCGGCGGCGGCCTCGCCCCAGTCGGCGTAGGCGGCGTCGGAGCCGGCCAGGCACACGACCGGCTGTCCGGCGTAGGCGGCGACGAGCGCCTCGACGCCGCCCTCGGGCGCAGTGGGGCCGGCGACGTCGGCCTCGATGCCGCCGGCGGCGAGCAGGTTGGTCGCGAACGTCGCGCGCGCGGTGTGCTGGGCGACGGTGCCGAGCGTGGCGAGGAAGACGTGAGCGGTGGGCGGGTCGTCGCGCAGGGCCTCGAAGCTCGCGCCGTAGGAGCGGACGCCGAGGCCGGGCCCATCGCGCTCGGGGAGGGTCTCGGCGAGGTTCGGGAACTCGGTGAGTCCGGTGAGCGGACGACGCCGGGTGGCCACCTGCTGCTCGCGCTCGGCCACCACGGCCTCGATCGCGGCCTCGAGGTCGCCGCCGTCGTCGAGGTCGCCGAGGACGGCCCAGGCCGCGGCGGCGAGGTCGTCGGTGAGCCGCTCGACGGCGTACGCGCCGCCGGCGGGGTCGGCGACCCGGGCGACGTGGGACTCCGAGATCAGCAGCGAGGAGGTGTTGCGCGCGATCCGGCGTCCGAAGGCATCGGGGCGGCCCAGGGCGCTGTCGAAGGGCAGCACGGTGACGGCGTCGGCGCCGCCCACCCCGGCCGCGAAGGCGGCGACGGTGGTGCGGAGCATGTTCACCCACGGGTCGTAGCGGGTCATCATCGGCCGGCTGGTGACGGCGTGGATCCGCATCGGCACCGGCGCGTCGATGCCCGACAGCTCCTGGAGCCGGGCCCACAGGCGCCGGGCCGCGCGCAGCTTGGCGATCTGGGCGAACTGCTCGTCGGTGACGGCGTAGCGGAACTCGACCAGCGCGGCCGCGTCGGCGAGCGCGAGCCCGGACGCCTCGGCGGCGCGCAGGTAGTCCGCCGCCGCAGCCATCGAGGCGCCGAGCTCCTGGGCGTCGGAGGCACCTCGGTCGTGGACGGCGGTGGCGTCGACGACGAACCCGAGGATGCCGGCCGCGCGGGCGGCCTCGGCCAGGTCGGCGTCGAACTGCGGCAGGCCGAGGTTGGTGTGGGGGTGCAGCTCCCGGTCGGTGGCCCAGCCGAGGAAGCCGCGCGCCGCGGCCGCCGGGTCCGCGGCGTCGAGCACCACCGGCGCGAGGTCGATGAAGACGCCGGCGAGAGCCGCGTCGAGGGCGTCGGGCGAGGCGGCGTCGGGGTCGGCGAGCGAGACCCACAGCGAGGTGGCTCCGGCCTCGAGGTCGGCGATGGCCTCCTCGTTGAGCAGCTTCGCCGGACCGGCGGCGAGGTGGGTGCGGATGTCCCAGGCGCCCGCGCGGGCCGGTCGTCCTGCCGTCCGGAGGTCCTCGAGCAGGTCGGGAGTGCCGAGCGGACTCACCTCGACGCCGTCGAGGGTGGTGCGGGTGAGCTTCTCCCACACCAGCGAGTCGGGGTCGTCGTCGGTCATCCGCCGCGCCTTGCGCAGGACCTTCGCGGCCTCCCGCTCCCAGTCGCTGCGGGTGTGCGTGTCCTCGGGCTGCGCCAGGTCGAGCGAGCCCTGCTCGGGCTCCAGGTCGGCAGGCTCCTCCAGACCGCCGTCGACGGCAGCCCCATCTGTGGTCATGCTCGGCACCCTAGAGACGACGCGTGACGAGTGCCACCGAGTGTGATGTTTCCCGCCGATGATTCCAGCGGTCTCCACCGGTCCTTCTTCACATGCCCGCCACCGACGTCGACCTGTTCGCCGGGGTGCCCGTCACCGACTTCCCCCGGGCGATCGCCTGGTACGAGCGGCTGTTCGGCCGAGCCGGCGACTTCGCGCCCCATGACACCGAGACGGTCTGGACCCTCGCCGAGCACGGACACGTCTACGTCGTCCTCGACCCGGCCCGCGCGGGCCACGCCCTGGTCACGGTGTTCCGCACCGACCACGACGACTTCGTCGCCGCTGCCTCCGCGCGAGGCCTGGAGCCGATCTCCCGCGAGACCTACGCCAACGGCGTCCGCAAGACCACCTACCGCGACCCCGACGGCAACGAGCTCGGCATCGGCGGCGCCCCCACCCCCACCTGACCACCCGTCCCGCCGTCCCGGCCGCCTTATCCACAACCCGACTCACTCAAGGCACGCTGACCCGTCCGCTATAGCTGACGGGTCACCTCAAATGGACGCCGACCCGTCAGCTATAGCGGACGGGTCAGCGTTCTCGGGACGGTCGGGGCGGGGGTCAGAGTTCGGTGCGGCCGTCGTTGTCCTTGTTGCGGATGCCGATCTTGGAGCCGAGCCAGACGAGGGGGTCGAACATGCGGTCGGCGACGCGCTCCTTCATCGGGATGATCGCGTTGTCGGTGATGGTGATGTTCTCGGGGCAGACCTCGGTACAGCACTTGGTGATGTTGCACAGGCCGATGCCGCCGGCGGCCTGGGCGAGCGAGCGGCGGTCGTGGGTGTCGAGGGGGTGCATGTCGAGCTCGGCGAACCGGAGGAAGAAGCGCGGGCCGGAGAAGGCGGGCTTGTTGTCCTCGTGGTCGCGGATCACGTGGCAGACGTCCTGGCACAAGAAGCACTCGATGCACTTGCGGAACTCCTGGCCGCGCTCGACGTCGATCTGCGACATCCGGCGCTTGCCGTCGGCGTCGCGCGGGGGCGGTGCGAACGACGGCATCTCCTTGGCCTTCTCGTAGTTGAACGAGACGTCGGTGACCAGGTCGCGGATGATCGGGAAGGTCCGCAACGGGGTGACCGTGATCGTCTCGGTCGGCTCGAAGTCGGAGAGGCGGGTCATGCACATCAGCCGTGGCTTGCCGTTGATCTCCGCGCTGCACGACCCGCACTTCCCGGCCTTGCAGTTCCACCGGATCGCCAGGTCGTTGAGCTGGGTGGCCTGCAGCCGGTGGAGCGCATCGAGGACGACCTCGCCCTCCGAAACCTCCACGGAGTAGTCGCCGAGCCCACCGCCGCTCCGGTCGCCGCGCCAGATGCGCAACTTCAGTTCGTAACCCATGTCGACTCCCTCGCGGTCACGTGGTCACTTGCTCTCGAAGTACTGCATGAGCTCGCCGGGCATCTGCGCGAGCGGCTGCTCGAACAGGTCGACGCCGGTGCCGGCGTCGTTGAGCCGGACGACGAGGTTCTTGGTGCCCCACACGGCGTCGGGTCCGGGGAAGTCGTCGCGGGTGTGCCCGCCGCGCGACTCCTCGCGAGCCAGCGCCGCCTTGGCCACCGACTCGCTCACCAGCAGCATGTTGCGCAGGTCCAAGGCCAGGTGCCAGCCGGGGTTGTACTGCCGGTTCCCCTCGACGCTGACCAGCTCGGCGCGGAGCCGGAACGCCTCGATCTCCACCACCGCCTCGGCGAGCTCGCCGGCCGTGCGGATGATGCCGACCAGGTCGTTCATCGACTGCTGCAGCTCGCTCTGGATCGTGTAGGGGTTCTCCCCGCCCTCGATCTCGAACGGCAGCAGTGCGCTGGCCTGCGCGACCGCGACGTCGGCCTCGGCGACCGCCGGACGCCGGGTTCCCAGACTGGCGGCGTAGGCCGAGGCGAACTCCCCGGCTCGCTTGCCGAAGACCAGCAGGTCGCCGAGGGAGTTGCCGCCCAGCCGGTTGGACCCGTGCATTCCGCCCGAGCACTCCCCCACCGCGTAGAGCCCGGTGACCTGGCTCTCCTGGGTGTCGGGGTCGACCTCGATACCGCCCATCACGTAGTGGGCGGTCGGCCCGATCTCCATGGGCTCACGGGTGATGTCGACGTCGGCGAGCTCCTTGAACTGGTGGTACATCGACGGCAGGCGCTTGCGGATGAAGTCGGGCGAGCGTCGCGAGGCGATGTCGAGGAAGATCCCACCGTGCGGTGACCCGCGTCCGGCCTTGATCTCGGCGTTGATCGCCCGCGCCACCTCGTCGCGTGGCAGCAGCTCGGGTGGCCGGCGGTTGTTCTTCTTGTCGTCGTACCAGGCGTCGGCCTCCTCGACCGAGTCGGCGGTCTCGGCCTTGAAGAAGTCGGGGATGTAGTCGAACATGAACCGCTCGCCCTCGGAGTTGCGCAGGATCCCCCCGTCGCCGCGCACCGACTCGGTGACCAGCAGCCCCTTCACCGACGGCGGCCACACCATCCCCGTGGGGTGGAACTGCACGAACTCCATGTTGATGAGCGAGGCCCCGGCACGCAGGGCGAGCGCCTGGCCGTCGGCGGTGTACTCCCAGGAGTTGGAGGTCACCTTGAACGCCTTGCCGATGCCGCCGGTCGCGAGGATCACCGCGGGTGCGTCGAACAGGACGAACCGGCCGGTCTCGCGCCAGTAGGCCAGCGCGCCGCTGATGCGGCCGTCGTCGGGATCCTTGAACAGGTCGGTGACCGTGCACTCCATGAAGACGTCGATGCCGAGCGCCACCGCCCGCTGCTGCAGCGTGCGGATCATCTCCAGGCCGGTGCGGTCTCCTACGTGGGCCAGGCGGGCGTACTTGTGACCACCGAAGTCGCGTTGCGAGATGAGGCCGTCGTCGGTGCGGTCGAACAGCGCGCCCCAGTCCTCGAGCTCCATCACCCGCTCGGGCGCCTCCTGCGCATGCAACTGCGCCATCCGCCAGTGGTTGAGCATCTTCCCGCCGCGCATGGTGTCGCGGAAGTGGACCTCCCAGTTGTCCTCCGGCCAACGGTTGCCCATGGCGGCGGCGATGCCACCCTCGGCCATCACCGTGTGCGCCTTGCCGAGCAGCGACTTGCACACCACGGCCGTGCGCGCGCCGGCCTCGAACGCCGCGATCGCGGCGCGCAGACCGGCGCCACCGGCACCGACCACGACGACGTCGTACTGGTGGTGTTCCATGCCGCCCTCGGCGGCGCCGGACATCTCGTTGCCGGTCATCGGATGCCGCCCGGCGCCGTCGGGCTGGGCTGCGTGTCCTGGACTGCTCATGCGACTCTCCTCGAACCGACGTCGTGGGTGCTCAGAAGAACCTCACGTCCTGGATCGCGCCGCTGGCGACGAGATACACGTAGAGGTCGACCAGGGCCACCGAGAACAGTGAGGCCCAGGCGTAGCGGCCATGGTTGACGTTGAGCTTGGACACCAAGGTCCACAGCTTGTAGCGCACCGGATGCTTGGAGAAGTGCCGCAGTCGCCCGCCGACCGCGTGACGACAGGAGTGGCACGAGAGTGTGTAGAGCCAGATGAGCACCACGTTGACGATCATCAGCAGGGTGCCGAGTCCCATATGGATGCCGCTGGTCTCGCCATCGCCGAGGGCGTACTCGCCCGGCATCGGCCGGAAGGCCAGGAACACGTCGAAGGTGAGGACGCAGCCGATCACGATGGCGGCGTACCAGAAGTAGCGGTGCAGGTTCTGCAAGATCAGCGGGAACCGCGTCTCGCCGGTGTACTTCACGTGCGGCTCGGCGACGGCGCATGCGGGCGGTGAGAGCCAGAACGCGCGGTAGTAGGACTTGCGGTAGTAGTAGCAGGTCAGCCGGAAGCCGAGCGGGAAGATCAAGATGATCAGCGCCGCCGACAACGGGAACCAGCCGAACGGCTGGCCGAAGTCCGAGGCGCCCTCGACGCAGTCGCCGAGGCACGGCGAGTAGAACGGCGACAGGTAGGGCTTGGCGTAGTAGTCGGACCCGCTGAACGCCCGGATCGTCGAGTAGATGACGAAGGCCGAGAAGAGCACGAAGGTGACCAGCGGCGGGATCCACCAGCGGTCGGTGCGGAGTGTGGCTGCGTCGATGTGGGCGCGGGTGGGACCGAAGACGCCGGTGTGCTTCGTCCGTGTGCTCATCGCGCCCCTTGCCCGTGCGGTCGGCTGATCGAGTCAGCCTGAGTCTGCACAAAGTAGACGCGATGTGAAAGGGCCCACACCGAGGAACGCGCCCCCGCACCTCACGTGGACCGAGGGTCAGGCCAGGGCGATGGCGAGGACGAGGAGCACGACGCCGAGGGCCGCGAGCGCAGCGATCGGCCACAACAGCACGCGCGACTGGGCTGCCGAGGGCGGGGGCGGCGCGGCGGGCTGGGCGAGACGGCGCCCTGCCGAGCCGGCCCGGCGCTCGGGCTCGGCGGCCGATGGACGAACGGGCTCGATAGCCGTCTGGAGGGCAGGGGTCGCCCGCGTCGTCGGCGTCGGTCTCGGGCGGGTGGGCTCGCCGGACGCCGCCGGCGCCCGAACCGGACCCGGCGGGCCGGTTTCGCCGGTCGGGCCGGTCGGGCCGTCGGGCCCCCACGGAGCGGGCAGCGGCGGCAGATGGACGAAGACCTCGATCGGATCGCCGTCCGCGGCGCCGCTGGCGAGGTCGCCCGCGCCGGGCAACGCCGCGAGCTCGGCGCGCACCTCCGCGGCCGACCGTGGCCGGTCCGAGGGCTCCTCGGCGCTCATCCGGCCGATCAGCGAGGCCAGCTCCGGCGTAACCGGCAGCGGGGCGCCGTGGTCGTCGGGGTCGGTGCCGGAGGCCATCTGGCGCATGACGACGCCGAGTGCGTAGATGTCCTGCGCGGGCGCGGGATCGGCGCCCCGACGCGCCTCGGGCGAGAGGTAGCCGGGCGTGCCCAGCACTGCGCTGGTGATCGTCAGTCTCGGGCCGCCGATCTTGGCGCAGGTGCCGAAGTCGGCCAGGCGCAGGTGCGGCGCACCCCGACCGGTGGCATCGAGGAGGAGGTTGCTCGGCTTGATGTCGCGGTGGACGAATCCAGCGGCGTGGACCGTCACCAGCGCCTCGGCCGTCTGCCTGGCCAGCTCGACGACCCAGCCCTCGGGAAGCGCACCGAAGTCGCCGAGCAGGTCGGCGACCGACCCGCCGGCCACGAGGTCCATGGTGAACAGGACGCGGTCGTCCTCGCCGAACCAGTTGCGGGCGGTCAGGATGTGCGGGTGCTCGATGATCCGCCTGGACTCCTGCACGAACCGGACGACCGAGTCCGAGTCGGAGTGGCGCAGCACCTTGGCCGCCCGGTAGCGCGACTGCCGGTGGTCCCAGGCCCGCCAGACGGTCCCGCCACCACCGGAGGCGAGGACGTCGATCAGCTCGACGCGGCCGGCCACCACCTCGCCCACTGCCAGTCCTGCCTGTCGCCGAAGCCCGTCGCTGATGCCGGTGGAAAGGATGCCACAGCACGACGCCGGCTCAGCTCAGCGCGGCCGGACCTGCTCGAAGTGGGCCTCGGCGTCTGCCGCGCTACCAGTGCCGTAGACACGCAGCACCTCGGCGAGCGCTGGGAAGTCGGCGCTCAGGAGCTCGGCGGCTCGGCCGAGGTCCTCGGCACTCGAAGCCCAGCGCAGCACGAGCTGCACATCGAGCGCGCCCTGCCGGGGCAGCCGGTCGGTGGCCCTGGTGAGCACCGATCCGGGCCGCTCCGACTCGATCCTGGCGACGGCGTCGGCCGCCGCGATCCGACCCGCGCGCACGTCGGGCGCCACCTCGAGAAGGCGCTGCATCCGCTGCACTGCCGAGGGATTGCCGATCTTGATCCGCCGGCCCGAGGCGAGCTGGGAGAGCATCGGGGCGGAGAGGCCGAGGATGGAGGCGAGCCGGCCCCGGGACAGGCCGTAGTCCTCGGCGAGCCGGGCGATCAGGTCGCCGAGCGGCGCGCCGTAGAGGACGGTCTGCTGATCGCGCACCCGGCGGATGTCCTGCTCGCGGTCGCCCGTCACAGCGGCACCCTCTCCATGCACCAAGTTTGCGACGGCAAAGACACGTCGTCAACCGAGGTCTCGAGCAGCAACCCCGTGCCTTCGCGCGAACGAGCGACGCGCAATGGCTTGACCGAGTCGGCGCGGTCGGTTAATTTTGCGATTGCAAACAAGGAACCGCGCATGGGGGACATCATGGCATCACGCACTCGTCGGGGACGTCGGGTACACAGCCTCGCTCTGGCCGGGCTCGTCCTGGCCGCGTTCGCCGCCACGGCGATCACGCCGATCGCGCCGATCGCGCCGATCGCGCCGTCGAGCGCGGCGGCACCGACCGCAGCGGTTGACGACGAGGGAGCTGGGCCGGCGCGGATGATGCTGGTGCTCGACTCGTCCGGCTCGATGAAGGAGCGGGCCGACGGGGGCGAGACGAAGGTCAGCGCAGCGAAGGGGGCACTCGACACCGTCATCTCGCAGCTCCCCGACGACCAGGACGTGGGCCTGCGGGTCTACGGCGCTACGGTGTTCTCCGGGGACCAGCCGGGTGCCTGCACCGACTCCCAACAGGTGGTGCCGCTGGGCACCGGCAACCGCAAGGCGCTGCGCCGCGAGGTGGCGAAGTACAAGCCGTACGGCGAGACGCCGATCGGCTACGCGCTTCAGGAGGCCGGCAAGGACCTGGGCGAGACCGGACGCCGGACCATCGTGCTGGTCTCCGACGGGGAGCCCACCTGCGAGCCCGACCCGTGCGACGTGGCCCGCGAGCTGTCGCGCCAAGGCATCGACCTGCACATCGACGTCGTCGGCCTCGACGTCGACGACGCCGCCCGCCGCAAGCTCACCTGCATCGCCGACGCCGGCAACGGCACCTACTACGACGCCTCGAACCGCACCGAGCTGCGGGACTCGCTGAGCGCGGTGAGCCGGCGTGCGGCTCGTCCGTACACGCCGGTCGGCCGGGTCGTCACCGGCGCCGCCGATCCAGCGTCGGCTCCGGTGATCACCGCGGGCGACTGGCTGGACCCCACCACTCCCCCGGCGAAGGACACCTACTACGCCGTCGAGCGCTCCGCCGAGGGGTCGACGCTGATCGCCGGCGCGGCCTACCGAGTCGCCGCCGAGGGCGGGGTCGACAACCTGGATGTGTCCTTGGAGACCGAGGGCGGCTCGACCTGCAGCATCGGCAACGGCGTCGGCGACCAGGGCGGGCTGGCCAGCGCCGCGGCCTCGGTCACGCCCTACACCAGCGACGAGGATTGCCTGACCGCATCGCGCCTGCTGCTCCACATCGAGTACCTCGGCAACCCGCCGCAGACCCCGACCGAGATCCGGGTCACCGAGCTGCACCCCGTCGAAGACCTCGAGACCCTGCCGGAGGCGAGCACCTCCACGGCATGGATCCAGCCGCCCGCGACCGGCAGGCGCACGGAGGTGAGCGGGGGCGTCTCGTTCCTGGACGCCGAGCAGCTCACCCCGGGCAGTTATCGCGGCACGATCGTGCCCGGCGAGCTGCTCACCTTCAGCGTCGATGCCGACTGGGGGCAGCAGGTCGCCGTCTCGGCCCGGTACCCCGCGCTGCGCGGCGAGAGCGCAGAGGTGGCCGACGGCACCACCACCGCGGCAGGGATCTATGCACCGAGCCGCGCCTCGGCCGAGGCGGTGTTCACCGAGCCCAGTACGTCCGCCTCCGACCTGCTGCTGAAGGACGGCAACACACGCGTCGAGGCGACCACCCCGGTCATCAACTTCGCGAACATCGAGCGCGAAGACGCAGCATCCTTGAGCGGGGCCTACACGATCGTGCTCAGGCTGGACCGCCCGGCCGGCACCCCCTCGATCGCCGTCCCGTTCGAGCTCGAGGTCGACGTGTCGGGTACCCCGACGACCGGCCCCAGCGTCGTCGAGGCGGAGCCCGCTACCCCCGAGCCCTCCGACACCGCCGAGCCGAGCGAGGCGCCCTCGCCCACCGCCGCGAACCCCGCTACCGAGGGCACCGACCCAACGCAGGAGACCGCCTCCTCGCCCGGGGACGACGACGGCGGCCCCTCGAGGCTGAGCCTGGTCCTGGGCGGGCTGGGGGTCGCGGCCCTGGCCGCGGCCGTGGTGCTCGGCCTCAGGCGAGCCAGGACGACGTCGAGCTGAGCGTCGGGGCCGGCCCTCAGCGAGCCTGGACGACGCCGAGGGGCCGGTACTTCAGCCCGGGGAACACCTTCGACGTCGAGGCGCCGAATCGCTTCACTGCCAGCTCGCCGAACACCTGCCGGTAGTCGGTGGTGACCTTCAGGTCGGACTCGTAGCCGGTGCCCAGGCCCGGCCAGCGCCCGTGATACCCGCCCTTGACCCCTGCTCCCGCGACGAACATGACGTTGCCGTGGCCGTGGTCGGTCCCGCCGCTGTCGTTCTCCACGACCCGGCGACCGAACTCGCTGATCGTGACGAGCGTGACCTTGTCGGCCTGGGAGCCCAGGTCGCCGAGGAACGCCGCCATCGAGCCGGCGAGGTCACGGATGTTGTTGTTCATCCAGCCGCCGTCGGCACCGCCGGCGCCGACGTGCATGTCCCAGTCGCCCTGGTCGACGGTGACTACCTCGACACCGACGTTGCCGCGGATGATCTGCGCGGCGGTGGCCATCGCCCGGCCCAGGTCGGTGTCGGGGTAGTCGGACTTGTTGCTGGCGGCCCTGCGGATCGCGCGCCCCTCGCCGACGGCGTCGAACACCGAGGCCATGCTGCGGCCCAGTGGTGTCTTGTTGCCCTTCCACACGGTGCGCAGCGAGGCCTTCTTGAGTCCGTCGCCGTCGGCGCCGGGGATGGCCAGGGCGTCGGCGGCGCCGCCCGACATCACGCGCGTGGGCCCGTACAGCGAGGTCGGCAGCACGCCTCCGGTGACCCCGAAGCCCTGCAGCGGCGAGTTGCCCGAGGTGGTGCCGACCAGCCGGTTCAGCCAGCCGACCCGCGAGGTGGTGCCGGGATCGGCGTCCTCGATCTCCTCCATGGCGGCGAAGTGCGAGCGGTTCGCCACGGGCAGACCGGTGGCCTGGACGGCGGCCACCTTCCCCGCCTGCCAGTACGAGGAGAGCGGCGCGAACGCGGGGTGGAGCCCGAACATGCCGTCCTTGTGGAGCAGCCGGTCCGAGCCCACCGAGATCGATGGGCGGGCCTGGTAGTAGGCGCGGTCGCCGTGCGGCACGACGAGGCTGAGGCCGTCGGCGCCGCCACGCAACGACAGCACGACGAGCACCGACGACGCCGAACGCGCCTGTGCGGGCGAGGCCGTGACGACGGCGCCGCCGACGACCGTGCTGGCGCCGGCCAGGGCCACCGCGCCCTTCATCAGGCCACGACGGGACACGCCGGTGCGGGTGGCGGCGTACTCGTCACAGCACGCGTGGGTGGATCCGGTGGTGGGAGTGGTCGAGGTCATCGGGTCACCTGCTCAGGTGGTCGGGCGAGTCGAGGAAGACGGAGAGGAAGCGCGGGAAGCCCCACTGCACGAGCTCGTGCTCGGCGTCGACGAGCTCGCGGCGCTTGACGCCGGTCGCGCGGCAGCACGCCTCGACCAGGCGGTCGGAGGCGTGGCGGTGCAGGGTGATCCGGGCGACGTGCTCGACCAGATCCTCGAAGCGGACCTGCCGTCTGGGGAGCCAGTCCTTGGGCTCGCGGTACCCCACGGCGACCGTGGGCCACCAGCCGCCGGCGAGGTCGAGGTGGAAGCGCATGGAGGCCAGCAGCCTGGACGGCGAGGCCCACGCGGCGCCGTCGAGCGGCTGCCCGTCAGGTGTCGGCCAGCCGAACGGCGACACCCCGATCGTCTGCGCCGAGTAGAGCATCGTCGCGGCGGCCGAGCGGCCTGCGCGGTCGCCCTTCGGGGGTTGCGACACCGAGATGCCCAGCGCCCGATAGGTGCCGACGACGTCCTCTCCGGGGTCGCGCACCTTCTTGCCCGCCGCGTTCTGGAACGCAGAGGAGCGCACAAGTGCTCGGAGCACGGGCTTGATGGCGGTGTCGTTGTCGAGGTAGACGCGGGCCAGCCGGTCGACCAGCGAGGCCGGCGGACGGTCGCTGACGAACTTCACCGCGAGCTTCTGGGCGATCCGCCGCGCGGTCTGCGGGTGGTGCGCCAGGTAGCGCAGGTACTTGCGGGTCACCGCGCGGCCGTCGTCGTTGCCGTTCTTGGCGGCGAAGCCCTTGACCTTGACCCGGCCGACGTAGTGGTCCTCGCGGTTGTACTGCGGACGCCACGACTCCCACATGTCGACCGACCAGCCGGTGAGGATCCGTGCGGAGTTCTTCACGTCGCGCTCGTCGTAGTTGCCCACGCCGACGGTGTGGAGCTCCAGGAGCTCGCGCCCGAGGTTCTCGTTCGGGTGCTCCTTGGTCGACTCGGCCGCGTTGAGGTAGATGAGCATCGCCGGGTGGGTGATCGCGGCGACGAGCATGTCGTCGAAGCGGCCCAGGGCGTGCTGGCGGATCGTCTTGCCGTAGTCGACGCGATGGGTGAACTGGCCGTCGCCGACCGCGGTGACGTGCAGGTGGTTCTCCCAGAACTCGACCATCATCTCGAACACCGGGCGCCGGGTCTTGATGCGACGCAGCAGCAGCCAGCGGGCGTAGTCGTCCATCACCTCCCAGCCGCCCTCGATCTCCTTGACCTGACGGCGCCACAGCTCGGAGGGGCCGCGGCGCAGGCTCGGGTACCAACCGGCCAGCGCGTCGACCTGCGGGTCGGCGATCGAGCCCGGCGAGAGCTGCTGCTCGAACCAGGCGAGGCCGCCACCCGCCTTGCGCACGCGCTTGGCGAGCTCGGGGGTGATGCCGTAGGAGAAGCGCCGCACCAGGTGCCGGTCGGCCGGTGCGAGCAGTCGCACCCGCTTCTTGCCGGGACGCTTGCCCGGACGACGCCGGGTCGCCGGAGCAGCCTCGCCGATCGACTGGCCTACCGACTGGTTGACCGGCTCCTGCTGGACGAGCTGACGGGCAGTGCTGGTGGTGCTGGTGAAGCTGACGGGCATGAGCAGAGGACTCCAGGTGTCGTGGGACGGGCACCGGAGGAAGCGAGGAACACCATAGGGGTGAACCGCCGCGGCGCAAATCGAAGCGTTCATCTGGTGGCCACGGCGACGTCGGATCCGTGTGGTGGCCCCGATGCCGCGTGGCCCCACCGTGAGGGGGTGAGGATCGCGCTGGTCACCGAGACCTTCTACCCCGCGGTCGACGGCACGACGACCACCCTCAAGGCAGTCGCCGACCGCCTGGTCGACCTCGGTCACGTCGTCCGGATCATCACCCCAGGCCCGGGCCTGGGCACCTATCGCACCTCGCAGGTGGTGCGGATCCGCCCCTTGGAGCCGACGCTTCCCCAGGTCAAGGCGGCATTGGAGCACTTCGAGCCCGACCTGGTGCATGTCACCTCCCCCGGCACGCTGGGCCGCCGGGTCCTGCGCCACACCCACCGCGCCGGCATCCCCTCGCTGGTGGTCGAGCAGTCCCCCGTACTCGACGTGAGCGCCGGGTACTGGCGGACCCGGGTGGCCGATCGCGCCGACCGGGTGCTGGTGACCTCGACGTGGATGCTCGACCGGGTCGCCGAGTTCGGCGTCACCGCGCGGCTGTGGCGTCCCGGCGTCGACGCGGCGGCCTTCACCCCCGCGCTGCGCGACGCCTGGCTGCACGACTCCTGGTCGCGGGCGCGCTCGGCCCGGCGCGCCGGTACCGAGCCGCTGGTCGTCGTCGGCTACGTCGGCGGACTGCACAAGCGGCACGGCGTGCGGCGGCTGGCCGAGCTGGCCGCCTTGCCGGGCATCCGCCCCGTGCTGATCGGCGAGGGGTCCCAGCGCGAGTGGCTCGAGGCACGACTCCCCCAGGCGAAGGTGACCGGACGGCTGGGCCCCGGCGACCTCACCGTCGCTATGGCGACACTCGACGTCCTGGTGCACCCGGGCGAGCACGAGACGTGCGCGCACGCGCTGCGCGAGGCCGCGGCATCCGGTGTCGCGGTGGTCGCACCTCGCAGCGGCGGTGCCCGCGACGTCGTCCGGCACCTGGAGACCGGGCTGCTCTACGACCCGGCCGATCCCCGCGCGATGCTGCGTGCCGTCGCCTCCGTGGTCGCCGACCGGCGCCGGGGCCTGCTCGGCGCCGAGGGACGGGAGGTCGTGCGCCGTCGCAGCTGGATCGACGCGGTCGACGAGCTCGTCGCCGAGCACCTCCAGCCGGCCCGCATGCTGGCCGCCTGACGGGCTTCTGGACGCGCCGCGGGAGCCGCGACGCGACCTATGTCACAGGACTCGGGTGCGGCGAGGCCTCCGGTTGGCCCTAGAGTGCACACGTGGTGATGACAACTCGCCCTGCCCTGGTCAAGGGCGCACGCGCCGCGCGGACGACCATCGCGCTGAAGATGCTGATGGCCGCCAGCGGCATCCTCTTCATCGGCTTCGTGCTCGGGCACATGTACGGCAATCTCAAGGCCTTCTCGGGCCAGCGCGCCTTCAACGACTACGCGCACCACCTGCGCGTGCTCGGCGAGCCGCTGCTCCCGCACGAGGGCTTCCTGTGGATCATGCGCGTCGGTCTGCTGCTCGCGCTCGTGGTGCACGTGGGCAGCGCGCTCGCGCTCTGGCGCCGCGCCGACAAGGCCCGCTCGATCAAGTACGTCTCCAAGCGCAACGTGCACTCCAGCATCTCCTCGCACTGGATGCGCTGGGGTGGCATCACGATCCTGATCTTCCTGATCTGGCACCTGATCAACTTCACCATCGGCAAGGTGAACCCGAAGACCGGCGACACCGGCGCGGCCGCCGGCGACCCGTACACGCTTCTGGTCCAGTCCTTCGAGGTCTGGTGGATCACGGTCATCTACCTCATCGCGATGGTGGCGCTGGGCATGCACCTGCACCACGGCACGTGGAGCGCGGCGCAGACGCTCGGCCTCACCAACAACGCCAAGGCGCGCCGCAACGCCAAGGCGATCGGCATGATCCTCGCCGTGGTCATCGCCGGCGGCTTCTCGCTGGTGCCGATCTTCGTGCTCGCCGGCGTCATCGACTGATCTGAGGGACCCCACATGACCGACATGCCCGACACCACCAACACCTTCGACGCCTCCCACACCGAGCAGCTCGGCGAGGAGCGCTACGACGACGCCGCCGGCTACTACGTCGACGGCGCCCCGATCGCCGACACCAAGGCCCCCGAGGGTCCTCTCGACGAGCGCTGGAACACCCGGCAGTTCGAGGCCCGCATCGCCAACCCGGCCAACCGGCGCCGGCTCTCGGTGATCGTGGTCGGCACCGGGCTGGCGGGTGCCTCGGCGGCCGCGACCCTCGGTGAGGCCGGCTACGTCGTCAAGTCGTTCTGCTACCAGGACTCCCCGCGCCGCGCGCACTCGATCGCGGCCCAGGGCGGCATCAACGCGGCCAAGAACTACAAGGGCGACGGCGACTCGATCTACCGGCTCTTCTACGACACCATCAAGGGCGGCGACTACCGCTCGCGCGAGTCGAACGTCTACCGGCTGGCCCAGGTGAGCACCGGCATCATCGACCAGTGCGTGGCCCAGGGTGTCCCCTTCGCACGTGAGTACGGCGGCCTGCTCGACAACCGCTCCTTCGGCGGCGTCCAGGTCTCGCGCACCTTCTACGCCCGCGGCCAGACCGGACAGCAGCTCCTCATCGGCGCCTACCAGGCCCTCGAGCGCCAGGTCGCCGCCGGCACGGTCAAGTGCTACACCCGCCACGAGATGGTCGAGCTGATCGTCGTCGACGGCCGCGCCCGCGGAATCATCGTCCGCGACCTGGTGACCGGCGAGATCGAGACCTACTTCGCCGACGTCGTCGTGCTGGCCTCCGGCGGCTACGGCAACGTCTTCTTCCTCTCCACCAATGCGATGGGCTGCAATGTCACCGCCTCGTGGCGGGCCTACCGCAAGGGCGCCTACATGGCGAACCCCTGCTACACCCAGATCCACCCGACGTGCATCCCGGTGTCGGGATCGCACCAGTCGAAGCTCACCTTGATGTCGGAGTCGCTGCGCAACGACGGCCGCATCTGGGTCCCGAAGAACCAGGCCGACTGCACCAAGGACCCCCGCGACATCCCCGAGGACGAGCGCGACTACTACCTGGAGCGGATCTACCCGGCCTTCGGCAACCTGGTGCCCCGCGACATCGCCTCGCGCCAGGCCAAGAACATGTGCGACGAGGGCCGGGGCGTGGGCCCGGAGGTCGACGGCGTCCGGCGTGGCGTCTACCTCGACTTCGCCGACGCCATCGAGCGCCTCGGCCGCGATGCCATCGAGGACAAGTACGGCAACCTCTTCGACATGTACGCCCGCATCACCGGCGAGGACCCCTACTCCACTCCGATGCGTATCTACCCGGCCGTGCACTACGTGATGGGCGGGCTCTGGGTCGACTACGACCTCCAGTCGAGCATCCCCGGTCTGTTCGTCACCGGCGAGGCCAACTTCTCCGACCACGGCGCCAACCGGCTCGGGGCCTCGGCCCTGATGCAGGGTCTGGCCGACGGCTACTTCGTGCTCCCGAACACCATCCGCGACTACCTCGCCGAGGGGCCCTTCGAGAAGGTGGCCGAGGACGACCCCGCTGTCGTGGCGGCACAGGACGCCGTCGCCGGCCGGATCGCCCAGCTGATGAGCACCAACGGCACCCGCAGCGTCGACTCCTACCACCGCGAGCTCGGCCACATCATGTGGGAGTACTGCGGGATGGAGCGCACCGCGGAAGGGCTCCGCAAGGCGATCGACCTGATCCGCAGCCTGAAGGAGGACTTCTGGCGCAACGTCAAGGTCCTCGGCGAGACCGACGGCATGAACCAGTCGCTGGAGAAGGCCGGCCGGGTTGCCGACTTCTTCGAGCTCGGCGAGCTGATGTGCATCGACGCGCTCAACCGGCGCGAGTCCTGCGGCGGCCACTTCCGCGCCGAGTCGCAGACCGAGGACGGCGAGGCCCTGCGCCACGACGACCAGTACGCCTACGTGTCGGCCTGGGAGTTCGCCGGCGACGACGAGCTGCCGATCCTCCACAAGGAGCCCCTGACCTATGAGTTCGTCGAGATGAAGCAGCGGAGCTACAAGTGAGTCTCTTGCGCCTCTCTCCCCTCTCGCACAACGCCGTGGAAGGCCCCCGATGAAGCTGACCCTCAAGATCTGGCGCCAGGAGCGCGCCGGAGCGTCCGGCTCGATGCACACCTACGAGATCGACGACGTCTCGGAGGACATGAGCTTCCTGGAGATGCTCGACGTCCTCAACGAGGACCTCAACGCCAAGGGCGAGGAGCCGATCGCGTTCGACTCCGACTGCCGCGAGGGCATCTGCGGCATGTGCGGCCTGATGATCAACGGCCAGGCGCACGGACCCGAGGTCACCACGACCTGCCAGCTGCACATGCGCTCGTTCAAGGACGGCGACACGATCACGATCGAGCCGTGGCGCGCCGACGCGTTCCCGGTGATCAAGGACCTCGTCGTCGACCGCAGCGCGTTCGACCGGATCATCCAGCAGGGCGGCTACATCTCGGTCAACACCGGTGCCGCGCCGGACGCCCACGCCACCCCGGTGCCGAAGGACAAGGCCGACCGGGCCTTCGACGTCGCCACCTGCATCGGCTGCGGTGCCTGCGTGGCCGCCTGCCCGAACGCCTCGGGCTCGCTGTTCCTGGGCGCGAAGATCACCCACCTCGGCGAGCTGCCCCAGGGGCAGGCCGAGCGCGACACCCGCGTGGTGAACATGGTCGCCCAGCACGACGCCGAGGGCCTCGGCGGCTGCACGAACATCGGTGAGTGCACGGCCGCCTGCCCCAAGGAGATCCCGCTCGACGTGATCTCGCGTCTCAACTGGGACCTGCACGCCGCGCTTCGCCACGGTCGCTGAGCCCCGCGGCCTCGCTCACGGCGGCCATCCAGCGCGCTCGACGCGCGAACGCCTGCCGCAACTCGGCCGGCTCCTCGATCCGCATCGCGAACTCGTGGTCGGAGAGACGGAGCACGGTGGCCTCGAGGTTGCGGGTCGTCAGGCGCACGCGCGTCGTGTGGTCGTCGACGGCCTCCGCGACGCCGACGTAGCCCGGGATGGTGGCCCGCACGGCAGCCAGCGGTGCCTGCAGCACCACCGAGACCTGCCACTCCTGCCAGCTGGTCGCCAGCGACGCCTCGACGGCGGCGGCGACGTCCAGTCCGCGCGGCCGGCGGAAGACGTCGGGCCGTAGCGCGACCGTCTCGATCCGGTCGACCCGGAACGTGCGCCGGGCACGACGCAGATGGCACCAGCCGTGCAGGTAGAGGTGGCCGCGCACGACCACCACGCCGTACGGGTTGACCTCGCGGGTCGTGAGCTCCTCCCCCGAGCGGTGGACGATGCGGCAGACCCGCTCGGCGACGACGCCGCCCGCAAGGGTGGCGAGCAGGCCGGGGTCGGGTGCGGCGCCGGCCGCAAGACGGTCTGCCCGAGCCGGCGGCACGACGGCGGCGAGCACCGCCTCGACGCGCTCGTCGACGTCGCGCGGCAACGCCCGGCGCAGCTTGGCCAGCGCGGCCGCCGTCGGCCCCGACTCGGCCCGGAGGACCGCGAGGGTCAAGGTGAGCGCGACCGCCTCGTCGGTGCTCAGCATCAGCGGTGGCATCCGGAATCCGGCCTCGAGGTGGTAGCCGCCGGTGCGGCCGCGGCGGGCGACGACGGGGATGCCCAGCTCCTGGAGGGTGCCGACGTAGCGGCGCACGGACCGTTCGCCCACCCCCAGCTCGGTGGCGAGCTGGGCTGCGGTGAGTCCGGGGCGCTCCTGGACCCGCTCGAGGAGGGCGAGCACGCGGCCGGCCGGACTCGAACCAGCGGTGGGAAATCCGGTCGGATCCTGTCCGGTCACGTCGCTAGCGTACGACCATGGCTACCTCGAAGACCGTCCTCGTCGTGATCGACGTCCAGCACGGCAACACCGCACAGGGCTGGGACCGCGATGGCGTGATCGGCCGGATCGCCGGCCTCATCGACCGCGCTCGCGGCGACGGCGTACCGATCGTCTGGGTCCAGCACGAATCCGGTCCGTTCGTCCCCGGCAGCGATCCGTGGCAGATCGTGGCGGAGGTGCGGCCGGGTGCCGACGACCCGGTCGTCGCCAAGCGCTATCTCGACGCCTTCGTGGAGACCGACCTCAAGGAGCGTCTCGACGCACTCGGGGCCACCCGACTGGTGCTGTGCGGTGCCGCCACCGATGCCTGCATCCGCAGCACGGCCGCCCGCTCGCAGATCGAGGGCTACGACACCGTGTTGGTCGCCGACGGCCACACCACCGACGAGGGCCCGTGGGACATGCCCCTGCCCGACGGGACCGAGGTGCCGGTCGGGGCCCGCGAGATCATCGCCTACACGAACTTCTTCGTCGGCGACACCGAGTACCCGGGCGTCACCACCGAGGTGGTCAGGGCAGCCGAGGTGACCTGGTAGGTCGGTCAGCGGCCCCGGGCGCGCTACAGGACGTCGTTCTTCTTGCGCAGGAAGGCCACCAGGCCGAGCATCCCGGTAGCGCCGGCCGCGAACGGCGCGGTCAGCTTGCGCAGCCGGGCACGCTTGTCCTCGACCTGCTCGAGGCGAGGCAGCGAGGGGCCGTGCACCGGATCGGTGGGCCGGGCGAGGCGGATCGCCCGCGCCTCGGGGGTGGTGTAGGCCCAGGAGGCCGAGTAGAGCACCAGACGCGAGAAGTAGTTGATCCAGACCAGCAGGATCAGGGCGATCCCGAACGCCTGGAAGGCCGGCTGCCCCTGGGTCGACTTCAGCAGCAGGCCCGAGGCCTGCTTGAGGATCTCGAAGCCGACAGCTCCGAGGATCGCACCCGAGCGCAGCGAGCTCGCCGGCACCGGCGGCTCGGCGAGCAGGTTGAACAACGTGTAGAACAAGAAGGCGTTCGCGGCCAGGCCCACGACGAGGACCAGGACCCGCACCACCCACGCGAACTCCGAGCCAAGACCGACCCAGCCCAGGATGTCGGAGGCGAAGCCGGAGACGAAGCCGGCGAGCGCCACGGTGACCAGCAGCACGAGACCGATCACCGCGAGCGCCGCGAGATCGCGCACCTTGCCCTTGACGAAGGTAGGCAGGTCGCGCGGCGGCGTCTCGAAGATGACGACCAGCGACGCCCGGAACGCCGAGACCCAGCCGAGTCCGGCATACAGGACACCGAGCACACCGACGACACCGGCAAGGCCGGAGAAGGTCTGCACGTCGCTCAGCGAGATCTGGTTGGCGCCGTCGCCGACCAGCCCCGGAAGCACCGACTCGATCGCCTTGGTGAGGTTCTCGTCGGCGTCGGGATAGATCCGCGAGATCATGCCGACCACGAAGAAGGCCAGCGCGAGGATCGGGAAGAACGACAAGAAGGCGAAGTAGGTGACGGCACCGGCCTGCTGGTTGCCGTTGACCGCCGAGTAGTGCTCGTGGGTCAGGAGCAGATGGTTCAGGTGCGGGTGCCGCTCACGGGCAGCCGCGAGACGTTGCTTGAATCCGGCCATCGAGTCAGCCCCCCAAAGCTGCCAGGAGGTCGAAGCTGCGCGTCTGGCGCCAGCCGGTGTCCTCCTCGTGCACGTAGAGATGGAACTGGCCCACGGTGAACTCGCACTCGAAGTCCGAGAGCTGGTCGAAGGCCTGGTCGAGACGCACGTCGTCGAGGTGATGGGCGACGGTCACGTGCGGGTGGTACGGGAAGGTGAGGTCGACGTCGAGCGGGCCGCGGCGCACCGCGGAGGCCAGCTGCTCGCACTGGGAGATGCCGATCGCGACGGTGACGAAGACGACCGGGGAAACCGGACGGAAGGTACCGGTGCCCCTCAGGTGGACGTCGAAGGCGGGCACCGTCGCGGCAGCCGCGGCGAGGTGCTCCTCGATGGCCGCCACGCCGTCGTCGGCGACCTCGGTGGGTGGCACCAGGGTGATGTGGGTCGGGATCGTGGGCGCGGTGGTGTCGCCGACCGCGGCACGGTAGTCCTGGAGCTGTGTCGCCCAGGGCTCGGGGATTGCGATGGCCACTCCGATCGTGGGCATTGCCCGACCCTATCGGCCGGTCGCAGCCACGAAGCCCACCCGTTGGTAGACGTCGCGCAAGGTGGCGCGAGCCACCTCGCCGGCTTGGGCTGCGCCCTGCGCCAGCACCTCGGACAGGTAGGACTGGTCGTCGAGCAGCTCGAGGGTCCGGTCGCGGAACGGCGTGACGAAGGTGACCACCGCGTCCGCGAGGTCGCCCTTGAGAGTGCCGTACCCCTTGCCGGCGTACTCGGCCTC
Organism: Nocardioides epinepheli; assembly: GCF_037936805.1. NCBI lineage: Bacteria > Bacillati > Actinomycetota > Actinomycetes > Propionibacteriales > Nocardioidaceae > Nocardioides > Nocardioides epinepheli. The sequence continues at coordinate 29,918 of NZ_JBBMMC010000002.1, read as the reverse complement.
GAGGTCGGCGACGCCGGTCCCGGTGAGGGCGGAGAAGATGGTGAGCAGGTTGCTGATGCCGGGCTTGGCCTCCGGGTCGAACCTGATCTCGGCCTCGGAGTCGGTGACCGCCGAGCGGATCTTCTTCGCGCTGACCGACGGCTGGTCGAGCATCTCGATGATGCCGGCCGGCGAGGAGGCCGACTTCGACATCTTCGAGGTGGGGTCCTGCAGGTCGGCGATCTTGGCGGTCGCCTTGAGGATGTAGGGCTCCGGGAGCCGGAAGGTCTTCTTGTAGCGGTGGTTGAACCGCTGGGCGAGGTCGCGGGTGAGCTCGAGGTGCTGGCGCTGGTCCTCGCCGACCGGTACGTAGTGCGGGCGGTAGAGCAGGATGTCGGCGGCTTGGAGCACCGGGTAGGTGAACAGCCCGACCGAGGCGGCGCCCTCGCCGCCCTTGGCCGACTTGTCCTTGAACTGCGTCATCCGCCGTGCCTCGCCGAAGCCGGTGAGGCACTCGAGCACCCACCCGAGCTGGGGATGCTCGGGCACCTGGCTCTGCACGAAGATCGCCGAGCGCGCGGGGTCGATGCCCATCGCGAGGAGCTGGGCGGCCGCGCGCAGCGTGCGCTCGCGCAGCACCTTGGGGTCCTGCTCGACGGTGATCGCGTGCAGGTCGGCGATGAAGAAGAACGGCTGATGGTCGCGCTGGAGGTCGACCCACTGGCGCAGGGCGCCGAGGTAGTTGCCGAAGTGGAAGGAGTCGGCCGTGGGCTGGATCCCGGACAGCACGCGTGGACGTGCGCCGCTGGTCGGAGCCGTCGGGACGGCGATCTCTGGTTCGGTCACCGCAGGCATGCGGGTCATTGTTCCCGATGACCTGAGAGCATCGGCGCGTGCCCACCCACCTCGCCTTCGACGACCACCTCGCCGGCCTCCACGACGCCATGACGGCCTTCGCGCGGCACGCCGAGAGAGCCGGCATCGACACCGACGTCCCCACCTGCCCGGAGTGGACCGTGCGCCGCCTGATCGGCCATCAGGGTGCCGTGCACCGCTGGGCGGCCGGCGGGTTCACCGGCGTGGAGGTCGACTGGGACCCGGTCGAGAAGGCCGGGCGCAGCAGCGCGGATCCGGTCGAGTGGCTTCGTGACGGCGCGATCGAGCTGGTGACGACGCTGGTGAAGGCACCCGCCGACGGCGCGACGCCGCGAGCGTTCCTGCACGACGCTCCCCCACCGCGCGCCTTCTGGGCTCGCCGTCAGTGTCACGAGACCACGATCCACGCCGTCGACGCGCTGGCCGCCGCGCTCGGGCGTCGTCCACGCGCCGAGGAGACCTGGATCGGCCCGGACCTCGCCCTCGACGGCGTCGACGAGTTGCTGCTGGGCTTCGTGCCGAGGTCGCGCTCGAAGCTGCGGTCGGAGACCCCGCTCACCCTCGCCGTGCGCCTCACCGACGCCGACCGCGGTTACCTGATCGAGGTGAGCAACGAGCCTCCCCGCGTCACGCGCCACGACGGCGCGGACGTCGATCTCACCGGGGACCGCACCATCGAGGGCACCGCTGCCCAGCTCTATCTCGCGCTCTGGCAGCGCTCCGACGAGCTCGACTCCGACTTCTGGCCGCTGTGGGAGAGGTCTGCGGTTCGGTGATGTCGCTGCGCCGAAATCGACATGCGTCCTGGCCCGACGCCGTGTCAGGGTTCGGCGCATGACCGTTCCAACCCTGAGCTCCACGACGTCGATCGGCACGGTGACCCTCCGCGCCCTGGACGAGCGCGATATCGCCGGAGTGCTGGAGCAGTGCGTGGATCCACTCTCGATCGAGTGGACTCAGGTGCCGGTGCCGTTCGGGCTCGCCGACGCGCGGGAGTTCGTGGAGGTCATCGCGCCGAACGCCTGGGCCGACGGGTCGCAGTGGATCTTCGCCGTCGAGCACGACACCGGCGACGGTCCGCGGTACGCCGGAAACATCGCGCTGCGCGACGAAGGACACGGGCTGGCCGAGATCGCCTACGGCTCACACCCCGAGGCTCGCGGCACCGGCGCGATCGAGGCGGGCCTGCGGCTGCTGCTGGAGTGGGGTTTCGGCACCCAGGGTCTCCAGACGGTCATCTGGCGCGCGAACAAGGGCAACTGGGCCTCGCGCAAGGTGGCGTGGCGGCTCGGGTTCCGCATCGACGGCGTGCTGCGGCACTCCCACGTGTTCCGCGGCGAGCTGGTCGACGGCTGGGTCGGCACACTGGTGGCCGACGAGCCCCGCGAGCCGCGTCACCGGTGGCTCGACGTGCCCGAGCTGCGCGGCGACGGCGTGTGCCTGCGGGCGGTCTCCGACGACGACACGTCACGGATCGTGGAGGCGTGCGGGGACCCGCGCACCCAGCAATGGCTGGGCCTCATGCCCTCGCCCTACACCGCCGACGACGCCTGGGCCTGGCGCCAGGCCTGCACCGAGAAGCGCGCCACCGGCACCGGGACGACGTGGGCGATCACCGCGGACTCGCCGGACGCGCCCGCACCGCTCCTCGGAGCGATCAGCCTCTTCGACCTCAACGACGACGACGTCGAGATCGGCTACTGGGCGCACCCCGAGGCACGCGGCCGCGGCGTCATGACGGCGGCCGTGCGGGTCGTGACCACCTGGGCCTTCGAGGAGCTCGGCGTGGGACGGGTCCGGATCGTGTGCGCCGTCGACAACGCCGCCTCGCGGCACGTCGCCGAGGCGGCCGGCTTCACCGAGACCGGCGGCGAACGTCGGGCCACCCGGGTCCGCGACGGTCGCGCCGACGTCGTGCTCTACGACGTCCTCGACTCCGAGTGGGCGGCCGGCTCGCAGGCGTGAGGCCGCCGGCGCGGCGGTGCAGGAGACCGGAGGTCACGATGACGGCAAGGCCGGCGAGGGAGAGCGCGACGCCGGCCAGGGCCGGGGCGCGGTAGCCGAGGTCGGCGGCGATCACGACGCCACCGAGCCACGCACCGAGTGCGTTGGCGACGTTGAGGGAGGCGTGGTTCATCGCCGCGCCGAGGGTCTGGGCGTCACCGGCGACGTCCATCAGCCGCAGTTGGAGGCTCACCACGAGGATCGAGCCGAGCACGGTGACGACGAACGCGACCGGGAGCAGGCCCCAGCCGGTGGGGGCCAACAGCCAGTAGGCCAGCAGTGCCACGGCCAAGCCGGCCGAGCCGAGCACCAGCGCCCGGAACACCGACCAGTCGGCCAGGGGTCCGGCCGCCCAGGTGCCGGCGACCATGCCGAGACCGAAGACGAGCAGGAACACCGGCACCGCGCCGTCGCCGAGTCCGCCGACCTCGGTGACCGTCGGCGCGACGTAGGAGAACACCGCGAACATGCCGCCGAAGCCGATCGCGCCGGCGAGCAGGGTGAGCCAGACCTGGGGCTTGGAGAACGCCGCGAGCTCACGTCGTCCGGTGGCCTCGGCGTCGCCCGGGCAGGAGGGAACGAACGCGAGGATGAAGGCGATCGTGACCACCGCGAGCACCGCCACCGACCAGTAGGCCGCGCGCCACCCGAATTGCTGCCCCAGCCAGGTGGCGGCCGGGACGCCGGCGACGTTGGCCACCGACAGACCGAGCATCACCGCCGCCACCGCGCGGCCCTTGCGCCCCGGCGGGGCGAGACCTGCGGCGACGAGGGAGGCCACACCGAAGTAGGCGCCGTGCGGGACGCCACCGAAGAACCGGGCCACCATGAGCCATCCGTAGCTGGAGGCCATCGCGCTCATCACGCTGAACACGGTGAAGAACACCATCAGCCCGATCAGCAACGCCCGGCGAGGCCACTTGGCGCCGAAGAACGCGAGCACCGGTGCTCCGACCACGACGCCGACGGCGTAGGCGGAGATCACGTGCCCCGCCGTGGGGATGGAGACGTCGACACCGCGGGCGATCTCGCGGATCAGCCCCATCGTGACGAACTCGGTCGTGCCGATCGCGAACCCGCCCATCGCGAGCGCGAGCACGGCGAGCCCGAAGTGGGTCGCCCGGGGGGCGTCCTGGGCCGATGACTTCGACGCGGGGGTCGTGGCGGTGGACGTCATCAGGGCTTTCGGAAGGAGAGGGCGGGCTGCACGTCATTGTTCAACCCGCCCCCGACGGCGACCTATTCCACGTTCGCCGTGTGACCGGCGCCTCGTGTCGTGGTCCGGTCCGACGCTACGAAAGCGCAGCCTGGATTCAGCAGAGGTTGCGGACGCCGTCGATCGCGTCGTCGAACTTCCCGCGGGCGCGGGAGACGGCCTGCATGTCGACGTCGGCACCCTCCGCCGCCGACCTCGCCTGGCCGAGCAGGTCGTCGACGGCGCCGCGGGCGTCGGCGATCTGCTTCTTGACGTCGCCGGACAGTCCCTTCTCCGCCGTCGCGAGAGCGTTGCGGATCCCCTTCAGCTCGCGCTGGGCGGAACGGGGATCGGCGCCGATCTCGTCGATCGCCTGCCCCGCCTGCCCGCTGGTCTCGTCGACCACGCTGGTGGCCAGGGAGCAGGCGGCATCGGTCGCAGTCTCCTTGGCGGCGTCCTTGGCCTGCGAGCAGGAGGAGAGACCGACGGCCGCGAGGAGGGCCACGACGGCGAGAGCTGCCTTGTGCATGGCGCCAAGCGTGCCAGGGCACTCCACCCCGGCCGACCTCCACCCGTCGAGCGAGCGAGCGCCCGTTGATCGATCGAACCCCGGCAACTCCGATGCACTACCCGGCGAGGTGTCCCCATCTCGGCGCGAGCTCGCGCCAGGTACCGACCGCGGCGACCTCGCCGGCGACGAGCACCACGACCCGGTCGGCCTGGGCGAGCGCGGCGCGCTTGGAGGTCGCCCCGATCACCGTGGTGCCGCGGCTGCGTAGCGCACCCCACAGCTCGACCTCGGTGGCGGCGTCCAGCGCGCTGGAGACGTCGTCGGCGAGGAGCACCTCGGTGTCGGCCGCCAGCGCGCGTGCCAGCGCGAGCCGCTGGACCTGTCCGCCCGAGAGCCGGACGCCGCGGTGACCCACGACCGCGTCGACCCCACCGGCGTCACCCACGTCGCGCCCCAGGCGGGCGTCGGCGACCGCGGTCTCGAGGTCGCGGTCGAGGTGCCCGAGGGCGATGTTGTCGGCGAAGGTGCCCGACAACACCCGCGGCACCTGGGCGACGTGAGCGATCTGACCGGGGCGCAGGAAGGCTTGAGCGTCGTCGACCTCCACGCCGTTCCAGCGGATCTCACCCTCGTGTTCGACCAGCCCGGCCAGCGCGGCCAGCAGACTCGACTTGCCCGAGCCCACCTGTCCCAGGAGCAGGACGAGCTCGCCGGACTCCACGTCGAGGTCGACGTCGACGACGCCGCGGGTGCCGTCGTCGTGCACGGCGGTGAGCCCGCGCAGCTCCAGCGAGCGCAGCGGCACCCGGGCGCCTTGCGTCGGCGCGGGCGCCTCACCACGCACCAGGTCGACCTCGGGCGGCAGCGTCATCAGGTCGACTCCGCCGGCCAGCCGCGCGGTCGCCTTCTGCCAGGCGCGGGTGCCAGGTGCCTCGGTGACCACAGCGCCGGCCACACGGCCGAACCAGTCGAAGCCGTTGACGGCGCCCGCGACGAGGATCGCGGTGGCGAGTCCCCAGCCGCCGAGGAAGTAGGTGGCCCAGGCCGCGACGACGCCGCACTGGACCATCACGATCGGGACGCCGTCGAGGATCGCCTGGACGCGGTGCTCGAACACGGCGGCCTCGACCCGACCGCTGTCGACCTGGCGCAGGTGGCGGTGGACCGCCGGGGTGGCCGCCGCCAGCTTGACGGTGCGCGCGGATTCCAGGGCCGACACCAGAGACCGCCCGAACCGGGCGCGCGCGGCGGAGGACTCCGCCGCCGAGCGGCCGGCGATCGGACGTCCCAATGCGGAGGCCAGCGCCGAGCCGACCATGACCGCGAGCAGCACGGCGCCGGCCAGCAGGCTGCCACCCGCGATCGCGGTGAAGACGACGATCGCGGCGCCGTTGATGAAGTCGACCCAGCGGTCGGCGTAGCGGGCGTAGCGGTCGGCGTCCATCGAGCGGGCCACGACCTCGCCGGCCGGGGTCCGCGTCAGACGGTGCTGCCGGGTCTGGCCGAACAGCACGGCCATCCGCACCCGGAGCATCACCTCGACCCACCAGCGCGGGTAGCGCCGGATCGCCGAGCCGAGCACCAGGGGTGCGGCCAGGAGCGATCCGGTGACGGCGACGGTGAGCGCGACCGTGGTGGCGTCCCAGCCGGCGCCTTGCTGCAGGCGCTCGACCAGCGTGCCCCACAGATAGCCGGTGACTGCGCCGAAGGCCCCGAACACGCTCGAGAGCAGGAACAGGAAGGCCGCCCACGCGCCCCACGAGGGCTTGATGGTCAGGGCCGAGAGCATGCCGCGCGCCAGGCTCGGGCCATCGCCCGGATCGGCGAGGACCGGCGCGGCCCCCGTACGGCGCAGGCCACCGACGGAACCGACCGCGAGCGAGCCGGTGCCGCCCGCGACAGACGGATCGGGCTCATCGGACTGATCGCAGTCATCGGGCTCATCGGTGGCCGTGTGCTCCTCGAGAAGCCCGTCGCCGCCTGCCTCGAGCAGGTCGCGGAAGCGTCCGGGCTCGGTGGCCAGGCGCACCCGCGGCCCCTGCTGCACGACCTGGCCGGCCTCGAGCACGGCGACGAGATCGGCGCGTGCCACGGTGGAGAGCCGGTGCGCGACGAGCAGACCGGTGCGGTGGCGCAGCAGGCGCTCGGAGGCACGCACGACCAGCGCCTCGGTGAGCGGATCCATCCGCGCGGTGGCCTCGTCGAGGACGACCACGGACACGTCGCGGACCAGCAGCCGGGCGAAGGCGACCAGCTGCTCCTCCCCCGCCGACAAGGTGGTGCCGCCGGGGCCGAGGTCGGTGTCGAGGCCGTCGGGGAGCCCCGCGACCCAGTCGGTGAGACCGAGCTCGGCGAGGGCGTCGATGACCCGCTGGCGGGGCAGGTCGGCGAACAAGGTGATGTTCTCGACCAGGGTGCCGACCAGGATCTCGGTGCGCTGGGTGACCACACCGACGGCGGCGCGCAGCTCCTGGAGGTCGAGGTCGAGGACGTCGACGCCACCGAGGAACACCGTGCCGGGTGCCGGATCGACCGCGCGGGAGAGCAGCGAGGCGAGGGTCGACTTGCCCGACCCGGTGCGCCCGACCAGGGCACAGGTCTGGCCGGCGGGCACGTACAGGTCGACGTCGCGCAGCGCGAAGGTGCCCTCGGCGTAGGAGAAGTGGAGATCGCGCAGCTCGAGGTCGAGCGGCGCGGGCGGGACGGCGAGGCCGCCGACCGGCTCGGGCTCGGTGGCGGCGAGCTGGCGCAGGCGGGTGAGCGCACCGAGGCCGGCCTGGATGTCGGGCAGGTGCCGCGCCATCATGTCGACCTGACCGACGAAGGTGCTGGTGACCAGGAACAAGGTGACCAGTCGCGCGACGCTGAGGCCGTCGCCGATCACCATGGCGATGCCGCCGAGCGCGATCCCGGCCAGCAGCGCGTGGAGGATCACTCCGGTACGGCGGGTCACTCGGACCTGCACGAGCAGCAGCTCGTCGAACCGCCGGTGCACGACGCCGGAGAGCCGCGCCAGGCGTCGGACGACGTGGGCCTGGCCCAGGCTGGTGCGCAGGTCGTCGCGCCCGGTGACGCCCTCCTCCATCGCGGCCGCGTGGTCGGTCCACGCCATCTCCTCCACGACCGTCCGCTCGCCGATCTCGGGCAGCTTGCCCTTGACGAGCCAGAACGCGAGCCCGGCGAACAGCGGGAACAGGATCCAGGCCGGCCACCAGGTGATGCCCGCGACGACCCACATCGGGACGGCGGCGAACACGGTGCGCAGCGCGTCCCAGATCTGGCGGCGCAGCAGGGCCCCGATCTCGTGGGTGTCGTCGTCGATCCGGTCGAGGATCTCCCCGACCGCCTGCTCGTTGAGGGCTTCGAGGGGCTGGTGCAGGGCGGCGTCGAGAAGATCGGCGCGCAGCTTGCCCTCCGCGCGGTCGACCACGGCCGACCACATCGTCCGGCCGATGGTGTTGAGCAGTGCCGCACCGACCACGCACAGCGCGAGCAGCCAGACCAGCAGGGTCGTGGGGCTCTCGGCGAGGCGACCGGCGACGACGGTGCCCAGCGTCTGGCCGACCGCGGCGACGGCCGAGAGCACCAGCGCCCACCACGTGACCGCGCTGCGCAGCCGACGCCGGTCGATCCGCCGAGTGGGATCGATGGCGTCGGAGGTGCCGGGGTGATCGGCCGCGCGGGTGGCGGGCTCGGTGGTGGTCGTCGTGCTCATCGCTGGAGAGACGCTACGCCTGACCGCCGACGGTCTCATCTCGATTAACGGCCGGGGTGAGCGAGGTCACCGGTCGCCGCCGCGTCACAGGTCGGCCGCGGTCGGCGTCGTATGCGCGAAGCCCCAGAAACGAGAACCGTAGGAGGCCACATGAGTGCGAACACCGACCACGTCGGGACCGCGCGGATCCCGGCAGCAGAGGTCACCGGCATCAAGGGCGCCTTGATCAGGCGCTTCGCCACGCGGATGCTGGGGCGGATGCCGGACGCGATCGGCGTCTACTGGCACCACCAGCCGGTCCTGATGGCGATCCAGGGGTTCAGCGCGAAGGTCCGCAAGTGGGACGCCTGCGACGAGCAGCTGAAGACCTTCGCCCACATGGTCGTGGCCGCGAAGGTCGGCTGCTCGTGGTGCCTGGACTACAACTACTTCGAGGCGCAGAACAAATCGCTCGACGTCGCCAAGGCGCGCGAGGTGCCCCGCTGGCGGGAGTCGAGCGTCTTCAGCAGCCTCGAACGGGACGTGCTCGAGTACGCCGAGGCGATGACCGAGTCCGAGCCCACCGTGACCGACGAGATGGTCGCCTCCCTGCGTTCCCGCCTCGGCGACCGAGCCCTGATCGAGCTCACCGCGGTGATCGCGTTCGCGAACCTCAGCGGGCGTGCCAACGTCGCACTCGGCATCGGGTCCGACGGCTTCGCCTCGGCCTGCGGCCTCGCGCCGCTCCCCGAGCCGTCCGGCGCTCGCCCCCGACTGCGCGGACTAGAGTCGTGAGCATGGCCGAGGACCCCTTCCTCACCCATCGCGGCCTGCTGTTCACCGTCGCCTACCAGATGCTCGGCGCCGCCGCCGAGGCCGAGGACGTCGTCCAGGAGACGTGGATCCGCTGGCACGGCGTCGACGACGCCGCCCGGGCCGAGATCCGCGATCCTCGCGCGTTCCTGGTCCGGATGACCTCGCGCAAGGCACTCGACCGGCTGCGCGCCGACTCCCGCCGCCGCGAGGACTACTTCGGCGAGTGGCTGCCCGAGCCGTTGCTGACCGCCCCCGACGTGGCCGACGACGTCGCGCTGGCCGAGAGCGTCTCGTTCGCGATGCTCACCGTGCTGGAGACCCTCACCCCGACCGAGCGCGCGGTCTTCGTGCTGCGCGAGGTCTTCGACCTGCCCTACGCCGAGATCGCGGGCGCCCTCGACAAGTCCCCGGCCGCCGTCCGCCAGATCGGACATCGGGCCCGCGAGCACGTCGCCGCCCGGCGGCCCCGGGTCGAGGTGAGCGCCACCGAGCAGCGCGAGGTCGTCGACCGCTTCCTCGCCGCGGTCGCCGGCGGCGACCTGACCGCTCTGCTCGACGTGCTCGCCCCCGACGTCGTGCTGGTCGCCGACGGCGGCGGCGTCGCGCACGCCATCTCCAAGCCGGTGCTGGGTGCGAAGAAGGTCGCGAACCTGCTCGGCGGGTTCGGCAGGTACGCCGGCCACGCCAGCATCCGCCCGGTCCACCTGAACGCCGCCCCGGCCGCTCTGGTCGTCGACCTCGACGACGGCCACGACACCGCCATCACCTTCGACATCGACGGCGGCCTGATCACCGGGATCTTCGTCGTCCGCAATCCCGACAAGCTCGGCGGCCTCGGCCGCGAGGCCACGCTGACCCGGGCACCGGTGGAGAGGCCGTCGTAGTCTGCGGCAATGACCCCGCCACCGTCAGCGCGCTTGGTGGGCATCTCCCTGGACTGCCCGGACCCACAACGACTGGCCGACTTCTACCGAGACCTGCTCGGCGGTCGCGAGCTGTGGGCGAAGGAGTCCAGCGTCGGCGTCGAGGTGCCGGGCATGGTGCTGGTCGCGCAACTGGTCGAGGACCACGTCGCCCCGCGCTGGCCCGGGTCGTCGATCGTGCACCTCGATCTGACCGCCGAGGACCTGGACGCGGCCCAGGGTCGGGCGCTCGCGCTCGGCGCGGCCCTGCCCGACCAGCCCGACCCCCGCTGGCGGGTACTGCTCGACCCGGCCGGCCATCCGTTCTGCCTGACGCCGTTCACGCCGGAGACGACACCACGCAAGCCCCCGGAGGTTGAGCAAGCCGACGAGTGAGGGACGAACTCGCCTGACAGTCGCGTGCCGACGAAACCTCACAGCCGTCCTCGCCAACGCTGGCAAGGACGGCTGTGCGGTATTGGCCGGGGCCGGAGCGGGTCAGAGCGCCGCGAGGGCCTCGTTCAAGGTGGCCGAGGGGCGCATCACCGCGTCGGCCTTCTCGGCGTCGGGGCGGTAGTAGCCGCCGATGTCGGCCGGGCTGCCCTGGACGCCGTTGAGCTCGGCGACGATCTTGTCCTCGTTGGCGGCCAGCGACTCCGCCAGCGGCGCGAAGACGGCGGCGAGGTCGGCGTCCTCGGTCTGCGCGGCCAGCTCCTGGGCCCAGTAGAGCGCCAGGTAGAAGTGCGAGCCGCGGTTGTCGATGCCGCCGACGCGACGGGTCGGGGACTTGTCGTTCTCCAAGAACGTGCCGGTGGCGCGGTCGAGGGTGTCGGCGAGCACCTGGGCGCCCTTGTTGCCCGCGAACTCGGCGAGGTGCTCGAAGGAGGCCGCGAGCGCGAAGAACTCGCCGAGGCTGTCCCAGCGCAGGTAGTTCTCCTTCACCAGCTGCTGGACGTGCTTGGGCGCCGAGCCGCCGGCGCCGGTCTCGAACAGGCCGCCGCCGTTCATCAGCGGGACGATCGAGAGCATCTTGGCCGACGTCCCGAGCTCGAGGATCGGGAAGAGGTCGGTGTTGTAGTCGCGCAGCACGTTGCCGGTGACCGAGATGGTGTCCTCGCCGCGGCGGATCCGCTCCAGCGAGTACGCCGTCGCCTCGGCCGGAGCCATGATCTCGATCGTGAGGCCCTTGGTGTCGTGCTCGGGCAGGTACTCCTTCACCTTCGCGATCAGGTTGGCGTCGTGGGCGCGGGTCTCGTCGAGCCAGAACACCGCGGGGGCACCGGTCGCGCGGGCGCGGGTGACGGCGAGCTTCACCCAGTCGCGGATCGGGGCGTCCTTGGTCTGGCAGGCACGCCAGATGTCGCCGGGCTGGACGTCGTGCTCGATCAGCACGTCGCCGTTGGAGGAGACGACGCGCACCGTGCCGGCGGCCGGGACCTCGAAGGTCTTGTCGTGCGAGCCGTACTCCTCGGCTGCCTTGGCCATCAGACCCACGTTCGGTACCGAGCCCATCGTGGCCGGGTCGAACGCGCCGTGAGCGCGGCAGTCGTCGATGACGGTCTGGTAGACGCCGGCGTAGGACGAGTCGGGGATGACGGCGAGGGTGTCGGCCTCCTCGCCGTCGGGTCCCCACATGTGACCCGAGGTGCGGATCATCGCCGGCATCGAGGCGTCGATGATGACGTCGCTGGGCACGTGCAGGTTGGTGATGCCCTTGTCGGAGTCGACCATCGCCAGCTCCGGACCGTCGGCGATCCCCTGCGCGACGGCGGCCTTGATGGCCTCGCCCTCGGGCAGCGACTCGACGGCGGCGAGCAGGGCGCCCAGGCCGTCGTTGGGGCTGATGCCGGCGGCGGCCAGCTGCTCGCCGTACTGCTCGAAGAGCGTGGGGAAGAACGCCTGCACCACGTGACCGAAGATGATCGGGTCGGAGACCTTCATCATGGTCGCCTTCAGGTGTGCGGAGAAGAGCACGTTGTCGGCCTTGGCGCGGGCGATCTGCTCGGTGAGGAAACGGCGCAGGGCGGCGACGTCCATGTAGGTGCCGTCGACGACCTCGCCGGCAAGCACCTTCACCTCCGGCTTGAGGACGGTGACGGTGCCGTCGGCGCCGACGTGCTCGATGCGCAGGGTGTCGTCGGCCTCGATGACCACCGACTTCTCATTGGAGCGGAAGTCGTGCTCGCCCATCGTGGCGACGTTGGTCTTGGAGTCCGAGGACCAGGCGCCCATCCGGTGCGGGTGCGCCTTGGCGTAGTTCTTCACCGACGCCGGCGCCCGGCGGTCGGAGTTGCCCTCGCGCAGGACCGGGTTGACCGCGGAGCCCTTGACCTTGTCGTAGGCCGCGCGGATCTCCTTCTCCTCCTCCGTCGAGGGGCTCTCGGGGTAGTCGGGCAGGTCGTAGCCCTGCTCCTGGAGCTCCTTGATCGCGGCCTTGAGCTGCGGCACGGACGCCGAGATGTTGGGCAGCTTGATGATGTTGGCCTCGGGCTTGGTGGCCAGCTCGCCCAGCTCGGCGAGGTGGTCGGGGATCCGCTGCTCCTCGGTGAGCCGGTCGGGGAACTGGCTGATGATCCGGCCCGCGAGCGAGATGTCACGCGTCTCGACGTCGACACCCGCCTTGGCGGCGTAGGCCGCGATGATCGGCAGGAACGAGTACGTCGCCAGCAGCGGCGCCTCGTCGGTGTGGGTGTAGATGATCTTCGACTGGTCGGTCATGGGTGGTCATCAGCTCCTGCGGCGACGAATCGGTTTCTTGACGTCAAGATACCTGACGGCGGCCACCGCGGCCAGACGGGCACCCGGGTCCCACAGGGCGCGGGCCCAGCGGTCTAGAGTTCTTGGCATTCACGTTTCAGCCCCCAGCACGAAGGACAGGTCCGTCCCATGGACACAACACCCGCTCCTCCCACCACCCTTCAGAAGGTCCTCGCAGAAGCCATCGGCACGTTCGTGCTGGTGTTCATCGGCTGTGGCTCGGTCGTGCTCTCCGTCGGCAAGGCAGGGTCGCTCGCCAGCGAGGACGCCTTCACCTCGGTGGACCTGAGCGATCTCGCCTCGATCGCGACCATCGGCCTGTCGTTCGGCCTCGCCGTCACGGTCATGGTCTACGCGGTGGGTCGCATCTCGGGAGGCCACTTCAACCCTGCCGTCACCGTCGGCGCGGTGATCGGTGGCCGCATGGCCTGGAAGGAAGCCCCCATCTACATCGGCGCCCAGCTCGTCGGCGCGATCGTCGCCGGCGCCGGACTCCTCATCGTCGCGATGGGCTTCGACGGCTTCGACGCGTTCGATTCCACGCTGGGCACCAACGGCTGGGGCGATGACGGCACGGGCTACGCCGTGTGGGCCGCGCTCATCCTCGAGATGCTGCTGACCGCGATCTTCGTCTTCGTGATCCTCGGAGTCACCGACGAGCGCAACGAGCACCCGGCACTGGCTCCGCTCGCCATCGGTCTGACCCTCGCGATCATCCACTTCGTCGCGATCCCGGCCACCGGAACCTCCGTCAACCCGGCCCGCTCGATCGGACCCGCGCTCTTCTCGGGCTCCGACCCGCTCATCCAGGTCTGGGTCTTCATCATCGCCCCGATCGTGGGCGCGTTGATCGCCGGCATCGTCTACCCCGCCATCTTCGGCCACGCCACCGAGCCCGTCCCCGGCTCCGGCTTCAACTTCGGTGGCGGCGCTCCCGCCGCTCCCGGCTACGGCGCGCCGGACCAGTTCCAGCAGCAGTGGAACCAGCCGGGTGCGACCCCCGCATTCGGTGGCCACGACGCCGGCCACGACCACGGCCATGGTGGACCTGGTGGGCAGGGCGGCTACGCCCAGCCGGGTCAGCAGACCGGCCAGCACGCCGGCCAGGCCGAGCAGCCGATCATCCAGGACGGCTGGCAGTGGGACCCGCAGGCCCAGCAGTGGATCCCCGCCCAGCAGCAGCCGCCCGCGCAGACCAGCTGGCCGAGCCCGGGCGAGCAGACCCAGGTCCGTCCCCCCGACGGCTCCTGACCACTCGCTGACGACCAGCGGCGCGGCCGCTCCGGATCCCTACGGACCCCGGAGCGGCCGCGCCGCTGATTTCGGCGTGTGCGTCCGACCGCAAAGGCCCGTTCGGATGCGCGGACGTCGCGCTGCTAGCGTCGGGAGCACCCGATTCGTCACATTCACAACTTTGCGTCAGGAGTCGTCGTGAGCTCTGCTCCGCTCAAGATCGCGGTCACCGGTGCCGCCGGCCAGATCGGCTACAGCCTTCTCTTCCGTCTCGCGAGCGGTGCGCTCACCGACCGCCCGGTCGAGCTGCGGCTCCTGGAGATCACCCCCGCGCTCAAGGCGCTCGAGGGCGTCGTGATGGAGCTCGACGACTGCGCCTTCCCCGGCCTGGCCGGCGTCGAGATCGGCGACGACGCCGAGAAGATGTTCGACGGCGTCAACCTCGCCCTCCTGGTCGGCGCGCGCCCGCGCGGCCCGGGCATGGAGCGCGGCGACCTGCTCTCGGCCAATGGCGCGATCTTCACCGCGCAGGGCAAGGCGCTGAACAAGGTCGCCGCGGACGACGTCCGCATCGGCGTCACCGGCAACCCGGCGAACACCAACGCGCTGATCGCGCTCAAGAACGCCCCCGACATCCCGGCCGAGCGCTTCTCCGCGCTCACCCGCCTCGACCACAACCGGGCGATCTCGCAGCTGGCCGCGAAGACCGGTGCCCCGGTCACCGACATCACCAAGATGACGATCTGGGGCAACCACTCCGCCACCCAGTACCCCGACCTGTTCCACGCCGAGGTGGCCGGCAAGAACGCCGCCGAGACCGTGAACGACCAGGAGTGGCTGGAGAACACCTTCATCCCCACCGTCGCCAAGCGCGGGGCGGCGATCATCGAGGCGCGCGGCTCGTCCTCGGCGGCCTCTGCCGCCTCGGCCACGATCGACGCCGCCCACGACTGGCTCTTCGGCTCGGCCCCGAACGACTGGGTGTCGATGGCGGTCGTCTCCGACGGCTCCTACGGCGTCCCCGAGGGCCTGGTGTCCTCCTTCCCCGTCACCACCAAGGACGGCGACTGGGAGATCGTTCAGGGCCTGGAGATCGACGACTTCTCTCGCGGCAAGATCGACGCCTCCACCGCCGAGCTCGCCGACGAGCGTGCCGCGGTCACCGAGCTCGGCCTGATCTGACCCCTCGCTTCGCCCCGGCACCGACCCGGGTTTACGGTGACCCGTCCGCTATAGCTGACGGGTCACCGTCGTTTTCACGCTGACCCGTCAGCTATAGCGGACGGGTCAGCGCAGAACGCACGCACACGAGGAGACGCACGCCGGTGGGACTGATGAGCGGGCTGGTCCCACCTACGAAGCTCGAGCGCAACCTCGCGCTCCAGTGCGTCCTGTCGGCATTCGCGACCGGCTCGTTCCTCACCGGCACCGCGGTGTTCTTCACCCAGATCGTCGGGCTCAGCGGCGCCCAGGTCGGGCTCGGCATGTCGGTGGCCGCCGGGGTCAGCCTGGCGCTCTCGATCCCGCTGGGCCGGCTCACCGACGTCGTGGGCGCCAAGCCGCTGTGGGTGATCTCCTCCCTGCTGGAGGCCGTGCTCTACCTGCTGTGGCCGGCGATCGGCTCGTTCGCGCTGTTCGTCACGATGCTCGCCGTGCTGGCCTCGGTGGAGACCGCCGGCCGCTCGGCCCGCGAGGTCTACCGGATCGCGATCTTCCCCCGGGAGACCCGGGTGCGCTCGATGGCCTACATGCGAGCCGCCCGCAACGTGGGATACACCCTCGGCGCCGGCGCGGGCGGCGTCGCACTCGGGATCGGCACGCGCGAGGCGATCATCGCCGTCCCGCTGCTCACCGGCGCCCTGCTGATCCTCAACGCGGTGATGATCGCCTTCCTGCCCGGCATCTCCCGTCCGCCGCGGGCCGCCGACAGCCCGCTGGAGCACCTGGGTCCCGCGGCCCTGCGTAACCCGGGCTTCGTCATCCTCTCGGTCTGCAACGGCGTCTTGAGCTCCAACCAGGTGCTGCTCAACGTCGTCGTGCCGCTGTGGCTGGTGGAGCGGACCGACGCGCCCCAGGAGCTGCTCGCCTGGCTGTTCGGCACCAACACGGTGCTCGCCGTACTGCTCCAGGTCCGGGCCTCCCGAGGCGCCGACACGGTCACCGGAGCGCTGCGGGCGGTGCGTTGGTCGGGGTGGGCCTTCGTGCTGTCCTGCCTGGTGTTGAGCGTGACGCACGAGACCACCGGCTGGATCTCGATCGTGCTGATCTGGGTCGGCCACATCACGATCACCGGCGCCGAGCTGTGGCAGTCGGCGTCTAGCTGGGGGTTCGCCGCGGAGCTGTCCGACCACCGCCGCCTCGGCGACTACCAGGGCGTGTGGGGAATGGGCTACCAGGTCGAGTCGATCGTCTTCCCTGCCCTCTACACCTTCCTCGCCCTCCAGTGGGGCGCGCCCGGATGGGCCGTGATCGCCGGGATCGGCGTGGCCGCCGCCGTCGCCTCTCACCCGGCGGCGCGCGCCGCGGAGCGCTACCTGCACAAGGTCGGGGCGCCGGTGGGTGCGTGACGCCCTCCCTCCATCCCTAGACTGACGCCGTGACTGCCAAGCGACTCGACGGCTCCGCCACCCTCAAGATCATCAAGGCCGAGCTGGCCGAGCGGATCGCCCTGTTGCGCGAGCGTGGCGTCGTGCCCGGACTCGGCACGGTGCTCGTCGGCGACGACCCCGGCTCACACTGGTACGTCGGCGCCAAGCACAAGGACTGCGCCGAGATCGGCATCGAGTCACTGCGCCGCGACCTCCCCGCGACCGCCACCCAGGAGGAGGTCGAGGCCGTCATCGACGAGCTCAACGCCGACCCCGCCTGCACCGGCTTCCTGGTCCAGCAGCCCACCGGGCTCGATGAGTTCCGGCTCCTCTCGCGCGTCGACCCCGACAAGGACGTCGACGGCCTGCACCCGGTCAACCTCGGCAAGCTCGTGCTCGGCGAGGCCGGCTCCCTGCCGTGCACGCCGATCGGCTGCCTCGAGCTCCTGCGCCGCCACGGCATCGAGCTGAACGGCGCCGAGGTGGTCGTCGTCGGTCGCGGACTCACCGTCGGGCGGCCGCTCGGCCTGCTGCTGACCCGTCGCTCCGAGAACGCCACGGCCACCCTGTGCCACACCGGCACCCGCGACCTCGCCGCGCACACCCGCAACGCCGACGTCGTCATCGCGGCTGCCGGAGTGCCCGACCTGATCACCGGCGACATGGTCAAGCCGGGCGCCGCCGTCCTCGACGTCGGCGTCTCGCGCGTCGACGGCAAGATCGCCGGCGACGTCGCCGCGGACGTGTGGGACGTCGCGGGCTGGGTCTCCCCCAACCCGGGGGGCGTGGGCCCGATGACCCGAGCGATGCTGCTGAGCAACATCGTCGAGCGAGCCGAGAGCCTGGCGGCGGCCTCCGACGCGTGATGACCGACCCCGACCCGGCCGACACCGCGCCCGATCCCGGCGCGGGCGACGGTCCCCCTCTCGACGACGGCGGCGACGAGCCGCGACGCTATCCCTCGACGGTCGGCGGCGCCTTCTACCTGGCGATCCTGGTCACGGCCGCCACGGCGATCGGGATCGTCGTCAACGGCGACTGGCGCGTCGGCATCCGGGTGCTCGCGGCCGGCCTGGCCGTGGCGGGGCTGCTCCGGCTGGTCCTCCCCCGCCGCGACGCCGGCATGCTCGCCGTCCGGCATCGCGTGCTCGACGTCGTCCTGCTCTTCGGGGTCGCGATCGCGCTGTACTGGTTGGCCGGCTCCATCCCCGACCAACCCGGCTGATCCCGCACGGGCACGCCCTCTCTCCACAGCACTCTGTGGAGATCCGACGCTGACCCGTCAGCTATGGCTGACGGGTCAGCGTGGAGGCGGGTCAGTGCGCGAAGTGGCGGGTGCCGGTGAAGTACATCGTGACGCCGGCGGCCTCGGCAGCCTTGACGGTGAGCTCGTCGCGCACCGATCCGCCGGGCTGGACGATGGCGGTGACGCCGGCGTCGATGAGGATCTGCGGGCCGTCCTCGAAGGGGAAGAAGGCGTCGGACGCCGCCACGGAGCCGGCCGCCCGCTCGCCGGCGCGGGAGACCGCGAGCCGGCAGGAGTCGACCCGGTTGACCTGGCCCATCCCGATGCCGACCGAGGCGCCCTCCTTGGCGAGCAGGATGGCGTTCGACTTCACGTTGCGGCAGGCCCGCCAGGCGAAGGCGAGGTCCGCCAGGGTCTCGGGCGAGGCGGCCGTGCCGGTGGCGAGGGTCCAGGTGGAGGGGTCGTCTCCGGGAGCGTCGACGTGGTCGACCCGCTGCATCAGGACGCCGCCGCTGATCGCCCGGAACTCGACCGGGTCGGGGTGCTCGTCGAGCGGGCATACCAGGATCCGGATGTTCTTCTTGCCCTGCAGGATCTCCACCGCGCCCTCCTCGTAGGCCGGCGCGACGATCACCTCGGTGAAGATCTCGGCCACCTGCTCGGCCATCGCCACCGACACCGGGCGGTTGACCGCGATCACGCCGCCGAAGGCGGAGGTCGGGTCGCACTCGTGGGCGCGGCGGTGGACGTCGGCGATGTCGTCGCCCTCGGCGCCGACCGCGATGCCGCACGGGTTGGCGTGCTTGATGATCGCGACCGCCGGCTCGGCGAAGTCGTTGGCCGCGCGGCGGGCGGCGTCGGTGTCGACGTAGTTGTTGTACGACATCTCCTTGCCGTGCAGCTGCTCGGCGCCGGCGAGGCCGCCGCGCCAGTGCCGGTAGAGCGCGGCGGGCTGGTGCGGGTTCTCGCCGTAGCGCAGCACCGCGGCGCGGTCCCAGGTCGCGCCGGTGAACTCGGGGAATCCGGTGCCGTCGCTGGTGTCGGTGAGCACGCTGCCCATCCAGGAGGCCACCGCGACGTCGTAGGACGCCGTGTGCGCGAACGCCTCCGCGGCCAGTCGGCGCCGCTGCTCGAGCGTGAATCCGCCGGCGGCGACCGCGGCGAGCACCTCGTCGTAGGCCTCCGGCGAGACCACGACGCCGACCGAGGGATGGTTCTTGGCGGCCGCCCGGACCATCGAGGGCCCGCCGATGTCGATCTGCTCGACGCACTCATCGGGCGTCGCGCCGGACAGCACCGTGTCGCGGAACGGGTAGAGGTTCACGACGACGAGGTCGAACGGCTCGACCTCGAGCTCGGCGAGCTGCTCGACGTGGGAGTCGACCCGCCGGTCGGCGAGGATGCCGGCGTGCACGCGGGGGTGCAGCGTCTTGACCCGCCCGTCCAGGCACTCGGGGAAGCCGGTGAGCTCCTCGACCCGGGTCACCGGGAGACCGAGCGACTCGATGCGGGCCGCGGATCCACCGGTCGAGACGAGCTCGACCCCGGCGTCGTGGAGACCGCGGACGAGGTCGTCGAGGCCGGTCTTGTCATAGACCGAGACGAGTGCGCGGCGGATCGGGATCTGGTCGGCCATCTGGTGCTCCTGGGGTCGAGGACAACGTCGCTCCGGGGCCACCCAGGCGGTCGATGGCCGTCGACGGTTCACTCCCCGGTGGTGGCCCACCTGCGCCAGTCGTGTGGCCTCAGCCTACTGCGGATCGGCGGTGCGGCCGAACCGCACCCGGCGTCCGTCGACGATGAAGCCCTCGCGTGCCATCCGCCCGACGGCGTCGACGAGCATCACCCGTTCGGCGCCCTTGATCCGCTCGTGGAGCGTGGCCTCGGTGTCGTCGTCGGACACCGCGACCGCGGTCTGCGCCACGATCGCGCCGGTGTCGACACCGGCGTCAACGACGAACAGCGTGCACCCGGTGACCTTGACGCCGTAGGCCAGCGCGTCGGCGGGCCCGTGCATCCCCGGGAAGGACGGCGAGAGCGCCGGGTGGGTGTTGACGGTGCGGCCACCGTGGGCGGCCAGGAAGGCCTCGCCCACCAGCTTCATGAACCCGGCGAGCACCACGAGGTCGGGCCGGTGGCCCTCCACCACGCGGGCGAGCTCCTCGTCCCACGCGGCCCGCGAGTCGAAGTCGGACACCCGCTGCACGAACGTCGGCACCCCGGCCCGCCCGGCACGGGCCAGTCCCTCGATGCCGTCACGGTCGGCGCCGACGGCGACCACCTCGGCGCCGTAGCCGGACTCGCCGCACGCGTCGAGCAGGGCCTGGAGATTGGTGCCGCTGCCGGAGACGAGGACGACCAGGCGGGCGGGCGATGCGGACACGGCAGCGAGACTATCGGCCACTCGACCGGCGTCAGTCGGCGTCCTCGGCGTCGCCGTCGAGCACGATCTCGATCGGCATCGAGCGGCGCTGCCACCAGGTCATCGCCACGGCGCCCACCAGCCCACCGAGCCCGAACGAGGTGAGCGCGTGGATCAGGGTGTCGAAGGCGTAGGGCGCGACGTCGGCCATCCGCCCGGGTCCGACCGCTCCGCCGGCCAGGGTCGCCGCGATGCCGAAGAGCACCCCGGCCGCGACTCCGCCGGCGACCCCGCGCACGGCCGCCTCGACGTAGTAGGCGGTGGGCCAGGTCCACTGCGACCAGGCGACGACGGCGCAGGCGACCAGCGGCGGCACCACCACCAGCCAGCCGGTCCACCCTCCGGAGCCCTCGTCGGGCAGCGCGGCCAGCATCGGGAACGCCGGCAGGGGGCCGAGCACGACCAGGCCGGGAGTCACCGCGGTTCCGGTGCCGACGGTGAAGCCGGGACCGAGAAGGTAGGAGCCGGTGAACACACCGGCGTTGGGCAGCAGCGCCAGGCCGAGGACCACGACGATCGCGACCGCTCCCCCACCGCCGCCGAGCTGTCCCATCACGTTCGCGGCGGTGCTCAGGTCGAGGACCAGAGCGAGGAGGAAGACGGCCAGGCACAGCGCCGACCACACCACGAGCAGTCGCCGGGCGACGTGAGCGGCGGCCCGTACCGTGGGCGGCAGGTCGGCGGTCCAGACGGCCGCCCGGCCGGAGCCCACGGCGATGCCGGGGACCCCGGCGAGCAGGCACAGCAGCAGCGACCAGAGCACGACCCGTTGGGCGCTCGGCGCCGTCGCGTCGGTCCCCGCGAGTGTGAGAGTGGCCACAGCGGTCAGGACGTAGCCGAGGGTGAGCAGCAGGCCGGCGGCCGGCACGACGAGGTCGCGCCGACCGTCCAGGACGCCGTCGGCGTCGGGGCCGTGGCCGGAGACCGACACCCCGATCCGCTGGCCGATCCGCCAGAGCACCCAGGCGCACACCGCCGTGACGCCCAGCGGCATCGCGGTGATCTGGACGCCGTCGACCCGCACGCCCGAGCCGTGGCCCATCAGCCAGCCGAGCGCACCGATCCGCAGGCCGTCGCGCGGGGCGCCGTGCGCTCCGCCGTCGGTGAGGAACCAGCCGGCAACCCCGAGCGCGAGACACACCAGCAGCGTCGAGCCGGCCGCGAGGACGCCACCCAGCCCGGCGACCAGCACGAGCGGGCGGCGGGTCGCGAGGTCGTCGCGCACCTCATCGGCGCTACGCCGGCGGGCACGGGACTCATGGGGTAGGAGTGAGGTCATGGCCGATCCATCGTGACCCGTCGAGCGGCTCAGGCGGCGGTCCCACGCCGGGCGAGCGCGAACCCCGGGTGAGCCGGGAGGACTTTGACGAGTCGGAGGTCCGACCCTGTCTCGTCTACCGTGGACCGGCGATGAAACAGCCAGACGAGTTCGACGCGTTCTACGTCGACGCCCGCGAACGACTGCTCGTGCAGACCTATGCGCTGACCGGCGATCTCGCCGCCTCCCGCAAGGCCGTGCGCGACGCCTTCGTCGTCGGCTGGCAGCGCTGGCGCAAGCTGTCGCGTCGAGAGCGCCCTGAGGACGTCGTCGGCCCGCACGCCTGGCGACTGGCCCAGCGTCGGCACTCGGCGAAGGTGTGGCACCGCGAGAAGGACATCCATCCCGAGGTCCGCGAGATCCTGGACGCGCTCGGCAAGCTCTCCACCGCCCAACGCAAGGCGGTCGTGCTGACCCAGCTCGCGGCGGTGTCGATGCCGCAGATGGCGCGCGAGGTGGGGTTGCCGCTCGAGCGTGCCGAACGCGAGCTCCAGTCGGGAGTGGCGGCGCTCTCGCTCGCCCTCGACGTCG
This sequence comes from Nocardioides epinepheli, assembly GCF_037936805.1. Lineage (NCBI taxonomy): Bacteria > Bacillati > Actinomycetota > Actinomycetes > Propionibacteriales > Nocardioidaceae > Nocardioides > Nocardioides epinepheli. The sequence continues at coordinate 7,846 of NZ_JBBMMC010000002.1, read as the reverse complement.
AGGGCAGCGAGCTGCGCTCGGTCTTCGACGTGCTCGCCGCGTCGGTGCAGGGGCGCACCGACGAGGCCACCCGGTTCCCACGCTCCACGATCGTGCGCCGAGCAGGCAACGCCCGCGGACGGGCGCACACGCTGGCGGGGGTGCTGGCGACCGTCGGCGTACTCGTGGCCAGCGGCGCCGTCGTCACCGATGCCGCCGGCGTGCGGCCCACTCTCTTCGCCGATGACCCGAGCACGCCGGCGCCGGACCCCACGACGCCGCCCGTCGACCACACCGACGTGGAGACCGAGGTCGAGATGGTGCTCCCCGACACCGCATTGCTCAGCCCGGCGCAGCTGGCGGAGGTACTTCCGGGCAAGCGCACCTGGACCGCCGGGCGCACCACGGACAACAGCACAGGCAACGGCCTGGTCATGCCCTGCCAGACCACGCGGTACGCCGACCCTCACGGGACCGCCGCGCTGGTGCGTACCTTCAAGTCCAGCGACAAGGGACAGCCGGCCGCGACGCTGACCGAGTTCACCGAGGCCTCGGCCAAGCCGCGGGCGGCGCGACGCGCTTTCCGCGCCACGACCTCGTGGTTCGCCCGCTGCACCGAGCCACGGATGCAGCTGCTGGCCACGCGCACCCCCACGCGGGTCGGCGACGAGGTCCTCCAGGTGGTGCTGCGTTCGGCGAGCGACCCGGTCACGACCTACGTCGTCGGGATCTCGCGCACCGGCCTGCTCACCACCACGACCATGCTGGCGGTCGCCTCCGCAGATGCCACGGACGCTGGCGAGCCGGCGGCGTCCGCGGGGCTCCTGGCTCGCGCCGTGGGCGCGCTGTGCGCCCTGCCGGGTGGCGGCGCCTGCGCGCCGCCCCGCCCCCGGGTGGAGGATCGCGCCCCGCTACCGGTCGGACGGCAGCCCGCGCTGATCTCCGAGCTCGACCTGCCACCGGTCGACGGCGTCGACGAGGCCTGGGTCGGCACGCGCCCGAAGAAGGCCACCACGAACGCCGCCGCGACCAGCTGCGACCAGACGTCTTTCACCGGCAAGGTCAGCGGCGCTCCCTTCACACGCAACACCACGCGGACCTTCCTGATCCCCACCGCGAACCTCCCCCGGGAGTTCGGCGTCACCGAGACGGTGGGCGCGCTGCCCCGGCCGCAGGCCATCGCGCTGGTGGATCGAGTGCGCGATCAGCTGGCGAGCTGCGAGACGCGCAAGCTCAACACCACCATCGAGCGTCTCACCGACCAGACCGACGCCCGGGCCGCCCTGACGGCGTGGCGGATCAACGTGAAGGTTCCCGGCACGTCGTGGACCTTCCACATGGCGATCCTGCGCTCGGACCACGCGGTCGGTCAGCTGACCCTGGTCGAGGCCAAGGGGGCCGCCGTCTCCGACGAAGACTTCATCGCCCTCGCCCGGCGCGCCCAGGAGCGACTGGGAGAGATGCCCCCGCCCGGGGGGCGCTGAGCCAACTTCTAGGCCGTGGGCCGCGTCCTACCTGTCCAGACCGAACGACAGGAGCGGCCATGGCCAGCATCAGCACCACCTCGACCACCCGCGTCCGGATCGCCCTGGCGGCGGCGAGCGCAGCGCTGCTGACCCTCGGGCTCGCCGGATGCGGCGATGACAGCGGCGATTCGGCGGCCGGCGACAGCGACTCCAGCACGACCCGGTCGACCAGCCCGGGCGGCCCCGGCGGTACGGACGACCCGACCAGCGAGCCGACGACACAGGCGCCGTCGACGCCGCCGAGCACGGGTGCTAGCGAGATCCCGCCCGACTTCCCGCTGACCTCGGGGCTGCCCGCCACCAATGGCGACGACGGCACGCCGGTCGAGGTGACCGACCGTCCCGGAGTCATGGCGTTCACGATGTGCGGCACGGAGACGTGGAGCCCGCGCGACACCGTCGACCTCGCCGGGGCGAAGTACACCGGCGAGGCCGAGGACTTCCGCTCCCGCACGCTGGCGCTCTACCCCGACCAGGCTGCCGCCCGCGCCGCCTTCAAGAAGCTGCGCGCGACTGTCGCCGCGTGCCCCGACGAGACCGTCCGTGACACCGACCAGCTCTACGACGTCGTGACGGAGGGTCCCGGGCGGGTCACCTACTCCCACCAGTACCGCTACGACGGGCGGGTGTCGCCCGGGCTCGAGGTCCTCGAGGTGGTGCAGGTCGGGCCGGCGCTGTACCTCGCGTCCTACTACAACGAGGGCGGGGGCCCCTACGGCGACATCGAGAAGACCGTCCGCCGGGCCGAGCACGACTCGGCTGAGGTCGTCACCGCGATGGCCGACCTCTGAATCCAGGCGGGAACCGCGACGACCCGGTCGGGTCCTACTGCCCACACACCAGGGAACACCGGAGGAAGGACAGGACCATGGGGGGCAGCAGCTCGGTCACGCGGAGCCCAGGCGCCAGGATCACGATGGGGCTCGCGGCCGTGGGTGTCACCGTCATCGGGATAATGGCCGCGCAGAGCGGCGGTGATCCGACCGACAACGCGAACGGCTACGGCTACCCGCCGATCTCCCTCCCCCGTGAAGACACCACAGCCCCCACCTGGGCCGGGGAGATCGCATCCGAGTTCCCGCTGGCGGCCGGCCTGCCCGCCACGAACGGCGACGGCAGCCCGGTCGAGGTCACCGTCAGCTCCGGGGTGGACGACATCGACCGATGCGGGCTCAACGCCTGGAGCACGCGCGACACTGTCGACGTCGCCGGCGTGACCTTCAACGATGGGTCCGGCGAACGTCGCGCACGCACGCTGGCCCTCTACGCCGACGACGGCGCGGCCAAGGTTGCCTTGAGCGCGCTGCGGCTGGCCGTGGTCGGCTGCCCGGTCACCACCGTCGGAAGCACCGACCATGTCTACGACATGGTGAGCAAGGCTCCGCGCCGGGTGATCTTCACCCACCGGTACAGCAGCGGCGGGGAGCTCTCCGACGACCTCGAGGTCCTCGTGGTCGTGCGGGAGGGTCGTGCGCTGTACCTCGCGACCTCCTACAGCAGAGGCGATGGCTCCGCGCCTGACATCAAGGCACAGGTACGGGCGGCCGAGCACGACTCCGCCAAGGTCGTCGCCGCGCTGGCCGACCTCTGACCTCCCCCACGCCTAGGGCATGTCCTAGAACGCGAACGGCCCCGGGCAGTGCCCGGGGCCGTTCTGGGTCGTGGTGCGCGGGTCAGCTCTCGGCGAGGATCTCGCGCATCAGCGCGGCGGTCTCCGACGGCGTCTTGCCGACCTTCACGCCGACGGCCTCGAGGGCCTCCTTCTTGGCCGCGGCGGTGCCCGAGGACCCGGACACGATGGCGCCGGCGTGACCCATGGTCTTGCCCTCGGGTGCGGTGAACCCGGCGACGTAGCCGACGACCGGCTTGGTCACGTTGTCCTTGATGTAGGCGGCGGCCCGCTCCTCGGCGTCGCCGCCGATCTCGCCGATCATCACGATCGCCTTGGTGTCGGGGTCGGCCTCGAACGCGGCGAGCGCGTCGATGTGGGTGGTGCCCACGATCGGGTCGCCGCCGATGCCGATGGCGGTGGAGAAGCCGAAGTCCTTGAGCTCGTACATCATCTGGTAGGTCAAGGTGCCCGACTTCGAGACCAGGCCGATCGGGCCGGAGCCCGCGATGGTGTGCGGGGTGATCCCGGCAAGCGACTCTCCCGGCGTGATGATGCCGGGGCAGTTGGGGCCGATCATCCGGGTGTCCTTGCCGTCGAGGTAGGACCACACCTCGGCGGTGTCCTGCACCGGCACGCCCTCGGTGATGACCACGAGCAGGCCGATGCCGGCGTCGATGGCCTCGATGCAGGCGTCCTTGGTGAAGGCGGGCGGCACGAAGACCACCGACACGTCGGCGCCGGTCTTCTCCATCGCCTCCGCCACGTTCGCGAAGACCGGCAGCTCCTTGCCGCCGAGCTCGACGGTGGTGCCGGCCTTGCGGGCGTTGACGCCGCCGACGATGTTGGCGCCGGCCTCGACCATGAGGGTGGTGTGCTTGGAGCCCATCCCACCGGTCATGCCCTGGACGATGATCTTGCTGTCCTTGTTCAGGTAAATAGACATTGTCTGGCCTCTTCCGGTCTCAGGCGCTCTGGGCGTGGGCGAGCTCGGCGGCCTTGTCGGCTGCGCCGTCCATGGTGTCGACCTGCGTCACCAGCGGGTGGTTCAGCTCATCGAGGATCGCGCGTCCCTTGTCGACGTTGTTCCCGTCGAGGCGGACGACGAGGGGCTTGGTCGCGGAGTCACCCAGGATCTCGAGCGCGCCCTTGATGCCGTTGGCGACCTCGTCGCAGGCGGTGATGCCGCCGAAGACGTTCACGAACACGCTCTTGACCTGGTCGTCGCCGAGGATGACGTCGAGCCCGTCGGCCATCACCTGGGCGTTCGCGCCGCCGCCGATGTCGAGGAAGTTGGCAGGCTTCACGCCGCCGTGCTTCTCGCCGGCGTAGGCGACGACGTCGAGGGTCGACATGACCAGGCCCGCGCCGTTGCCGATGATGCCGACCTCGCCGTCGAGCTTGACGTAGTTGAGGCCCTTCTCCTTGGCCTTCGCCTCGAGCGGGTCGGTCTCGTCCTTGATCTCGAACTGCGCGTGGTCGGGGTGACGCACCTCGGAGGCGTTGTCGTCGAGGGACACCTTGCCGTCGAGTGCCTCGAGCTTGTCGTCGGCGAGCCGCGCGAGCGGGTTCACCTCGACCAGGGTGGCGTCCTCCTCGACGAAGACCTTGTAGAGCGACTGGATCATCTCCACGGCCTGCTCGAAGACCGGCTCGGGGAACTTCGCCTCGGTGGCGATCTCACGGGCCTTGGCCTCGTCGACGCCGGCGCCGGGGTCGATCGCGATCTTCTTGACGGCGTCGGGGTTGGTCTTGGCGACCTCCTCGATCTCCACGCCGCCCTCGACCGAGGCGATGCACAGGTAGTTGCGGTTGGCGCGGTCGAGCAGGAAGGAGAAGTAGTACTCCTCCTCGGGCGGGGTCGCGGGGGTGACCAGCACCCGGTTCACGGTGAGGCCCTTGATCTCCATGCCGAGGATGTCGCTGGCGTACTGGAAGGCCTCCTCCGGCGTCTTGGCCAGCTTCACGCCGCCGGCCTTGCCGCGGCCTCCGACCTTCACCTGGGCCTTGACGACCGTGACGCCGCCGAACTCCTCGGCGGCGGCCTTCGCGGCCTCGGCGTCCTCGACGACGATCCCGAGGGTCGTCGCCACCCCATGCTTGGCGAAGAGCTCCTTCGCTTGAAACTCCATCAGGTCCACTGGTTCACCACGTTCTCGATAGGTCTCGATAGTTCTCGACGGTCTTCGATTGTTCTCGATACGGTCGTCACGCGGCGAAGCGGCCCAGGTTCTCGATCAGTCGCCGGTCGATGGTGCCCGAGGTGGAGCCTTCGGGCGCGGGCCGCGCACGTGGCGTGTCTCCTCAGCGCACCCTAGACGATCCGATCGGTTCGGCTTTGCGCGGGCGCGAGACCTGATACGGCGCTCGTCGAGGAGTGGTTCGCACCACAACTTCGCGGTTCTGCCGCGCGTGGCGGCGCGCTCGTCCACAATCATGTGGAGGGAATTCTCGACCTCGTCGAGGCATCGGTTAGAGTGCTCGACGTTTGTTCGACACTCGCTTGAACACCACTGATCAGCACGTCTCCCCTGCGTGCACGTGAGCCAGCACCGGACCAGCAACGGAGTCGCCTGACCAATGGGTAGCCACAGAGCCGAAGGCCGCGCGCCGTCTCGTCTCGAGGAGACCTCGTCGCAGGCGCACTACGTCGGCCGTCGGATCGCTCGACCCACGCAGGCGCCGGAGGCGCCCGCCCCCACGATTCGTGAGGCGCAGCCGCAGGTCGCCGAGACGGCCGAGACGATCGCCGAGGCTCCCACGACGGCAGCGGCCGCTGTGGTCGCCGAGCCCGCGTCGTCCTCAGGCGCGCCCCTGGCCGGCGCGAGTCGAGCGGGCGCCAGCGGCAAGCGCAAGGCCGTCAAGCACGCCGGCTCCCGCGGTCCCCTGTTCCGCGGTCTGCCCTCTCCGCCGATCCTGGTCGGTCTCACCGTCCTGGCCGTCGCCGTCGGCGGGGCCCTCACCGCGGGCAACCAGCCGACCGGACCGGCTCTGGCGCACACGGTCGTCAACGACGTCCGGCCGGCCACCGCACTCAGCGGCAACGGCGCCATGGGCGCCGTCGGCTCTCGTGACACCCTGAGCCGCTCGGCCGACCGGGGCGGGTCCGGATCCGACCAGGGAGATCTCCAGGCTGCCACCGAGGCCCAGGCCGCCCAGCGCGACAACGCGCTCGGCGCCCTCGCCCAGGAGGCACAGAGGGAGGCCGAGAAGATCGAGGAGAACCGCTGGTTCCTCCCGCTCAACCCCTCGATCACCACCGCCGAGTTCGGCGACTACGGACTGTGGGCCAGCTACCACACCGGCCTGGACTTCAACGGCGAGAACGGTGACCCGATCCACGCCATCGCCAACGGCGTCGTCACCTTCGCCGGCTCCGACGGCTCCTACGGCAACAAGACCGTCGTCACCCTCGAAGACGGCACCGAGATCTGGTACTGCCACCAGACCGACTTCCTCGTCTCGGTCGGCGACCAGGTCATCGGCAACCAGATCATCGGCACCGTCGGCTCCACCGGTAACGTCACCGGCTCCCACCTCCACGTCGAGGTCCGCCCCGGAGGCGGAGACCCGGTCGACCCGTACGCTGCCATGGTCGAGCACGGCGTCACGCCCTGACGAGCAGCTCCTTCGTCGATGCGGCCCATCCGGTCGGGTCGGAGCCTGACGGCACGCGCTGGGCCGTGTGCCACAGCAGCAACCCCGGCCACCACGCCCGCTCGGCCGGCGTCAACGGCTGCACCGCCTCGTAGCCGGCCAGGAACCTCTCGTGCACCCGGTTCGAGACCGGCGCCCAGTCGTGGAAGCGAGTGCCGAGCCGCACCGCGGAGCGGGCCAGCGCGTTGACCCGGTGCTCGGTGCGCGCCTCCTCGAAGTCGAGGACCGCGACCACCTCACTCCCCGCGCACAGCAGGTTGGCGGCGCGATAGTCGCCGTGGACGAGCTGGGCAGGCAGGTCGTCCGGACCTTCGGCGGCGAGCCGGCTCAGCATCTCGCTCACGGCGGCCGGCACGTGCGGGCCCGCCGACTCGGCCCAGCGCGTGATCGCCTCTCGTGGAGACTCTGCGAACCCGTCGCCACCCAGCGTGGCGGCGTCCGGGTAATCACCCAGGGCGCGATCCAAGCGCGCGAGCGTCGCTCCGGCCGCGTGCACGCTCGGCTCGTCCGCCGCATCGAGCAGGTCGCCGTCGAGGACCCGCTGGAGGCCCATCGCCCTCCCTGCCGTCTCCACCTGCAGCGCGCCCGACGTCGAGGGCACCGGCGCGGACACCGGGATCCCCCGGTCGTCCAGCCATCGAGTCAGCCGGGCGATCTGCCCGAGCCGTGCGAACAGCTCCGGCACCACCGACCACTTCAGGATCATCCGCCCCTCCGAGACCGTGGTGACCCACGCGAGCGCGCTGCCCGCGCTGATCACGATCCGCTCGCAGCGCGTCACCGAGATCCCCCAGTGCTCCCGCGTCGTCGTCCCGACCCACCGCGCCGCCGCGGCGGCGTCCGCGAACCCGAACCGCTCCTGGAGCACACGCCCCGGAGCCTCGCGCTCCCAGAGCATCTGGACCACCGGCTCCGACATGGCTCCACTCAATCAGAGGGCGTCCGGGCGGCGCGTGGGCCCGCAGGCCCCGCCGGGGGTTGAGCAAGCGAGCGCCGACGCCGGAGGTTGAGACGCTTCTATGGGTTGTCAAGCCATTGTGGTGGCGAGGTGTCGGTAGATCTCGCGGGCGATGTA